>DATCOJ010000032.1:0-17460 GCA_036564785.1 Rhizomicrobium sp. | reverse complement strand
CCGCCTTGAGCTTGGCCACGGCGCCGGTCCAGGCCGAAAAATACGGCAACTACCATATCTTTCCGACGGCCTCTTACATCGCCAAGACCGGCTACGCGCCGGCGCAGGATTCCGGACCGATGTTCTACTACGGCGGCTCGGTGTTCGAGAGCGTGAAGGTGGTCTCGGTGCTCTGGGGCCCGGACGTCAACAGCACCACCGTCGCCAACGTTCCGGAATTTACCACCGCGATCGTCAACAGCACCTATGTCGACCAGATGTCGCAATACGACACCTTCCTGCGCGGGGTGAACGGCCACAAGGGCACCAAGCAGCACATCGGGCGCGGTTCCTTCCTCGGCCAGATCCAGATCACGCCGCACAACACGTCCAACAGCCTGTCCGACGGCGATGTCCAGGCCGAGCTGAAATACCAGATCAGGCACGGCGTGCTGCCGATCCAGGATCTCAACACGCTTTACATGATCTACTTCCCCAACAGCGTCACCATCACGCTCGACGGGCTCGTGTCCTGCCAGGATTTCGGCGCCTATCACTTCGCCAAGAACGATACCAAGCTCGCCAACAACAACATCTTCTACGCGGTCGAGCCGAGCTGCAACTACAGCCTCAACACCATCACCTTCATCGCCGCGCATGAATTTGCCGAAGCGATGACGGACAACGTGCCGACGCCGGGCTCCTTCCCCGACTTCCCGCAAGCCTGGAACGACGCCAACGGCTTCGAGATCGGCGACAAGTGCAGCACCAGCGGACAACTGAGCGACGGAACCAAGAGCTTCACCGTCACCCAGTACTATCTGAACAGCACCGGTCACTGCAGCACGGGCAACTACACCAGCCCGTAAGCGGCACGCCGCTCGCATCAACGGACGGCCGGGGTCACCGCCCCGGCCGTTTTGTTTTCAGCACTCATCTTCTCCACGGCGGAGCGCTGCCGATAGCCGCGGGTGCCGGGGTTTTTGCTATCACCGGCGCGGGACTCAACCTTCCGCTCCCCCCCTTGTGGGGGAAGCTGGCTGGCAAGCGACGCGAGTAGCGTCGCGCAGCCAGACTGAAGGGGGGGTGTTGATCGTGGTCACCCCCCTTCCGTCGCAGCCCTCGCTCGCGCTCGGGCGCGCCACCTTCCCCCACAAGGGGGGAAGGGGAAGCGCTAGGGATTTTAGTTCAGCGCGCCCTCTGCGTCCTCCGCGTCCTCCGCGTCCTCCGCGTGAGAATCCTTCTCTTCTTTGTTGGAGGGGCACCGATGCGCGATCCGCCCCGCTGAAGCGCCAAAAAACCTCGGAATCCGAGCGACTTCTTACTCCGAGCGAAGGAGTTCGGCGCCGGCTTCCAGATCGGCGGCTCCGCTCACCACTGATTGAGCGAGGCCGGGCGCCGAAGTCAGGATTTGGCCGGCGTAGAACCGCGCCAGCACCAGCTTCTGCTGCGCGAAAGCCGCGTCGCCGGATTTGGCCGCCGCGAGCGCGGCCTTGGCCAGCAGCCAGCCGCCGGTGACATCGCCCAACAGTTTGAGATACGTCGTGGCCCCGGCCAGCGCGTCCACCGAGCCGCGCTTGTCGAGCAGCCAGGCCGTCGCGCGCTCGACCGCGTCGACGCCGCCGGCCAGCGGCGAGGCGACGAGGCGATCGTCGAGCTGCGCCGCCGTTTCCCGCATCTCCGCCAGGAGCGCGCGGAGGGGCGCGCCGCCGGCGAGCGCCAGCTTGCGGCCCACCAGATCGATGGCCTGGATTCCGTTGGTGCCTTCGTAGATCGGTGCGATGCGCGCGTCGCGATAGAATTGCGCGGCGCCGGTCTCCTCGATGAAGCCGGCGCCGCCATGCACCTGCACGCCCAGCGAGGCGACTTCGACGCCGATATCGGTGGACCACGCCTTGGCGACGGGCACCAGCAGTTCCTCGCGCAGCCTGGCGGCTTCGCGCAGCTCGGGCGTCGCGGCGTGCTCCGCGAGATCGGAAGCCACCGCCGCGGAGAGGCAGATGGCGCGGGCGGCTTCCGTCTTGGCCTTCATCAGCATCAGCATGCGGCGGACATCGGGCAGATCGGCGATGCGCGCCGGCGCCTCGCCGCTCCACGGCGAGCGGCCCTGGCGGCGCTCCAGCGCATAGTCGCGCGCCTGCTGGAAGGCTCGTTCGGCGATGCCGACGCCTTCCATGCCCACGTTGAGCCGCGCCGCGTTCATCATCGTGAACATCAGGGCAAGACCCTGGTGTGGCGCGCCGACCAGTTCGGCTTCCGCGCCCTCGTAAGACATCACGCAAGTGGGAGAGCCATGAATGCCGAGCTTGCGCTCGATGGAGAGCGGACGCAGCGCATTGGCGGCGCCGGCCTTGCCGTCCTCGCCGACAAGCTGCTTCGGCACCAGGAACAGCGAGATGCCCTTGGTGCCCTCCGGCGCGCCGGGCAGCCGCGCCAGCACCAGGTGCACGATGTTTTCGGCGCAATCGTGATCGCCCCAGGTGATGAAGATTTTCTGGCCGGTGACGCGGAATTTCTCCCCGTCCAGCTCGGCGCGGGTGCGGATCAGCGCGAGATCCGAGCCCGCCTGCGCCTCGGTCAGATTCATCGTGCCGGTCCAGCGTCCGGAGACGAACTGCGGCAGGTAGCGTCGTTTCTGCGCGGGTGAGCCGTGCGCGGTCAGCAGATGGATGGCCGCCTCGCTCAGCATGGGGCAGAGGCCGAAGCTCATGTTGGCGGCGTGGACGATCTCGAACACCGCCAGCGCCAGCGCGCGCGGTAGGCCCTGGCCGCCGAATTCCGGCGGGGCGGCGAGCGAAGTCCAGCCGCCTTCGCTGTAGCGGCGATAGGCGTCCGCGAAACCGGCGGGTGCGAAGACGCGGCCGTTTTCGAAGCGCGCGCCCTCGAGGTCGCCGGAGCGATTGAGCGGCGCCAGCACGCCCTCAGCGAATTCGCCGGCGGCGTCGAGGATCGCCGTCAGCGTCTCGGAATCGAAACCGGAGAAGGCATCCGATGCGAGCAATTGGTTCAGCCCTGCCGTCTCGCGAAGCGCGAAGGCGATGTCGCGGACGGGCGCGCGGAAGCCCATCAGATGTGGATCGCGTGGCCCAGCGCCCGCAAGCTGGCCTCATGGACGGCCTCGCTCAAGGTCGGGTGGACGTGGATGGTGCCGGCGATGTCCTCCAGCACCGCACCCATCTCCAGCGCGTGGGAGAATTCGCCCGATAGCTCGGAGACATGCGCGCCGACGGCCTGGATGCCGAGCACCCGATGATCGTCCTTGCGCGCGATCACGCGCACGAAGCCGCCTTCGTCGCCCGCGTCCATGGAAAGCGCGCGGCCGTTGGCGGAGAAGGGAAACATCGCGGTGATCGCCTCGACATCCTTGGGCACTTCGTTCGGCAGCAATCCGGCGCTGACGATCTCGGGCTCCGTGAAGCACACCGCGGGGATGGGCGGATGATCGAAGCGGCGGCGCTTGCCGGCGATGATTTCCGCCACCATCTCGCCCTGCGTCGCCGCCTTGTGCTCCAGCATCGGCTCGCCCACGAGATCGCCGATGGCCCAGACATTCTTCATGGAAGTTCGGCATTGGTCATCCACTTTGACGAAGCGGCCGTCCCTGTCGACCGCCATGTTTTCGAGGCCCCAGCCTTCGGTGTTGGGCCTGCGCCCGACGGTGACGAGAATCTTGTCGGCGGGGAATTCAGCGGCCTTGCCGTCCTTCATCTCGGCGGCGAGACCCTTTCCGTCCTTCGTCAATCCCTTGGCCTTGGCGCCCAGATGCAAGGCGACGCCGTGCTTGATGAGCCACTTGCGCACCGGCTCGACCAGCGGCGCATCGTAAAGCGGCAGGATCTGATCGAGCGCCTCGATCACCGTGACCTCGCTGCCGAGCTTGCGGAAGGCGATGCCGAGCTCGAGTCCGATATAGCCGGCGCCGACAACCACCAAGCGCTTGGGCAGCGCGTCGAGCGACAAGGCTACGGTTGAAGAGATGACGTCGCCGCCGAATTTGAGGAACGGCAGCTCCACCGGCAGCGAGCCATTGGCGAGGATGACGTGCTCCGCCGCGATGGTGACCTCGCTGTCCTTGGTCTTCACGGTGCAGGTTTTGGCATCGGAGAAACTGGCCCAACCGGAGACGACGCGCACCTTGGCGCGCTTCAGCAGCGCCGTGACGCCGCTGTTGAGCTTGTCAACGATGCCTTCCTTCCAGCGCACCGTCTCAGCCAGATCGATGGCCGGCTTGGCCTTGAGCGACAGGCCGTGGCGCGGCTTTTCGGCCGCCAGCGCCATGGTCTCGAATTCTCCGGCCACGTGAATGATGGCCTTGGAGGGAATGCAGCCGCGGATGAGGCAGGTGCCGCCCAGGCGGTCGGCCTCGACCAGCGTGGTGTCCAGCCCGAGCTGGCCGGCGCGGATCGCGGCCACATAGCCGCCCGGCCCGCCGCCGACGATCAAGACTTTGGTATGGATAGAGTCAGACATGCCTCGTGAAGCTCGCTTGTTGCCAGCGAATAGCAAATAGCGAATGGCGAATAGGGAATGCTTCGCTGCACGCCGTTCTCACTACTTGCCTACTGCCTACTGCCTACTGCCTACTGCCTACTGCCTATTCGCTACTCGCTATTCGCTTAATCCATGAACAGCATTGCGGGATGCTCCAGCAGCGCCTTGAGGCGCTGGATGAACTCCGCGGCGTCGTAGCCGTCGACCACGCGATGATCGAAGGAGGAGGACAGGTTCATCATCTTGCGCACCACGATCTGGCCCTCGCGCACCACCGGCCGTTCGACGATGGCATTCGGTCCGACGATCGCCACTTCCGGATGGTTGATCACCGGCGTGGTGACGACGCCGCCCAGCGCGCCCAGGCTGGTGATGGTGATGGTCGAGCCCGTGAGGTCATCCTTGGTCGCCTTGTTGTCGCGCGCCAGCGCCGCGACGCGGGCTACTTCCGCCGCCGAATCCCAGATGTCGCGCGCCTCGGCGTGGCGCACCACCGGCACGATCAATCCGTTGGCGGTCTGCGTGGCGATGCCGATATGGACCGCGGCGTGACGGTGCACCATTCCGGCCTCGTCGTCGAAGCGGGCGTTGATCTGCGGATAGTCGGGCAACACCTTGACCAGCGCCCGCATCAGGAAGGGCAGCACGTTGAGCTTGGGCTGTTCGGCTTTGCGCGTGGCGTTCAGATGCGCGCGCAAGGATTCGAGTTCCGTCATGTCGATTTCTTCGACATAGGCGAAATGGGGAATGCGGCGCTTCGAATCCTGCATCTTCTCGGCGATGCGGCGCCTGAGGCCGATGACCTTGATCTCCTCGACGCCGTCGCGCGCTGCGTAACTCGACTTCGCAACGGCCGCGCCGCGTCCGCCCGAGGCGATGAAAGTATCCAGATCGTCGTGGCCGATGCGGCCGCCGGGACCCGAGCCCGGCACGAACTGCAGCTCAATACCGAGTTCGTGTGCGCGCTGGCGAACCGCCGGCGACGCTACCGGCTTGTCGCCTGGTTTGCGCGTGGCGAAGGCGGGTTGCGACCCAGTCTTCTCCCTCGCCCCCGCGGAGCGGGGGAGAGGGCTGGGGTGAGGGGGAGATTTCGAGAGCGGAACAACATTCGCCGCCCCCTCACCCTGACCCCCTGTGGGGGAGAGGGAAGTTTTTTCTTTGGCGGCGGGCTTTGCGGCAGCTTTCGGAGCTTCGGCTTTGGCAGGTGCTATCCCGGCCTTCACATTGCCTTCGCCGGCGACTTCCAGCTCCACCAGCGGCGAACCGACCGCCGCCATCTCGCCCGGCTCGCCGTGAATCGAAACCACCTTGCCGGACACGGGCGACGTCATTTCCACCGTCGCCTTGTCGGTCATGACGTCGACCAGGTTCTGGTCCTCGTCCACGCTGTCGCCCACGCCGACATGCCAGGCGACGATCTCCGCCTCGGCGGTGCCTTCGCCCACGTCGGGAAGCTTGAAGACGTAGCGGCCCATCTCAGCGCTCCATGACGCGGCGCAGCGCATCCACCACGCGCGCGGGTCCGGGAAAATACTGCCACTCGAAGGCGTGCGGATAGGGCGTATCCCAGCCGGTGACGCGCTCGATCGGCGCCTCCAGGTGCCAGAAGCAATGCTCCTGCACCAGTGCCGACAGTTCCGCGCCGTAGCCGCTGGTGCGCGTCGCTTCGTGCACGATGACGCAGCGCCCTGTCTTTTCGACGGAGGCAACGATCGCCTCGATATCGACCGGCACCAGGGTTCGCAGATCGATCACTTCGGCGTCGATCTGCGCCTCTTCCGCCGCCGCCAGCGCCACATGCACCATGGTGCCGTAAGCGAGCACGGTGACATCGCCGCCCTCGCGCCGCACCGCCGCTTTGCCGAGCGGGATGGCATAGTGGCCGTCGGGCACCTCGCTGGCCGGATGCTTGGACCAGGGCTGCACCGGGCGGTCGTGATGGCCGTCGAACGGGCCGTTATAGATGCGCTTGGGCTCGAGGAAGATCACCGGATCGTCGTCCTCGATGGCGCCGATGAGCAACCCCTTGGCATCGTAAGGCGTCGAGGGAATGACCGTCTTCAACCCCGCCACGTGGGTGAACAGGGCCTCGGGGCTCTGGCTGTGCGTCTGGCCGCCGAAAATGCCGCCGCCATAGGGCGTGCGGATGGTAAGCGGCGCGGTGAAATCTCCCGCCGAGCGGTAGCGCAGCTTTGCGGCTTCGGAGACGATCTGGTCGTAGCCCGGATAGATATAGTCGGCGAACTGAATCTCCACCACCGGCCGCAAGCCGTAGGACGCCATGCCGATGGCGGTTGCGATCATGCCGCCTTCGCTGATCGGCGCGTCGAAGCAGCGGGTGAGTCCATATTTCTTCTGCAGTCCGTCGGTCACGCGGAACACGCCGCCGAAATAGCCGGCATCCTCGCCGAAAGTGAGCACATTGGGATCGCGCCCCAGCATCACGTCGAGCGCGGAGTTCAAGGCCTGGATCATGTTCATCGCCGGCATGGGGTCACACTCCCATCTGCTGGCGCTGGCGGCGGAGATGCCAGGGCATCTCCTTGTAGACGTCCTCGAACATGGTCTTGACGCTGGGAATGCTGCCGCTGCCCAGCACGCCGGAGGCCTCGGCCTCCTTGTTGGCGGTGCGGACCTGCTCCTGCGCCTCTTTAAGCGCGGTCTCGTGCTGCTCGTCGGACCATTCGCCGAGAAGAATCAGATGCTGCTTCAATCGCGCGATGGGATCGCCCAGCGGCCAGGCTTTGGCTTCGTCCTGCGGACGATAGCGGCCGGGATCGTCGCTGGTGGAATGGCCTTCGGCGCGATAGGTGTAGTGCTCGATCAAGGTGGCGCCGAGATTGGCCCGCGCGCGCTCCGCCGCCCAGCGCGTCGCCGCGTAGACGGCGAGGAAGTCGTTGCCGTCCACCCGCAGCGCCGGCAGGCCGTAGCCGATGCCGCGCGCCGCGAAGGTCGCCTGCTCGCCGCCGGCGATTCCCTGGAAGGTGGAAATCGCCCATTGATTGTTGACCACGTTCAGGATCACCGGCGCGCGATAGACCGAAGCGAAGGTGCAGGCGTAGTGGAAATCGCCTTCCGCGGTGGTGCCTTCGCCGATCCACCCCGCCGCGATGCGATCGTCGCCCTTGTAGGCGGATGCCATGGCCCAGCCCACCGCCTGCGGCAGCTGGGTGCCGAGATTGCCCGAAATCGTGAAGAAGCCGTATTCGCGGCTGGAATACATGATGGGAAGCTGGCGCCCTTTGATGGGGTCCTGCGCGTTCGAATAGATCTGGCACATCATGGCGACCAGCGGATAGCCCCGCGCAATGAGCAATCCCTGCTGGCGATAAGAGGGAAAGCACATGTCGGTCGGCTCGAGCGCCGCGGCCTGGGCGATGGCGATGGCCTCCTCGCCGGTACACTTCATGTAGAACGAGGTCTTGCCCTGGCGCTGGGCGCGGTACATGCGGTCGTCGAAGACGCGCACCAGCAGCATGTGCTTGAGGCCGCGGCGCAGGGTTTCGGCATCGAGTTTGGGATTCCATTCGCCGACCGCGCGGCCCTCGCCGTCCAGCACGCGGATCAGCGAGAAGGCGAGATCGGACATCTGGCGCGGCTTGGCGTCGATTTTGGGGCAGGCGACGGCGCCGGCCTCGGGCAGCTTCAGGTCGCTGAAGTCCGGCGCATCGCCCGGCCGGTGTTCCGGCACGGGAATGTGCAGGCTGAGCGGCGCCCTGTTCTTCATGCCACGTCTCCGGCTCCGCTTGATCTCTGCTCGACAGGAAGGGCCGTCCGGTCCGGGCGGCAGCCGCGAGGCTACCCCCGCGGCGCTGGCAATATCCATGGGCTTAGCAGGCCGTCAAGAAAGCCGGGGGCCGCGCAAGCCCATTGCGCCGGACAGGCCACTGGCGATGGTTCGGGTCGGGAAATCGGCAGGGTGGGGATAGCTTCAATCCGCCTCGGGTTGCATCCGGGCCTCGATGGCGCCGATGCGGTCGATCTCGACCCGGACCACGTCGCCGGCCTTCAGGAACACCGGCGGCTTCCGGGCGAAGCCGACCCCCTCCGGCGTGCCGGTAAAGATCACGTCGCCCGGCTCCAAGGTCATCGCCTGGCTGAGCCAGGCGATCTGGTCGAAGACGTTGAACACCAGATTGCGCGTGTTGGAATCCTGCCGCTTCTCGCCATTGACGAAGCAGCGGATGCCCAGCGCATGCGGATCGCCGAGTTCGTCCGCCGTCACGATCCACGGCCCGAACGGCGCATGGGTGTCGAAGGATTTGCCGAGAATCCATTGCGGGGTCTGGAACTGCCAGTCGCGCGCCGAGACGTCGTTGCCGGCGCAATAGCCGAAGACGACGTTTGGCGCTTGCTCCTTCGTCACGTGTCGGCAGCGCTTGCCGATGATGAAGACCAGTTCCGCTTCGTAGTCGACCGAGTTCGAAGCCCGTGGCAGCTGAATCGGATCGAAGGGTCCGTTGACGGCGCTCGGCAGCTTGGAGAACCAGGTCTGCTTCTCCGGGAGCGCATGCCCGCTCTCCGCCACATGATCGGCATAGTTGAGGCCGATGGCGAGAATCTTCTGCGGCGCCGGCACGGGCGCCAGCAGATGCACATCGCGCAGAGACAGATGCGGCTTCGTGCCGGCCAGCTTCCGCACGGTGTCGCCAAGCCGCGGCCAGTCTCGGATCAGCCCGATCATGTCGCGCGGCAACTCGGGCGAGGCCTGCGAAAGATCGACGATGGCGTCATCGGCGACGAGGCCGATGCGCGGCCGGCCGTCCTGCTGGAATGTCGCAAGTCTCATGCGCTCGACCTCATGCCATTGCGGTGATAGGACGTTTGCAGCCCAATGGAGCGGACCATGGATAGCACCCGGCTGAAGGAATTTGTCGAGGAATTTTGGGAGGATTCGGTGGTGCCTTCGCTCACCGAATACATCCGCATCCCCAACAAATCGCCGGCCTTCGATCCCGATTGGGTGAGCCACGGCTACATGGACGCCGCCACCGCGCTCTTAGAGCGCTGGGCCCGCGAGCAGATTTCGCGCCTGCCCGGCGCCACCTTGGAGGTGGTGCGCCTCGAAGGACGCACGCCCGTCATTCTCATCGACCTGCCCGGCGACAACGACGATACCGTCCTGCTCTACGGCCATCTCGACAAGCAGCCCGAAATGAAGGGCTGGGCCGACGGCCTGGGTCCGTGGACGCCGGTGCGCAAGGGCGACAAGCTCTACGGCCGGGGCTCGGCCGATGACGGCTATGCGATCTACGGCGCACTTGGCGCGCTGCTGGCGCTGCGCGAGCAGAACATGAAACGCGCGCGTTGCGTGGTTCTGATCGAGGCCTGCGAGGAATCCGGCAGCTACGACCTGCCCTTCTATGTCGATCATCTGGCGGCGCGCATCGGCACGCCGACCCTTGTTATTTGTCTCGATTCCGGCTGCGGCAATTACGATCAGCTATGGCTGACCACGTCGCTGCGCGGCATCGCCATGGGCAACCTGACGGTGCGGGTGCTGAATGAAGGCGTTCATTCGGGCGATGCGTCCGGCATCGTGCCGTCCTCGTTTCGCATCCTGCGCGCGCTGATGTCGCGCCTCGAGGATGAAACGACCGGCGAAATTCGGCTCGCCGAACTCTACGTCCAGGTGCCGCCGCAGCGGCTGGAGCAGGCCAAGCAAGCGGCCGAGGTGCTGGGCGATGCCGTTTACAACAAGATGCCGTTTGCCGGTGCCACCAAGCCGGTGTCGTCCGACCTCACCGAGCTGGTGCTCAACCGCACCTGGCGGCCGCAGCTCGCCATCACCGGCATGGAGGGCTATCCGCTGCCGCGCGACGGCGGCAACGTGCTGCTGCCGTTTTCCACCGCGAAGGTCAGCCTGCGCCTGCCGCCCACGCTCGAGGCGGAAAGCGCGACTCAGCTGGTGAAGAAGACATTGGAATCCGATCCACCTTACGGCGCGGAAGTGAGTTTCGACGCCGAGCACGGCCAGAGCGGCTGGAACGCGCCGGCCATGGCGCCGTGGCTTGAGAAATCGGTGGCGCGCGCGTCCGAGATGGCGTTCGGCAAGCCCGCCGTCTACATGGGCGAAGGCGGCAGCATTCCCTTCATGGGCATGCTGGGCGAGAAATTCCCCAAGACGCAGTTCGTCATCACCGGCGTGTTGGGTCCGCACTCCAATGCGCATGGGCCGAACGAGTTTCTGCACATCCCCACGGGCAAGAAGGTGACCATGGCCATCGCCCAGATCGTGGCCGATCATTTTGCACGGGCGCGCTGAGGATCGCTCGCGGAGCAGCGGAGCCGCGGAGAAAACAAAAAAACTTCGTCATCCCCGGGTCCGCGGAACGAAGTGGAGCGGATCCCGGGGACCCACGAACACCGACTCGCATCGAGGGAATGGGTGGCCGGGCTTGCCTCCACTTCGTTCCGGCAACCCGGCCATGACGGTTGGTTTTTCTTTTTTCTCCGCGGCTCCGCGTGAATCTTACTTCTTCAACAGCTCGATCAGAGCCGTCGCCGCGGCGGGGGCGCGCACCTTGGCGCCGCTGATGAAATAGACGAACACCTCGCGCTTCTTCTTCGCGGGCGCTTTGTCCAGCATGGGAAGATCGTTCGGCGCCACGCCCGACGCGAAGGCCTCCGCGCGCGCTTTCCAGTCCGCCAGCGCCTGCGGCGGATAGCCGGTCGGCACCTTCTCCTGCGTGCGCTGCAGCCGCATATAGACGAAGTCTGCGGTGGCGTCGGCGATCATCGGATACTTGTCGGAATCGGCAAGCACGATTGCCACCGCGTGCTTTCGGCATAGCTTCACGAATTCCGGAACGAGGAAACTCTCGTGCCGCACTTCGATGGCATGCTTCAATGCGAGACCATCCAGTTCGCCGGGCAGCATCGAAAAGAACGCGGCGAAATTCGCCTCGTCGAATTTTCGCGTGGGCGTGAATTGCCAGAGGATCGGACCGAGCTTGGATTTCAGCTCGGTGAAGCCGCTGTTCAAGAACTTCTCGATCAGCGGCCGGCCCTCCGCCAGGTCGCGCTTGACGGTGGCGAACTGCCAGGCCTTGACCGCGAAGCGGAAATCGTCCGGCGTCTGATCGGCCCATTTGCGGAAGCTCTCCGGCTTCTGCAGCCGGTGATAGGTGGCGTTGATCTCGATGCTGCCGAGCGCGCGGCCGGCGAATTCGAGCTCGCGGGCCTGGGCCAGGCCCTTGGGGTAGAAGGTCCCGCGCCAGGGCGGATAGTTCCAGCCGCCGATGCCGACTCTAATCATGACGAGCCTTCCAGGATGGAAGCGTAAAGCGCGGGCTCGACATTGCCGCCCGACACGATGGCGACGGCCTTGTCGAGCGCGACGCCGCTTGCCAGCGCACCGGCAGCGGCCGCAGCACCGCTGGGCTCCGCGATCAGGCGCGCTTCGCCCGCGATCCGGCGCATGGCGGCGCGAATCTGCTCTTCGGAAACAGTGATAACATCGTCCACGTCGCGGCGGATATGGGCCCACGGAATCGCGCCCACCTGCGACACGCGCAAGCCGTCGGCGATGGTGCGCACGGTTTCTTCCGGCGCCACGCGCACGATGCGCCCGGCGCGCAAGCTCTGTTGCGCGTCGT
Organism: Rhizomicrobium sp.; assembly: GCA_036564785.1. GTDB lineage: Bacteria > Pseudomonadota > Alphaproteobacteria > Micropepsales > Micropepsaceae > Rhizomicrobium. The sequence continues at coordinate 5,392 of DATCOJ010000032.1, read as the reverse complement.
TGGCGAATTCCGGCTCCACGCCGATGACGCGGATCGCGGGATTGCTCTGCTTGATCGCGGCGGAAATGCCGGAGATCAATCCGCCGCCGGAGACGGGGACGAACACCGCCTCCACATCGGGCTTCTGCTCGAGAATCTCGAGTCCGATGGTGCCGGTGCCGGCGATAATGGTGCGGGAATCGAACGGCTCGATCACGACGTAACCGTGTTCGCGGGCCAACCTGGCGCAGGTTTCGGTGCGCGCATTGCCCAGGAACGGCACCAGCACGACCTCGGCGCCGCAGCGCCTGGTGGCTGCGAGCTTCACCGGCGGCGCGTTGTCCGGGATCACGATGACGGCCTTCACGCCCAACCGCTGCGCGGCATAGGCCACGGCCTGCGCGTGATTGCCGCTGGAATGCGCGATGACGCCGCGCGCGCGTTCCTCGCCGCTCAGCGACAGCAGCGCGTTGAAGGCGCCACGGATCTTGAATGCGCCGATGGGCTGCAGGTTCTCCGCCTTCAGCCAAAGCCCGCTCGGAATCATCGCCAGCAGGGGCGTCTTGACGACATAGGGCGCGATGCGCGCGGCCGCGCCGCGTATCGCCTCCAGGCTCACCAATTCGTCGACGATGTCCATTTCGGATTTTGCCATGGATCGCGCCGCTACGATTTCGTCCGGAGTTTTTCCAGCCGCGCGAACAGGCTCGAGGTGTCCCAGCGCCGCCCGCCCATGGCTTCCACTTCGGCATAGAACTGGTCGACCAGCGCCGCCAGCGGCAGCGAGGCGCCATTGCGGCGCGCTTCTGCCAGGCAGATGGCGAGGTCCTTGCGCATCCATTCCACCGCGAAGCCGTGCTCGAAGTGGCCTTCCAGCATGGTCTTGTGGCGGTTCTCCATCTGCCAGGATTGCGCCGCGCCCTTGGAGATCACCGCGATCACCGCTGCCGGATCGAGGCCGGCCGCGCGGGCGAAGCTGAGGCCTTCCGACAATCCCTGCACCACGCCGGCAATGCAGATCTGGTTGACCATCTTGGCGAGCTGGCCCGAGCCCGGCGGTCCCAGCCGCGCGCACTGCCGCGCGTAGGCCGACATGATCGGCTCAGCCTTGGCGTAAGCCTCCTCGCTGCCGCCGCACATGATGGTGAGCTGGCCGTTCTTCGCGCCTTGCTCGCCGCCGGAGACCGGCGCATCGACGAAACCGAAGCCGGACGTGTCGGCGGCAGCGGCCAGTTCGCGCGCGATCTCCGCCGAGGCGGTGGTGTGGTCGATGAAGACTGAGCCCTTGCGCATCGCGGCGAAGGCGCCGTCCGCGCCCAGCGTCACATTGCGCAGGTCGGAATCGCGGCCGACGCAAGCGATGGCGGCGTCGGCGTCCTGCGCCGCCAGCGCGGGCGTCGCGGCGAAGCGACCGCCATGCTCGCCGACCCAGCGCTCCGCTTTCGCCGTCGTGCGGTTGAACACGGTGAGGTCGTGGCCGGCGCGCGCCAGGTGCCCGGCCATCGGATAGCCCATGACCCCCAAGCCGATGAAGCCGATGCGCATGACCATGATCCGCCTTGTGTCTACGATATTCGCGCGTCAAGCCGCCGCGTCGGTCAGCACCGACGCCAGCGCGCCGGAAAACCGCTGCAGATCGGTGGCCAGCAGGCCGGCGATGTTCATGCGGCCCGACGGCACCATGTAGATGGCGTGCTCGTCCTTGAGCCGCGCGATCTGCGCCTTGCTGAGCGGCAAGGTCGCGAACATGCCGTTCTGCCGGGCCAGCGGCGCCAGATCGAGGCTGTTGATGCGCAGTTGCGACAACGCGCGTCTCACTCCGCGCAGTTTCGCTTGCATGTCGGCAACCTCGCGCCGCCATTCTTCGGCGAGCGTCGCGTCGGACAGGATCGTGCGCACCACCGCCGCGCCGTGATCGGGCGGCATGGAATAAATGGCGCGCGCGATGCCGAACAGGTTGGAGCGCACGGCCTCCGCTTTCTCCCCATTCGGCGCCAGCACGAACAGCGCGCCGGTGCGCTCGCGATAGAGGCCGAAATTCTTCGAACAGGACACCGCGAGCAGCGCTTCCGGCACCTGCCCGAGCAGCAGCCGTGCGCCTTCCATGTCCTCATCCAGGCCGCGGGCAAAGCCCTGATAGGCGACATCGACGAAGGGAATGAGGCCGCGTTCGGCGCAGGCCTTCGCGATCTCACGCCACTGCTCCAGGCTCAGGTCGGCGCCGGTGGGATTGTGGCAGCCGCCATGCAGCACGAAGACGTCGCCGCGCGCCGCCTTTTGCATGGCATTCGTCAGTTCGTCGAAGCAGATCGCCTGCGCCTCGGCGTCGAAATGGCGGTAGTCGCAAATCTTCAGACCCACGGCGTTGAAGATCGGCTGATGGTTGGGCCAGGTCGGGCGGCCGAGCCACACTTGCGCCGAGGGCTTGGCGGCCTTGATCAGCTCGCCGCCGAGCCTCAGCGCCCCGGTGCCGCCAGGGGCCTGCAGCCCGACGATTCGCGCCTCGCCCGCCAGCGGCCCCAGCGCGATCGCGCCCAGCAACCTTGCGAATTCCACGTCGCCTTCGGCGCCGAGATAGCTCTTGGTCTGCTGCGTTTCGAGCAGAATGCGCTCGGCCTGCTTCACCGAATTCAGCACCGGCGTGCGGCCGTTCTCGTCCTGGAACACGCCGACGCCGAGGTCGAGCTTGTGCGGCCGCGGATCGGCGCGGAACTGACGGATGGTGTCCAGCAGCGGATCGGCGGCGCGCGGCTCAAGCTCTTCGAACATCGGCGCCTTCCTTCCTCACTCGTCGTAACTGAGCACGACCCTATCCGTTGCCGGGACCGACTGGCAGGTCAGCACGTAGCCCGCCGCCACTTCCTCCTCCGTCAGACCATAATTCTTGGTCATCGTCACTTGCCCTTCCAGTATTTTGGCCCGGCAAGTTGTGCATACCCCGCCCTTGCAGGCGTAAGGCGCCGGCATGCCCGCCGCCTGCACGCAATCCAGGATACTGCCCTTGGTGGGATCGAAGGCGATTCGGGAGCGGCGGCCATCGAGAATCACGGTGAGATTCGTTCCCGCCGCCCTCTGCTGCAGCGCCTCGCGCTGAGCGAGCTGCTCGGCGGACAGTGCGCTGGAGGTAAACCTCTCGATCAGGATGTGGGCGGGCGGCACGCCGCGGGCCAGAAGTGCGGCCTCCGCACCGTCCATCATGGGGCCGGGCCCACAGATAAAGACGGCGTCCGCCGCCTTCACATCGATCAGCGAATCGAACACCTGTTCGCATTTGGCGCGGTCGAGCCGTCCGTTGAACAACTCGATCTCCTCGGCCTCGTCTTCCAGGAAGTGATAGAGCTCGAGCCGCTCCATGTAGCGGTTCTTCAGCCCCGCCAATTCCTCGAGGAACATCACCGAGGCCGTGGCTCGGTTGCCATAGAGCAGCACGAAGCGGGCGCGATGTTGCGTCTCCAGCACGGTCTTCAGGATGGAGATCACCGGCGTGATGCCGGAGCCGCCGGCCAGCGCCACGTAGTAGGGATCGTGGCGTGCGGCATCCGGCAGCACGAAGCGGCCCATCGGCGGCAGCACGTCGATGACGGCGCCTTCGCGCAAATTGGTGTTGGCCCAGGTGGAGAACCGCCCGGCCGGCATCTGCTTCACGGCGATGCGGATCTCGCTCTCGCTGGGCGCCACACAGACGGAATAGTTGCGCCGTACGTCCTCGCCGTTCAGTTCGGCGCGCAAGGTGAGGTGCTGCCCGGCCTTGAAGGCAAAAGCGTCCTTCAGCTCAGCCGGAATCTCGAAGCGGATGGAGACGGCGTCGGCGGTTTCGGGCCGCACCTCCGCGATCTTGAGCTTGTGAAACCCGGCGTTGATGGACATGGGGCTATCTCAGCAAAACAAATTGTCATGGCCCGCAAAAGCGGGCCACCCAGTTTGTACCGCGCGATGCGAGTCTCTTGGCGCGCGGACGCGCGCCCGATGGGTGGCGTCCCCGCAAAGGCGGGGATCATACCGGGCCATGACACTTGGGATGGTCAGTGACATTTGAACCGGTCGAACGGCTCGGCGCAGTCGAGGCAGCGGTGCAGCGCCTTGCAGGGCGTGGAGCCGAAGCGGCTAATCTCCTCGGTGTGCGAAGAGCCGCAGCGCGGGCATTCGGCCGGCGTGTCCCGCAGCGAGGCTTTGGCGGCGCCTTTCGGCGGCGGCGCGATGCCGTAGGCGCGCAGCTTGTCGCGGCCGGCATCGCTGATCCAGTCCGTGGTCCAGGGCGGCGACAAGGTGGTCTCGATCCTCATCTCACGCAGGCCGGCGCGATCCAGCGCCGCGCGGATGTCGCGCTCGATAACGATCGTCGCCGGGCAGCCGGTGTAGGTCGGCGTGATGACGAGCGTGCCGTCGCGCACCTCGCGCACGATGCCGAGATCGACCACCGAGACACAAGGAATCTCCGGATCGGGAACCTGCGCAAGAATCTCCAGCACCTGGTCTTTCAACGAAAGCGATACAGCCGCGCTCACCATGCCGCTCCCGGATAGGCGCGCTGCAGGAACTGCATCTCGCTCAACAGATGCCCCAGATGTTCGGAATGATGGCCGATGCGGCCGCCGAGAACGCCGCGCCGCGCCTTCGGCATTTCGAGCCTCGCTTCGGCCAAGACTCTCGCGACGCGCGCCTCCCATTCGGGACGCAGAGACGGCGCTCCGTCTTTGGGATCGAACAGCTCGTCCACGAAGCGCCACATCCAATCGAGACCGGCGATGATCCGGGCGCGGCTCTCCTCGGTGCCGTCGCCCAGCCGCACCATCCATTCGTTGGCGAAGCGGGCGTGATAGGCGATCTCCTTCACCGCCTTGGCGCCGATGGCGGAGAGACGAGGCTCCGGGGCGGCGGCGATCTCCCGCATCAGCAGCTCCTGCCAATTGGAGAACAGGAACTGCCGCGCGATGGTCTGCGCGAAGTCACCGTTGGGCTGCTCCACCAGCAGGGAGTTGCGGAAGTCCAGCACGTCGCGGCGGAAGGCCATCGCGTCGGCATCGCGGCCCTCGCCTTCGATTTCGCCAGCGAGATTGAGGAAATGCGTCGCCTGCCCGATCAGGTCGAGCGCGATATTGGCGAGCGCCAGATCGACTTCCAGCATCGGCGCATGGCCGCACCATTCCGACAGCCGCTGGCCCAGGACCAGCGCATCGTCGCCCAGCCTGAGCGCATGATGGAACAGCATGTTCTCTTCGCGCGCCATCAGATGTTCTTCACCCCTTCGGGGATGGTGTAGAAGGTCGGGTGGCGATAGACCTTGTCGGCCGCCGGCTCGAACAGCTCCGTCGTCTCCTTGGGATCGGAGGCCACGATGGCGCTCGACGGCACCACCCACAGGCTCACGCCTTCCATGCGTCGCGTGTAAACGTCGCGCGCCGCCTCGATTGCC
>DATCOJ010000031.1:0-9131 GCA_036564785.1 Rhizomicrobium sp. | reverse complement strand
CGAACACTTCGTGTTCTCGCGCCCCCTCCCGCAAGGGGAGGGGGGAGCCATTGCTGGTGTTCGCGGGATTCAAATTCTCACACCCGCATGGGCATGAGGACGTAGAGCGTGCGGTTGTCCTCGGTGTCTTCGACCAGCGTGGGCGAACCCGCATCCTGCAGCAGGAAGCGCACTTCCTTGCCCTCGATCTGGCCGGTGATGTCGAGCAAATAACGCGCGTTGAAGCCGATCTCCATGGCCGCTGCGCTATAGCTGGCGCCGAGATCTTCGGTGGCCGTGCCGGAATCCGGATTGACCACCGACAGCGTGAGCTTGTCCTTGGACAGATTGAGCTTCACCGCGCGGGTCTTGTCGGCGGAGATGGTGGAGACGCGATCCACGCTCTGGGCGAAATCCTTGGAGTCGAGCGACAGCACCTTGTCGTTGCCGCTGGGGATGACGCGCTGATAGTCCGGGAAGGTGCCGTCGATCAGCTTGGAGGTCAGCTCCACGCCGTCGGAGACGAACTGGATCTTGGTGTCCGACAGCGAAACATCGATGGCGCCCTCCGAATCGTCGAGCAGCCGGCGGAGTTCGCCGATGGTCTTGCGCGGCACGATCACGCCCGGCATGTCGGCCGAGCCCTCGGGTAGATCCAGTTCGAAGCGCGCCAGCCGGTGGCCGTCCGTCGCCACTGCGCGCAGGGCCTTGGCGCCCCGATCGACATGCACATAAATGCCGTTCAGATAGAAGCGCGTTTCCTCGGTCGAGATGGCAAAGCGGGTCTTGTCGATCAGTCGCTTGAGGTTGTCGACGGAGAGGCGGAAGCGATGGGGCAAGGCGCCTGCCGCCATCTGCGGGAAATCTTCCTTCGGCAGGCAGGCGAGCTCGAAGCGCACCGAGCCGGACGATACCGATAGCCTGCCGCCTTCCGAGGCGAGCAGCTCGGCCTGGACCTGCGCGCCTTCGGGAAGCTTGCGCACGATGTCGTAGAGCATGTGCGCGGGCGCGGTAGCGGCGCCGTTGCGCAGCACGTCGGCCGGCAGCGACTCCACGATCTCGATGTCGAGATCGGTGGCGGTCAGCTTCAGTTTGCCCTTCGCCGCTTCGATCATCACGTTGGACAAAATCGGGATGGTGTTGCGGCGTTCGACCACGCTTTGGACGTGCGAAAGCGCCTTCAACAGGGCGCTGCGTTCGGCGGTGATTTTCATCGGTTTGGCGCTTGTCCCGGATTGCCTTCAAAAGCCCCTTCCGGCGATTTGCAGGATGCCGGCAAGCCTTTGATTTTTCTATATTTTTGAGCCATCTGCGACTCGTGAACGTGAGTATATCAGGCGGGCTCGGAGGTGAACAGGTTTATGTGCCCCAAATCCGGCCTGAAAAGGGCCGGGAGGGCGAGCCTTTGCGCCCCCCGTTGCCGGACCGATCGAGCCTAGCGGGCCGCGCGCGACAGCACCTGAGTGAGGAATTCGACCTCCTGCTTCAAGGTCGGGTCCTTGCCGCACAGCTCGACGATGCGCCGGCAGGCGTGCAGCACGGTGGTGTGATCCTTGCCGCCGAAGCGCCGGCCGATTTCCGGCAGCGAGCGCATGGTCAACTGGCGCGAGAGATACATCGCCACCTGCCGCGGTCGTGCAATACGCCGCGCCCGCTCCTGGGATTGCAGATCGCGGATGTCGAGCTTGTAGAACTCCGCCGTCTTGCGCTGGATGTCCTCGATCGAGGCCTTGCGCCCGGGCATGCCGCGCTGGGTGATCGCCTCCTCGGTCATCTCTATCGTCACCAGCTTTTTGGTGAGATCGACGTAGGTCGCGAGCTTCATGAATACGCCCAGCAGGTCGCGCGGGCTCGCATCCTCCATCTGGGCCACGCGCTCCAGCACGTCATCGGGAAGCTGCGCATGGGGACGAAGCCGGGCGAACTCGGCCGCCCGGGCTTTCAGAATCGCCAGGCGGGTTTCGTAGTCCGGCTTGTCGAGCGGGATCACAAGACCCCCGGTCAGCCGCGAGCGGACATCGTCTCCCAACGCTTCCAGCGCCGTCGGCGGACGATCGGCCGCGATCACGATGCGCCGCCGCAGGTCGGAAAATGCATTCACCGTGTGCAGGAATTCCGAGATGGTCGAGCTCGAGCGGCAGAGATGCTGCAGGTCGTCGATCAGCAGGAGTTCGGCGTTGCGCAGCTCGTCCTTGAAGGCGAGCGTATCCTTGCGGTGCAGCGCCCCCAGAAACTGACGCATGAAATCCTCGGCCCCGAGCAGCAGCGCACGGCGGCCGCGCTTGCGGGCCTCCAGCGCCGCGGCATTCAGCAGATGGCTCTTGCCGTTGCCGAAACTGCCGTGGATGTAGAGCAGCGAGACGTCCTGGTCGTCGCCTTCGGCCAGCGCGCGCGCCGCGCCATAGGCGAACTCGTTGGCGGAGCCGACCACGAAGCTGTCGAACGTCTGTGAGGCATTGAGCACGCGATTGCCCAGCCCGCGGCGCGGTTCGGCGGCGCCGTCGTCGTGCGCGCGTTCGCCGGAAGGCATTGCGGGCGGCACCGCGGCGATCCGCGGCTCATGCACCGCCGAGGCGCCGATCACCGCCTTGGGGGCGGCGAGCAGAATGGCGATGGACTGCGACAACCCACCGGCGGACCGGAGCGCGCGCTCTATGCGGGGAAGATGGTGACTGGCCACCCAATTGCGCACGAACATGGTGGGCGCGCCGAGCTTGACCTCGCCGCCGTCGGCGCTGACGAGCTGCAGCGGACGAATCCAGGTGTCGAACATCGGATCTCCCAGGTCGCGCCGCAGCGTTTCGCGCGCCATGCCCCACAAAGTCTCCCAATCCGGCTGTGCAGCCTTGCTGATGATCTGAGCCATCTTCCCTTGCCTTTGTTCTTGTCCGCCGCGAAGCCGCGAGCGGCACCCCACCTGTTCGATATTTTTTGTTTTTGACGTCTTTCTTTATTGTCGTCCCGAGCGCGCGAATTGGCGCATCGAATTCCCTCCTTTCGCTAAGTCTGCCGCCAGGGCAGGCCCGAAGCCTTCCAGCCGTTCCTGCCGCCGCGATGGCCCTCGCCATCCAGATCGCCCTCGAAGCCGCCCGCCACGTTGTAGGCGCGGGTGAACCCGGCGTCCGTCAAGGCGATGGCCGCCGAGCGCGAGCGCACGCCCGAGCGGCAGACGAAAAGGACCGCGGTGTCGCGGTCCCCGCCGCTGCGGGTAACCGCTTGCGTCACCGTCGCCAGGAAATCGGGGTTGGCGGCCATGCTGGGGAACACCTGCCACTCGATCCGCTTCACCTCGCGGCCGAGCGGCGAGAGATCAGGCAGGCCGACGAAGATCCATTCCGGCGCCGTTCGCACGTCGATGAGCTGGGCCGTGGGCTCCGTCTCCAGCAGGCTCCAGGCCTCCTGGACGGACAGTTCCCCCGCATATCCCGACGCTGCGCCTTGAGTAGACATTCACCCCAAACCCCACGAAAAGGCACGCCCCACCCGCGCGCGGGTGTCCGCGCGTGGACTCTGCAAGTCAACGTAAGTTGCGATTACTTGTGATTATTTGTGTTGTCTGCGACGATCCAAGCCGTGATTGAAAGGTTATTTTTATTTTCTTTCGGCATGTCTTTCACGCCCCGCCATCACGGAAGCCACTATAGGCAGCGCGGAAAGCCGTGCAAGAGGACCAGAAAGAGAACGTTAACGGTTTTTCGGCAATTTTGTGCCAAGGCTAAGGTATTGTTCGTACACAGAAAACCAGTCACTGCGACATATCAGTGACTTAGCCGTGACAGGGTCTGTGGAGATTTTTTGCAACGATGCCCGAAAGGTGAAGCTCCGATTTTGTCCGCCCACGGAGAAATAAAAAATCCCGCGAATGCTGGACCAATTCCACCTTTGGCGATTCCACCAAAGGATTCAATGGTTAACCCTGGAGCTTGGCAAGTCTGCGGGTCAGCCGGGAGACCTTCCGGGCTCCGGTATTCTTGGGCAGCACACCCTTGGAAACCCCGCGCATGATCTCGGGCTCGGCCGCCTTGAGTGCCGCTCGAGCCTCGTCCTTGCTGCCGGCGGCCAGCGCCTCCTCGACCTTGCGGGTAAAGGTGCGGATGCGGTTCAGCCGGGCGTGATTGACGGCGGTCCGCTTGGCAATGGTGCGCACGCGCTTCTTGGCCGAGGCGATATTGGGCATGGGTCTCGCATTTCCTTTGGAAGGCGGGGCTTTTAGCCCGGGCTGGGCCGAGGGTCAATTGGCTCCTCGGCCGGGTCCGGTACGGTCTGCAGGCGGCTGAGTGGAGAGGCGGCGACGATAATGGGCAGCAGGAAGTAACCCGCGGCCGCGATCAGCAGGGTCGTTCGCGCGCCGATGGTCTGGGCCAGCGCCCCGCCTGCCAGCGCGCCGGCGACGCCGACCGCTCCGGACGTCACCTGAAACACCGCCGCCACCCGGCCCAGCATGCGGCTGGGCACGATCATCTGCCGCAGGCTCCTGGCGAGAATGATGAAGGCGGTGCCGGACGAGTCTCCTCCCAATTGCGCGGCGATCAAGATGGCCATGGCCAGCGCCGGCCTCCCCATGGCCAACGGAACCAGCAGCGCAAACAGCGAAGAGAGGAAGGCCAGCATCGCGATCGCCGGTCCGATGCCAAAGCGGTCGGCCAGCGGCCTGGCCAGCGCCGCGCCCGCCATCGCGCCCGCGCCGCCGAAGGCGATGGTGACGCCCAGCATCGCCGGCGACAGATGCAGCGTGCGGATCGCGAACAATACGTAGAGCGCGGAGAAGAAGGAGCCGAACAGCGGCGTCACCAGCGACAGCGTGAACAGCACTCTCAGAACCGGCTGCGCGCGAATGGCCGCGAAGCCGGCGGCGAGATTGCGATGCCACGGCCGCCGCTCGGTTCGTCCGGCAAGATTCTCCCGCGCGCGTATGGTGGCGAGGAAAGCGGCCGAGACGAGATAGGTCGCCGCGTTCACCGCGATGGCGATGGGCGCGGTCAGCGCCTGCACCAGCAGTCCCGCGAAGGCGGGGCCGCCGATCTCGGCGATCGATTCCGTGAGGCCGAGTTTGGAATTGCCTTCCATGACCTGCTCGCGGCCGATCAGGCTCGGCAGGTAGGCGTGATCGGCAATGTCGAACAGCGCGCTCAGCATGCCGGCCAGCGCCGCGGCGCCGTAGAGCAGCGGCATCGACAGCCAGTGAAACCAGGCCGCGATCGGCACCGTCAGCAGCACGGCGGCGCGCGCCACATCTGAAGCGATCAGGATCGAGCGCCGCCGCGAGCGATCGACCAGGCCGCCGGCGAACAGACCTACGACCAGCGCCGGCCCTTGCGTCAGCGCCGCCAGCACGCCGAGCTCAGCTGCCGGCGCATCGATGCTCAGCACCGCGGCCAGCGGCAGGCCCTCGCGGGTGATGCGCGCACCGAAGGACGAGACCGACTGCGCCGCCCACAGTTTCAGAAAATCCCGGTGGCGCCACAGCGCGCCGGACGAGCCAATGTTGGAGGTCAAGGCGAGATTCCATTTGCGGAAAGAAGGAAGTTTCCCGGCGCTTGAGCCGGGCGCGCATGCGGCGATGCCGCGTATGGGAAATCACGCCTTCATGGCTTGGATGATAACTCTGGGACGCAGCTTATGCAACGAACACACGCCCGCTCGGCCCCCCACCCGAAATACCTTCGCTGCGCTTCGGTATTTCGACCTCCCCGCGTCGGGGGAGGTGATACACCTCGCTCACCTGTCCTTGAACTCCGGCTTACGCTTGTCGGCGAAGGCGGCCATGCCTTCCTTCTGATCCTCGGTCGCGAACATCGAGTGGAACACCCGTCGCTCGAAACGGATGCCTTCGGCCAGCGTCGTCTCGTAGGCGCGGTTGATGCTCTCCTTGGTCATCATCGCGATCGGGATGGATTTCTCCGCAATCGCCTGCGCGACTTTCATCGCCTCCGCCATCAGCTCGGCCGCCGGCACCACGCGCGAGACTAATCCGCTGCGCTCGGCTTCAGCTGCATCCATGTTCCGACCGGTGAGGCACATCTCCATCGCCTTGGACTTGCCGACGAAGCGCGTCAGCCGCTGGGTGCCGCCGATGCCCGGCATGACGCCGAGATTGATTTCCGGCTGGCCGAACTTGGCATTGTCGGCGGCAATGATGAAGTCGCACAGCATGGCGAGCTCGCAACCCCCGCCCAGCGCCCAGCCCGCCACCGCGGCGACAATCGGCTTGCGGATGGCGGCGATGCGGTCGGCGGCATCGGCGAAGAAGTTCGCCTTGAACATCTCCATATAGGATTGCGGTGCCATCTCCTTGATGTCGGCGCCGGCGGCGAAAGCGCGGTCGGAGCCGGTGAGCACGATGCAGCGCACCGCGTCGTCGCCATCCCAGGCCTCAAGCTGGGTCACCAGTTCGCCGAGCAGCGCGTTGTTGAGCGCGTTCAGCGCCTTGGGGCGGTTGAGCGTGATGACGCCCACGCCGCCTTCCACTCTCGCCAGGATGTTTTCCATCGGTCATCTCCTTGTCCGGCGCGCTTCGTGACGCGGCTTGCGCGCAAATGCAACTCGGTGATCTCCCTCGCCCCCGCTTTAGCGGGGGAGAGGGTTGGGGTGAGGGGGTGTCGGAAATCAGAAGTCGGAAACCAGAAATCAGAATCGCGCTGTGTCGGCATCCTCTTCTGGCTTCTGATTTCTGAGTACTGACTTCTGGCAGCCCCCTCACCCTGAACCCTCTCCCCCACATTCGTGGGGGAGAGGGAATCAGACGCGTTGCCTCCGCGCGCAATCAATCGTCGAGCCTCTTTCCCCGCAGGCGCTTGAGCTTGCCATGGGCTTTCTTCTCCTCGATCCGCCGCTCCTTGCTCGCTTTGGACGGCTTGGTCTTCCTGCGAGGCTTGGGCGCCACCGCGGCGCGGCGGATGAGCTCGAACAGGCGTGCGCGGGCGTCCGCCCGGTTGCGGGCCTGGTCGCGGAACTGCCGCGCCGCGATCACCAGCACGCCATCCTTGGTCAGGCGATGGCCGGCCAGCGCCGCGAGCCGGGCGCGGATTTCGTCCGGCAGGGACGGGGAGCGGCGCACGTCGAAGCGAAGCTGCACCGCGCTCGCCACCTTGTTGACGTTCTGGCCGCCCGCGCCGCTCGAGAGGATGAAGCGTTCCTCGATCTCGCTTTCGTCGATGGCGATTTCGGGCAGGATGACCAGCTTGCTCATGCGGCGCGCTCTACCTCTGGCATTTGGGGCAATAGAAGGTGGAGCGGCCGGATTGCACGATGCGCTTGATCGTGCCGCCGCATTTGCCGGGACAGGGTTTGCCCTCGCGATCGTAGACCGCGAAGCGGTGCTGGAAATTGCCCAGCTCGCCGTCGACCCGCTTGTGGTCGCGCAAGCTCGAGCCGCCCGCCGCCACGGCTTCGCGCAGCACCGTCTGGATGGCGCGCACCAGCGGCGGAAGCGATTTCGCCGCGACGTTTTTCGCCAGCCGCTTGGGAGAGATCTTCGCTCGGAAGAGCGCCTCGCAGACGTAGATATTGCCGAGCCCGGCGATCACCCGCTGATCGAGCAGCGCGGACTTGACCGGCGTCTTCTTGCCGGCCAGCGCGCGCTTCAGATACGCCGCGTCGAATTCCTTCGACAGCGGCTCGACACCCAGCCCTTCGAACAGCGGATGCTCGTCGAGCTTGTCCGTCGCGATCAACAGCATCAGCCCGAAGCGGCGGTGATCGGTGAAGACGATGCGGGCCGGTGCGTCGGTCTCCATCACCACGTGATCGTGCTTGCCGTGGCCCGCTTCGGCGGGTGCGGAATCGTAGACATAGTTGCCGAGCTTGCGCGCGCGGCCCTCCGCATAGACGCTCATCCGCCCGCTCATGCCGAGATGCACGACCAGCGTCTCGCCGCCGTTGAGATCGGCCAGCAGGTATTTGGCGCGGCGCCGAAGCCTCTTGATCCGCCGGCCGCTCAGCCGCTTGGCGAAATCCTTGGGGAACGGCACGCGCAGATCGCCGCGCCGCGTCTCCACCTGGGTGAATCTGTGGCCTTCCAGCACGGGCTTGAGACCCATGCGCACGGTCTCGACTTCGGGCAACTCAGGCATCAGGTATCGGGAATCGGTGTCGCGGGCATGCTATCCGGAGAGCTTGGTAAATTCCTATTCTCACACACCCCAACGTTCGTCATGGCCGGGTTGCCGGAGCGAAGTGGAGGCAAGCCCGGCCACCCATGACCACGGTGTCCATGGGTCACCGGGACACACCTACGCTGCGCTTCGGTGCACCCGGTGATGACGGATTCTTTTGAAAAACCTCGAAACGGAAGAAGAATTGGCGTCGGCCATACGCCGTCCTTTTTCCGATGCCCGATACCTGATACCTGATACCCGATGGCCAAAGTGTCGTTCGGCGCCCGCGACGTTCCCGAGGAGGACAAGGCCTCGCTGGTGGGCGAGGTGTTTTCCTCGGTCGCCAGGCGCTACGACCTGATGAACGATCTGATGTCGGGCGGAATCCACCGGCTGTGGAAGGACTCCATGGTCGAGTGGCTCAATCCGCAACCGGGCATGCGCGTGCTCGACGTGGCGGGCGGCACCGGCGACATCGCCTTTCGCGTGGCCGAACTCGCTCGGTCGCGCGGCGGGGACGCGGAGATCTCCGTCTGCGACATCAATTTCGACATGCTGGCGGAAGGCATCGCGCGCGCGGACGAGAGAGGCGAGGACGGCATCCGCTGGATCTGCGGCGACGCCGAGGCGCTGCCCTTCGCGGATGCGAGCCAGGATGCCTACACCGTCGCCTTCGGCATCCGCAACGTCACGCATATCGACCGCGCGCTCGCCGAAGCGCGCCGCGTGCTGAAGCCGGGCGGGCGGTTCCTCTGCCTGGAATTCTCGCGCGTCGAGGCGCCGGGACTGGACGCGCTCTACGATCGCTTCTCTTCCGCGGTGCTGCCGCGGCTGGGCGAGTTGGTGGCGAAGGATGGCGAGGCCTATCGCTATCTTGCCGAAAGCATCCGCCGCTTTCCGCCGCAAGCCGCGTTCGCGAAGATGATCGAGAGGGCGGGGCTGTCGCGGGTGAAAGTGCGCAACCTGACCGGCGGAATCGCCGCGCTGCATTCGGCATGGAAGATATGATGTTTGAGATTCCCTCTCCCCCACGGATGTGGGGGAGAGGGTTAGGGT
>DATCOJ010000030.1:0-7706 GCA_036564785.1 Rhizomicrobium sp. | reverse complement strand
AGGCCCGGCACGTCGCGGATCTGGTAGAAGACGTTGAGCGCCTCGCTCACCAGCTTCTGCTTGATGTTCGGATAATGCACGTCGACGATCTTCTGCATCGTCTCGCGGTCGGGGAATTTGATGTAGTGGAAGAAGCAACGGCGCAGGAAGGCGTCCGGCAATTCCTTCTCGTTGTTGGAGGTGATCATGACGATGGGGCGCACCGCGGCCTTGATCGTCTCGCCCGTCTCGTAGACGAAGAATTCCATGCGATCCAGCTCGAGCAAGAGGTCGTTGGGGAATTCAATGTCCGCCTTGTCGATCTCGTCGATCAGCAGCACCGGACGATGCTCCATCTCGAAAGCGTCCCACAGCTTGCCGTGCCGGATGTAGTTGCCGACGTCCTTGACGCGCGGATCGCCCAGCTGGGAATCCCTGAGCCGCGTCACCGCGTCGTATTCGTAGAGCCCTTGCATCGCCTTGGTGGTGGATTTGACGTGCCAGGTGATGAGCGGTGCAGCCAGCGCGTCCGCCACCTCGTAGGCCAGCTGCGTCTTGCCGGTGCCGGGCTCGCCCTTGATCAAGAGCGGCCGCTGCAGGGTGATGGCGGCATTGACCGCGATGCGCAGATCGTCGGTCGCGATATAGCGTTCGGTGCCTTCGAAGCGTTGGGAAACCATGTTGCTCTCGGGATTTGGAATAGCGGGTGCGACAGCGTAGGAGGCCACCGCGGGCTTCGCAAGGCCGCGCCGTTAGGCTAGAACATTTCCATGCGCCAGACCGCTCCCGAGACCCTTCCCGCCCGCCTCTATCGCGAGGCCGCGATTTACGAAACCGAGCGCCGCGAAATCTTCGCGCGCAGCTGGCAATTGCTGGCGCATGAGAGCCAGTTCGCGCGTGCCGGCGACTACATGGCGACCACCTTCGCGGGCTTTCCGCTGGTGGCGGTCAAGGGCGAGGAGGGCCGCATCCGCGCCTTCCACAATGTCTGCCGCCATCGCGCCGGGCCGCTGGTGGATGACGGCGCGGGCCATTGCGCCGGCGCCTTCGTCTGCCGCTACCACGCCTGGAAATATGCGCTCGACGGCAGGCTCGCCAGCGCGCGCGATTTCGGCCCGGCCGACGGCTTCGATCCGCGCGACTTCTCGCTTTATCCGTTGAAATGCGAAATCTGGCGCGGCTTCGTCTTCGTCAACATGGACCGCGACGCGGGCCCGCTGGAAGAGGCCATCGCGCCGCTCGAGAACCGCATGCGCCATCTGGCGCCCGAGCGCTTCCGCCGCGCGCGCCTTTCCAGCCACGACATCGCCTGCAACTGGAAGACCTATGTCGAGAACTATCTCGAGGGCTATCACATCCCCATCATCCATCCGACCTTGAACGCGTCCATCGCCGCCGATTACGGCACCGAGCTGGAGCCGCCGGTCATCTTCTATCGCGCCACGCCGAAGAACGATGCGGCGGTGGCAGGGCTGTGGGCCTGGGCCTGGCCCTGCCTCGGCGTCAACGTGTATGCCGACGGCATCCTGATGGAGCGGATGTGGCCCATGGGGGTGGAGAAGACGCGGCTCGATTATCTCTTCCTGTTCGCCGAGGACGCCGACGAAGCCGATATCGAGCGGCAGATCGCGGCCTCCATCGTCACCACCAGGGAAGACGTGCTGATCTGCGAGGCGGTGCAGCGCAATCTCGACGCCGGCATTTACCAGACCGGAAGGCTGTCGCCCAAGCACGAGGCGGGCGTGGCCTGGTTCCAGCAGGAAGTGGGACGCGCGCTCGGCGCCTGATACGGCTTCGCACGTTGCGCCCGCGCGGACGATCCGCGATAAGCCTTGCCCATGACCGATGTCGCCGAAGCCATGACGGAAGCCCAGGCCGGGACCCTGCTGAAGCTCGCGCTGGAGCAGCTCGACAAGCAGGAAATGGTGGCGGCCGAGGCCACACTCGCCAAAGTGCTGGAGGCGCAGCCGGACAATGCCGACGCGCTGCAATTGCTGGGCGTGCTGCGCCGCATGCAGGGGCGAATGCCGGAAGCCGAGCAATGCTACCGCCGCGCCATCGCCGCCAATCCCAATCTGCCGCAGGCCCATCACAATCTGGGCAATCTGCTGCGGGCTTTGCAGAGGAACGAGGACGCGGCGGCCGAACAGCGGCAAGCCATCCGCCTCAAGCCCAACTATATCGAGGCGCATCTGAATCTCGGATTGGCGCTGCAGGATGCCGGACAATTGGAGGCGGCGGAGAAAGCCTTCCGCGCCGCGCTGCATGTCCAGCCCAATTATCTCTTCGCCAAGCAGTGCCTGGGCGCGGTGCTGAACGACCAGAAGCGCCCGAAGGACGCGGAAGCCGTGCTGCGCCAGGCGCTGGCATCGACTCCGCCGGAGTCGCGGCAGGCCGCCGCGCTGATCCACAACCTCGCCATCTCGCTCAAGATGCAGCGGCGCTACGCCGACGCGCTCGCCTGTCTCGACCGCGCGCAGACGCTGGTGCCGGAGATGTCGCATGCCGACTACAATCGCGGCAACGTGCTGCAGAACATGGGCCGCGCGGAGGAGGCGCTGGCCTCCTATCGCGTCGCCATCGGGCGCAACCCGCTCGACCTGCGGGCGCATAACGATCTCAACCGGCTGCTCTATCGCCTGGAGCGCAACGACGAATTCCTGCGCTCCTATGACGAGACCTTCGCCTTCTTTCCCAAGGTGGGCGCGCTGCCGCTGGGCAAGGCGAACTTCCTCTTCCATACCGGCGACCTGGAAGGGGCGCGAGAAAACTACGAGCGCGCTGCCCCGCTGATGCCCAACAACGTGATGCCGCTCGACGGGCTGGGCCTGGTGCTGGCGCGGTTGGGCGATCTCGACGGCGCCATCCGGGCGCACGAGGCCGCGCTCAAGCTGGAGCCCGCGAACGCGCATGCCTGGGCGAACTTTTCCGAGACGCTGCTGCGCGCGCGCGACGCCGGGAAGGCGCGTGAAGCGGCAGAGCGGGCGATGGCCATCGATGCCAACGATCAGCATGCGCTCGCCATGTGGGGGCTGGCGCTGCGCATGCAGGACGATGCGCGCGAGGAGGACCTCAACGATTACGAATCCCTCGTGCAGGTGTTCGAAGTGGCGCCGCCTGACGGCTATGGCGATATCGAAAGCTTCAACCGCGAGCTCAACGCCTATCTCGACCGGCTGCATCTGGACCGCCGCGAGAATTTCGACCAGACCTTGCGCGGCGGCACCCAGACGCTGGACGATATTTTCGGCGCCGGCCATGCGCTGGTGGAGCGCCTGCGCGCCCGCATCGACGAGGCGGTGGCAACCTACATTGCCCGCATGAAGGACGATGCGGCGCATCCGCTCACCAAGCGGCGGCGCAACCAGTTCCGCTATGCCGGCTCGTGGTCGTCGCGGCTCAAGGATTGCGGCTTCCACACCAACCACGTCCATCCCAAGGGCTGGATCAGCTCGGCCTATTACATCGCGCTGCCGGAAGCGGTTGAGGATGCCAAGGAGAAGCAGGGCTGGATCAAGTTCGGCGAGCCCGCCTTCGAGGCCGGCTTCAAGGAGCCGGTGCGCCGCGCGGTGAAGCCGGTGCCGGGGACGCTGGTGCTGTTCCCCTCCTACATGTGGCACGGCACGGTGCCGTTCCACTCTTCCAACGCGCGCACCACCATCGCCTTCGACGCGGTGCCGAAGTAGGGCGGGGCTAAGACCTCAAACTTCCGCTTCCCCCCTTGTGGGGGAAGCTGGCTGGCAAGCTGTGCGTCAGCACAGCGTAGCCAGACTGAAGGGGGGGATGTTCATCGCGGTCACCCCCCTTCCGGCGCAGCCCTCGCTGCGCTCGGTCGCGCCACCTTCCCCCACAAGGGGGGAAGGGGAACGCCCAGGCGACTACGCCTAGCTCCATCGCCATCGCGGCGGGTGCGCGCTAGCATAAGCCCGCGCGCCAAGGGGGATTCGCCATGGACTGGATGCCGATCGTCGCCATTCTCGCGGCGGGAACGGCCGCCACCTTCACCGACTGGCTGTTCATGGGCGTGCTGTTCCACGACCGCTACATGCTGCATCCCGAGGTCTGGCGCGACGGCATCGTGGGCGGCAAGGACCGCACCGCGGTGATCTATGCCTGCGCGCTCGACTACCTGGCGGCGGCGGCGCTGATCGGGCTCTGCGTGCTCACCGATATTCACACGTTGTGGCCTGCGGTGGGCGTTGCGGTGCTGGCCTGGATCGCGGGACCGCTGGTGATCATGATCACCAACGGCTTCTTCATGAAGCTCGACTGGTATGTCGTGGCGGCGCATTGCGCGGGCTATCTGGTGCGCTTCCTGCTGGCGGCCGCGGCAGTGGCGATATTCCTCTAGCTTTCTCGCAGGCCGCGCGCGCCAACAAACTTTGCGACAGGATCGGCGACAAAACGCGACACACCCAGATTGCGTGCGGCTCAACTCCGACGGCTAATTCCGCCACGGGGGAAGCGATGGTTGCGCACGTCTACACAGTGGCGTTCCAGGGCATCGAGGCGCGCGAGGTGGACGTGCAGGTGCACGTCGCCAATTACCAGAGCACCAACAACAATTTCACCGTCGTGGGCCTGGCCGACAAGGCCGTGGCGGAAAGCCGCGAGCGGGTGCGCGCCGCGCTCTCGGCCATCGGCCTCGCCATGCCGTTTCACAAGGTGACCGTCAACCTGGCGCCGGCCGATCTGCCGAAGGAAGGCAGCCACTACGATTTGCCGATCGCGCTGGGGCTGCTGGCCGCCATGGGCGTGCTGCCGGCGAGCGAGCTGGCGGGCTACACCGCGATGGGTGAGCTCTCGCTCGATGCGCAAGTGGCGCCGGTGGCGGGCGTGCTGCCGGCGGCGATCGCGGCGCTGGAAGCCCATCGCGGTCTCATCTGTCCCGCGGCCTGCGGGCCCGAGGCGGCCTGGGCCGGCGGGCTCGAGATCATCGCCGCGCCCTCGCTCATCGCCATCGTCAATCACATGAAGGGCGTGGCTGTGCTGAACCCGCCGGAAGCAAAACTGGCGCAGGACGGCGCGAACATTCCCGACCTCAGGGACGTCAAGGGACAGGAGACCGCCAAGCGGGCGCTGGAGATCGCCGCCGCCGGCAGCCACAACATGCTGATGATCGGCCCGCCCGGCGCCGGCAAATCCATGATGGCGGCGCGGCTGCCGGGATTGCTGCCGCCGCTCGACGCACGCGAGGCGCTGGAAATCTCCATGGTGCAATCTCTGGCGGGCGAGTTGCGCGACGGCGCCATTTCGCGCAGGCGCCCGTTCCGCTCGCCGCATCATTCCGCTTCGATGGCGGCGCTGGTGGGCGGCGGCTTGCGGGTGAAGCCGGGCGAAGTGTCGCTGGCGCATCTGGGTGTGCTGTTTCTCGACGAGCTGCCGGAGTTCCAGCGCGGCGTGCTGGATTCGCTGCGCCAGCCGATGGAGACGGGCGAAGCCATGGTGGCGCGCGCCAACGCCCATGTGCGCTATCCGGCGCGCTTCCAATTGGTGGCGGCGATGAATCCCTGCCGCTGCGGCTATCTGAGCGAGCCGGCGCAGGCCTGCGGCCGCGCGCCCAAATGCGGCAGCGACTATCAGGCGCGGCTCTCCGGCCCGCTGCTCGATCGCATCGACATCCATGTCGAGGTGTCAAGCGTCTCGGCCCAGGATCTGACTCTGCCGCCGCCCGCCGAAGGCACCCCCGCCGTCGCCGCCCGCGTTGAAGCGGCCCGCGCCCTGCAGCGCCAGCGCTACGACGGCTCAGGCGTGCGCACCAATGCCGAGGTTGAAGGCGAGATGCTCGACGCGGTGGCGACGCCCGATGCCGCCGGCGCGCGGCTGTTGACCGACGCGGCCGAGACCATGCGGCTGACGGCGCGCGGCTACCACCGCGTGCTGCGGGTGGCGCGCACCATCGCCGATCTGGCCGGCGCGGAGTCGGTCAGGCGCGCCCATGTCGCCGAGGCGCTCAGCTACCGGCGCCTCGCGCATCTGGGGTGAGCGCAGTCCGTGCTCCAACACGCAGCTACCACCATTCCACAAATAAGTTCGTCATCGCCGGGTCGGCCGGAGCGCAGCGGAGGCGATCCCGGCGACCCATGCACATTGTTTCGACGGGTTAGCACGCAGTCGGCACCGGGTTCATGGGTGGCCGACAACTCGCCTCCCCCCGGAACAAGTCCGGGGTGCGGCTCGGTCGGCCATGACGAACCGTTTCGAATAATCCGGTTGTATCTACGCGCGACGCTATGCAGCCCTGCGGCCGAACCACCAGGCGATGGCCAGGCCCGCGAACAGCATCTCCACCACCTCGATGAGCATGTAGGCGAGCGTGTAGTCGAGCGGGAAGCCGTACCAGATCCAGTAGGACGCGTTGGTCGACAGCGCCATGGCGACGCCGATGGCGGTGACGAAGACCACGCGATTGACGAAGGTGGCGATCACCGTCATCGACAGCAGCCAGGCCGCGATCAGCGCGATGATCAGCTGCTTGACGAACTCCTGGACCAGCAGGGGCATCATGTCGGCCTTGCCGTGGCCAGCGGGATGATAGAGCAGCAGGCCGGACGGATTGGTCTTCATCAGCTCGGCGTATTTCTCCATCATCTTCGGATCGTTCGGGTCGACATAGGGATAGATATAGAGACCGTCCTTGTCGCCGATCGAGGACTGCATGGCGGCGATGACGGGCGCCTCGTTGGGAATCTGGCTGATGCCGGCTTCGCCCAGCGGCAGCACCACATGGGCGACGGACGACCAGATGAACATGGCGATGGCGCCGAGAATCCCGGCGATGAGAACGCGGCTTGTCATGATCTCCCCCTCTTCGATTCCCCGATCCTAGCGGATTCGGAAGGCGCGCGGGAGATTGTTCGGGGCGCAATTGTGCGGTGCGAAATCGGAGCCCCGGCCCGGCGCCTTGGCGAAAAGCGCTTTATCCCGTAAGCAAATCGGGGATGTGAAGCGGGGGCGGCGATGGCCGAAGGCGGCAAGCAAAAGCACGGGCTTCGGCCTATCCATCTGCTGCTGCTGGTGCCGTTCGCGGCCATGCTGGCGGTGCCGTTCTACAACCGCGCCGGGCCGGAGCTCGCCGGAATTCCCTTCTTCTATTGGTATCAGCTTCTGTGGATTCCGCTGGGCGCGCTGCTGCTGCTACCCGTCTACCGCGCCGAGAATCGCGCCAAGCGGAACGGGCGCTAGGCCGTGGCCCCGCTCGACACCACCGCGCTCGCCGTCTTCATCGCGCTGTTCGCGCTCGTCACCCTGATGGGCTTCTTCGCCGCGCGCTGGCGCAAGGGCGATCTGACGCAGCTCGCCGAATGGGGCCTGGGGGGACGGCGTTTCGGCAGCATCGTGGTGTGGTTCCTGTTGGGCGGCGATCTCTACACCGCCTACACCTTCATCGCCGTGCCCGCGCTGATGTTCGGCGCCGGCGCCGCCGGCTTCTTCGCCGTGCCCTACACCATCTTCGTCTATCCCATCCTGTTCGCGGTGTTTCCGCGGTTGTGGTCGGTGGCGCACAAGCACGGCTACGTGACGGCGGCCGATTTCGTGCGCGGCCGCTTCGGCTCCGGCACCTTGGCGCTCGCCATCGCGGTGACCGGCATCGTTGCCACCATGCCCTACATCGCGCTGCAGCTGGTCGGCATCGAAGTGGTGCTGGAGGGATTGGGCATTCACGGCGAATGGCCGCTGGTCATCGCCTTCATCGTGCTCGCCGCCTATACCTATTCCAGCGGCTT
>DATCOJ010000029.1:0-1598 GCA_036564785.1 Rhizomicrobium sp. | reverse complement strand
CGCTTGAGCGGTGGCGGGCGGAGAGTTTGGCGAACGCTTCAGGTAACAGCGGCGGCGGGGGTGCCAGTCGTTGGACCCCGGTTGCCCGGCTGGAAGCGGTCATCGCCACCGCCGCGATGGATGAAGCCACGCGCGGCGCCTGGTGCCGTGAGCAAGGCCTGTATCCGGCCGAGCTTGATGCTTGGAAGCAAGACGCGATCAGCGGACTGGGCGAACCCCGCGATGCCGGGACTGCGGAGACGAGGCAGGATCGGCGCCGCATCAAGGAGTTGGAGCGGGACCTGAACCGCAAGGACAAGGCGTTGGCCGAAACGGCCGCCTTGCTGGTGCTGTCAAAAAAACTCTCGGCGATCTTCCACGAAGGCGCGGACGCATGACCCGCCCGGAAGATCGCCAGACCCTGGCTCGCGAGATCGAACAGGCCCAGATGGGCGGTGCCCGTTTGGCGGAAGCCTGCGCTCTGGCTGGTCTCGACCCGCGCACCGTTCAGCGCTGGCGGACTGGCGACGGCCTGACACGCGGGGACCGGCGTCCGGATGCTGTCCGGCCGGCATCATCGCATGCCCTGACCGAGGCGGAGCGGACGCGGATCGTCTTGGTGGCGAACCAGGCTCGCTTCGCCGACACCCCACCCGCGCGGATTGTTCCGGCACTGGCGGATGAAGGCGTCTATATCGGCAGTGAATCGAGTTTCCATCGGGTGCTGCGCGCGCATGGTCAGATGAACCGCCGGGGCCGTGCCCATCCACCGAGGAAGTCTCGCCCGCCAACCACGCACATCGCCACTCGACCCGGCGAAGTCTGGTGCTGGGACATGACGTTCCTGCCGGCGCAAATCCATGGACGGTGGTTCTATTTCTACATGATCCTCGACATCTACAGCCGCAAGATCGTCGGCTTCGAGGTGCATGCGGCCGACAGTGCCGATCACGCTGCGCATCTCGCCAAACGCACCGCGCTGGCGGAAGGCGTGCATGCGACGCCGCTGAAACCCGTCCTGCACGGCGACAACGGGGTCACACTGAAAGCCACCACCGTCCTCGCCATGCTGAACTGGCTCGGCATCAAGCCGTCGTATTCCCGTCCACGCGTGAGCGATGACAACCCGTACGCCGAGGCTTTGTTCCGCACCGCCAAATACCGGCCGGAGTTCCCGGTCAAGGGGTTCGCGGATCTCGATGCGGCGCGGGAATGGGCTATGCGCTTCGTCCATTGGTACAACGAAGAGCATCGTCACAGCGCCATCCGCTACGTGACCCCGGCGCAACGTCACGCCGGCCAGGATCGCGCCCTGCTCGCCGCACGCCATGAAATCTATCAGCGGGCACGTCAAAAAGCGCCACGGCGATGGAGCCGCTCGACCCGCGACTGGACACCGGTGGAGGCGGTGACACTCAACCCGGAGCGGGACACGGTGGTTCAGGCGGCGATCACACGAACCGAGCTTTCCGGTTCGACGGGCGAGCCTGCTTTCCCGTCCCGACCTGGCGACGCCCAGGCCATGGCGCGCAGCGAAGGGGAAGAGAGGAGCGGAGCCACCCGGAGCCACGCACAGCGCGCTTTGGCGCGCGAGCATGGCGAGCACCGGACCTTCCCCG
>DATCOJ010000028.1:0-10977 GCA_036564785.1 Rhizomicrobium sp. | reverse complement strand
CGATATGACTCCCCTCCCCCAACGAGGGGAGGGGTTGGGGGTGGGGGGAATTAGTAGTGGTGCAAGCCGCCCAGCAGCCACAGCACCAGGATGATCACCAGCACCAGGCCGAGCACGCCGCCCAGGCCGGGGCCGCCCCAGGTGCGGTGCGCGTAATATCCGCCGCCGCCTCCGAACAGTACCAGCAGAATGATGATGATCAGAAGCAAGCTCATCGGCGATCCCTCTTTGCCCACCCAAGGATAACGCACGAGCGGGCGAAACAATCAAGGGAGCCGTTTCGGGTCCGCGGCTCAGGCCGCCAAAGACTCCGCCTCGAGCCAGGCCCTGGCGCGCTCGGGATAGACCGCCCAGACTTCGCCGGCCTTGTCCTTCGGCCGGTGGAACAGTGCCGGCGCCGCGCTGCCTTCCCGCACCGGATCGCCATCGCAGGCTCGGCGGAAGGCACGCTCGATCTCGTCTTCGAATTTCTGCGGGATGTCGTGGCCGGCCTTTTCGCGACGGGCGCGGATGGCGCGCATCACCGACCAGCGGCGCAAGCCGCCGGGATGGGACTTCAGCACCCCGATCAGATCCACAAGGCTGGACTGCTCGTTGCGGGTCCGCGGCGGCGGCGCGGCGGGGCTGCGCTCCGGCGATAGTTCCGAGAGGCGCGGCGGCGGTGCCTGGCGCAAAGAGTCGTGAAATACGTCGCGATCCATCATTTCGTTTCCAAGGAAGAAAGAGCGTGCCTGAAGCCTGTGTACCACCGGGCGCGCGCCGGGTCCATCCGATGCGGATTGAGCGCCATGATCGCGGCTTCGTCGAGTTCGGCGTGACTGGCAAGCTTGTGCGCGGCGTTCCAGCCCGCCGCCTCGATGCGGCTCAGGCGAAAATCTTCGTTGGCTTTCATGGCATCCATGCCTTTCGCGGCGCGTCCTTGAAGCGCACCAGTTTCTGCCCGGCTTCGTCCCACAGAGTGAGGCTGGAGGCGCCGAGCGCGGTCAGCAAAGTCAAGGGCTCCTCGGCGCGCAGATTTGCATTGCTGCGGTAGCAGGCCTCCAGCCGGTAATTGGGCACGCGCGGCGCCAGGTGGTGAATGTGGTGAAAGCCGATATTGCCGCTGCACCATTGCAGCAGGCGCGGCAGCTTCAGATAGGAGGAGCCCTGCAGCGCCGCGGCGTGGAAATTCCATTCCGGCTGGCGCAGCCAACGGGCATCCTCGAAGCGGTGCTGCACCGAGAACAGCCAGACGCCCACGACGGTGGTGATCGCCACGATGGGAAGCTGCACCAGCGCCACCGCGCCGAAGCCGAGCGCCGATCCCGCGGCGAGGATGCAGGCGGCAATCGCCAGGTTGGTGCCCCAGACCGAGCGCCGCTCGGCCGTCCAGTCCTTCGGCGTGTCGAACGGCACGCGATAGAGCAGCAGGAACACCAGCGGCGGAAACACCAGATGGGCGAGCAGGGGATGGCGCCACAGCCGGTAGAAGAAACGAGCCCGCGGCGAACGCGCCCGGTATTCCTCCACCGTGAGGCAGGCCGAATAGATGTCGGCGCCGGATTCGCGGCGGTCGAGATTGTTCCAGTTGGCGTGGTGCTGCGAATGCTGGCGCCGCCAGTGCTGATAGGGCGCCAGAGTCAGAATGCCGCAAAGCGCTCCGATCGCGTCGTTGACTTCTTGCGAGCCGGTGAACGAGCCGTGCCCGCAATCGTGCTGCACGATGAACACGCGCACCAGCAGCGCGCTCGCCACGAAAGCAAGCGCCAGCGTCAGCCAATAGGAAATGCCGAGCGACCAATACATCAGCGCCAGAGTCGTGAGGTAGAGTCCCATCGACGTCGCCAGCTGCCAGGCGCACAGCACAAGGCCGGGCCTTTCGAAGGGCGCGACGGCCGCTCGAAGCGCGGCGCGCGTGGCTGGTTCCGTGACCTGCATGCTCAGGATTTCCTCCGCGTACGAACCGGCAGGTGGCGCTGGCCTCGCGCCCAGTCCCGCCTGGCCTTGGGCGATTGATGCGACAGGGGCAGGGTGGGATCCTGCTGCGCGCCGTCGCGCATCAGCGCCTCGTGCAACTGCTCCGGATCGACGGGCAGGTGCTCGGTGGCGCCCAGAATCTTCAACCGTATGACCGTCGACAGGCGCTTCCAGGTCGGAAACAGCACCGTCTGCATCAGCTCCTCTTCGGTGTCCACGATATAGGAACCGGCTGCCTGAATCCGCTCGAAACCGTCGAGGATGAACGGCCGCAGGAAGGTGACGGTGTGGCTCTTCGTTCGTGTAACCATGATGTCCTCGTTCAGGCCGCAAACGGCAGCGGCGACGAAGCCTGCGAAATATGTGAGCTTCGCCGCTTCATCGCCGCCAATCCCCGGAACGCTACGCCCAAACCGCGCGAATGCGGCATGGTTTCCCACGCCGCTATCCGCCACGGGGGCGCCTATGCGCCTCCGGAAACAATTCGAAGCAGAGTTGCTCCGCCGTCTTTACGACTTCGGGGCAGGCTGTGCCGGCTTGTGTTCGCCGCTGGTCGGCTCGGTCTTCAAAACTTCCGGGCTCGAGGGAGCTTTCACCGGTGTGGCCGGCTGATTGGTGGCAAGAACGGCCGGCTCGACCTTCGCGGTTTCGGCCGGCTTCATGTTGGGAGTATTCGTCATGGAAAAGGGGACCTTTCATCGCGGCAGCAATCCCGCCGCCTCAACTTAGATAGGGACGCGGAACAATATTTCAAGGCGCGGACCGGTATTTGCGCAAAAGACTCTTGCGGATTCGGCAATCAAATACTGTGCTCTTTTGCACAGCGGCGCCGATGGATTCATTCCACACTGGACCATGCGCAACACACCACAAGACATCCAGATCGAGGCCGCCCTCTCCCGATGGGAGAATGAAGGCGGCGCGCCGCGCCACCGGCGAGATCCCGGCCATGATTGGCGCTCCGCTTCGCCGCGGGACCGAGCGGACTCGTCCGCGGCTCAGGCGGAAAGAAACGCCTCCTGATCGCTTCGACACGCGTACACTTGAGAACAGGCGCGTGCACCGCGCGCGCCATCCCAGCGAGGACAGCATGGATCGGTTTCCTTCGCGCTCCGAATTGAGCGAGCCCGAGATGGTTTCGCTGCGCGAGATCGTCGCCGCGAGCTTCATGAGCCGGGCCAGCCTGCCCGCGGATCGGCGCGCGCGACTGTTGTCGCTGGGGCTGATCCAGAGCGGCATGGGCGGCGTGATGCCGACGCCGATGGGCCGGATGCTGGCGCGGCAATAGCTGCTCCGCCCTCGTCTCCCTCGCCTCCACGAAGTGGCCGCCTTCGCTAAAGCTTCGGCGTGCCAGGCGAGACTCACTTGCCGCGGCGTAGCCGAAGGCGGAGCCCGGGGGGAGAGGGTTGGGGTGAGGGGGCGACGTAGCTCCTTGGGAGCGAAGCCGGATGAGGGGGCGCCGAAGCGAAACACGAAGGCGGTTGAGTGGACTGCTCGGGAGGAATCCGCCGCTTCCGCGCAAAGCACGCCAGCCGCTCGAACATGCCGAAGAGTTGGCAAAGAAGCTGCGAGCACTAGCTCGGAACAGGCGCCAAATCCAAGGGGTCAGGATCATTTGAGGCGGAGAAGTATGTAACACCAATTCGCACGGTAGGCGAGATTGGGGTGGGACGTATTCGAGTGCGCATCTGCGTCAAGACATCATTCACTACGGGCTGATCCAATAGCAACTGCGGAATTCTAATTTCAGCATCCTCCTGATTCTTGTAGTAGTCAACGACATAGCCCGCGTCAGCAATCCCGTCGCGGCTCATCTGAGCAAATTTTCGAAGTTGCCCTTCTCCAAGAAGCCGCTGCATGAACAATAGATCCGTCACAGCTACGCCGTTAATCGGAAAGCCTGATCCGACTAGCAAGTTAGATAGTGCAAATGGCACGACTCGAAATTCTACATGCTGGGAGAGCCCGAATGTCTCTCGCACGAACTTCGAATTTGCTTGAAGTGTCTCTGCCTTTCGGTTCGCTTGTTCGGCCGCCTCCACTAGTCGTGCTCGATAGCGGAACTCCTCAAGAGGATCGACAGGAAACAACTGACATTTAGCCTCACCCACAAGTATCAGCGAACCCACTCTAATCAGCAGATCAATCTCCTCGCCCTCGGGTCCCCTTACTGGATTCGGCACCACCTCTGCGTCCTTGAGTAGCCGCGATTTCACAACTGCTTGCGCGAGCACGTCTCGGGCAACGCTTTCGAAAATTGGACCTCTTTGATCAAGATCATATCCGCCTTGGCGAAGCCACCGTTCTGCCGCTCTGTGCATATTTCCATGAAACAGAGGCCCCACGACGATCAGGAATGTGTCTTCGCTAAACCGGATCAATGGCTTTTGCCAGAGCCCGTCAGTTCGCGGTCTATATGTCAAAAAATCAATTGCAGCGTTTGAAACAACTGATTCAAGGTCAAGTGCTTTTTTCAGAACACCGACGATATGGCGCCTCTCAGCTCGAACGATATGAGCGCAAAACCAGTCAAAATCAGGAGCGCCCTGTTTAACGGTGTCCAACACAGACCTTCCCACTGAAGCCAACAAGGTCCACACCTTCAGCAGCAATCCGATCGTGAGCGTCGGAGTGGTGGGAAAAGCAATATCAACGAACGGCTTTAAGTACCCGTCATCGACCGCCATGCGCGAGAGTGCGTCATCCGGGATGTTCCTGTTCCGCTGTAAGTCGACCTTGGAAACCTTGAACGGGTTGTGTGATCCTCTAGAATCGAACTTTGTCACAAGACGCTGTGCGGTCAAAATTTTCTTCTCTTGCAGCGTGAGTTCGTTGCGCCAGGCAATAACAGCCCAGTTTGCGAATTCTCGGATATGAGCTTCATGGCGAAAATCGGATGCCGCTGCCTCTCTCGCTTCGCGTTCATCCGAAGGCCTAATCTCGACTGCATCAGTTTCGTGCCATACCAATTCATACCGTAGCCAGAGACAACTGTGCCAGAGATCAGAGGCCAACCGATATGCGTTGGCTGTTGCAAATGCGTGCGCGACGTCATCCAAGTTGTTTGGCTGAAATTGATTGCCACCTTCGTCAGAAAGCAACGCCTCGTCCAGCGGATACACGCCAGCGTCCAGTAGGATCGTTAGCACCTGGTCTGGCGTGCATTTGATTCCTGAGCGAAGTTGGACAACGAGAAACAAAAAGGGGTCGATAACATGACCCCCGCTTTTCGTTTGCGACTTAACCTTCTCCATTTCCTCCTTCGTTTTTTGATCCAACATCGCGACATCATGGTTCAGGAGGGCACATATTGCTTTCAAGCGTTCGCTACGGGCGATGTTCCGAAAAGCATTTTGGTTAGTTGCCTCGCGCAATTCCGAAAACACGCGATCAAAGAAAATGCCTGCTTCGAACAGCTTCCTGTCCGCATCGTCCGGTGAAACGAAGTTTCGGAATGCTTCCGCCCAACCGACTAGCGAGAACTGCCGCTGAACCGGCTGCGGCACATCTCCGCTTCTTACGGCCTTTACAAAATCGCCCATGTTGGCCTGCAAAGGTACAGAGTTAGTGCAATCACCGGAACCGTGGCACTTCTCCTTGCATTCGCTCTCAGCCTTGCGTAAGAACAAAGCGAGACTACCCGCCCTTTCACATCCAGGGCTCCCGCTGTTTCCCGCCCGGTACCACGGCGGGCCTTGCCCAGTGCTTTTCGCTCGTGTCCGGCAGATCGTCAGCGATTTCCGGGAAATTGCTACCCGTTCAATGCCTTACCCCTATTTTCCGCCCCGAGATGGGTAGGGAGGGGGGAGGGGGGTATCGATTTTCAGAGGAACGAGTCGTTGTGGTGACCCCTCGTGGGGCCAATAATATCTAGTAGGCCCCCGGCGCTGCGCCGCCCCCGAAGGACGCCTGCTTGTAAATTAACCTCCAACGGGCTATGTACCAGCCACGCGGACGGCGTCCCGTCAGAAGAAGCGCACCTGTTGTTAGAATCCCTGCCCGCTTGGTTGCGCGCCTGGACGAGATAGCCGGCCTACCTTCCCTGATCCGAAACGTCCATTCGCGGCCATCGCGCGTGCTTTGCGCGCGGCGGAACCCAATGACTAGGACTGTAACGAAAATGACGATCGGAACTGTGAAGTTCTTCAATACCGGCAAAGGCTTTGGCTTCATTTCCCCGGAAGGCGGCGGCAAGGACGTGTTCGTCCACGCCACGGCGGTGGAAGCGGCCGGCCTGCGCGGCCTCAACGAGGGCCAGAAAGTGTCGTTCGACATCCAGCCGGATGCGCGCGGCAGCAAGGCTGTGAACCTCAAGGCCGTCTAAGCCAGACGCTTTGAAATGAATGCGTCCGCCGTCGCCACTGCGACAGCGGAGAAGGGCGGCGAAGGAGACTTCGCCGCCCGTTCGTTTTCCCGGATCCTTCTGCGACGCACGTGACAACGACGGCGCGCGTTGCGTCGACCTCGTTACATCGAGGTCGCCGGAGTCTGCTGCTGCAGCTCCTGATAGTTCTTGCCGCGGCCCTGCATCATTTCGGGGAAGCGGATCATCACTTCACGCGAGCCCTGGCCGACCGTGAAGCTCACCGTCTTGGGCGAGCCGCCCGGCACTTCGGCCGTGGCCTTGTAGCGGCCCGGCGCCAGCTGCATCGAGACCCAGGGGCCTTCGCAGGTGAAGCTGATGGTCTGGCCGCCGCCGGTGATGGTGAGGTTCTCCTCGCCCAGCCACTGGCCGTAGCCGCCGACCAGTTTCAAGGTCACCGGAAAGTTCTCGGTGCTCATGTTCTGCTGATCGTCGAGACTGGCGCCGCCGCAGGCGGTCTTCACGCCCTGCACCTCGGCAATTTCGTTGACCTTCAGCGCGGTCGATTGCGCGAAGGCCGGCGCCACCGCCAAAGCGGCAAGCGCAACCCCTCCGAGGACGATGGATTTGATCATCTCGGTTACTCCTTGAATCCTCGCCGCGGAACGCTTGCGGGGACTCCTAGGAAACTGGCAAGGGTGCGCCCCCGTTCCCCGCCGGGAGCGCAACCCTGCCAAACCGCGGGGCTTAGTCGCGGTCGCCGTCGTGGTCCCAGTCGCGGTGATTGCGCCAGTCGCCGCGATGGGTGACGCGGTGGCGATAGTCGTCACGATCACGGTAACCGTAGTGGATGCCGTAGCCGTAGCCGTAGCCGCGATTGCCGTAGCCATAGCGGTTGTCGTGGTGGCGATGGCAGCGCGGCCCGTCGCCGTCGCGATCACGGTCGCAATGCTGGTAGCCGTAGCCCCAGGCGGCCGCCGGGGTGGCGGTGAACGTCAGGCTGCCCAAGCTGGCGACGGCAAGAACCGCCGCACCGGACAGAAGTCTGCTGAGAGTGGTCATGATGGTCCCTTCGCGTGTTGGACGCTCCGGGGCCCAGTGTTGGTTAACCGGGATGAACGCCAGCGCAACGGCGCGTTCATCTTGGGGGCGAGGATGTGGCCGGCGCGGCGATCGTTTGCGTCAGCCTTCGTCTTCCCAGCGGTAGCCGTGGCGGCGGTAGTATTCACGGTAGTGCCACCACGGGCTGTCGGATTCGTAGCAGCGGTCGCCGTCCGGATCGCACACCCAGCCGTCGCTGCAGCAATTGTAGTAGCCGCGATCCTCGCCGCAGCAATCGCCGTCGCCGCGATAGCCGTCTCTGCGATAGCCGTCGCGGTAACTGTCGTCCTCGTCGCAATCGCCGTTGCAGGCGTAGCGCCAGGCGTAGTCATCGGCGTCGATGAAGAAGCAGCGGTCGCCGGTAGCATTGCAGTGGATGCGGGCGCAGCCGTACCCGTCGCAGCGGCTGGCGATGGAAGCGGCGGCGGGTGCTGTGTCCAGCGCAAAGGCGGCAATGGCGGCAATCAGCGCCGCGAACAGAGCTCGGGTCATGGATACCCCCTTGGCCGGCCCTGGGAGGGCCGGACCCTCAAAGGTTAACGCGGCCTGGCGCCCAAGAAAACCGCCCTTCCACCGGATTCTTCCCGCAGGTGGCTTGTAAATTTGGCCTTTTCGGCCCATTTCTAGCAGAGCCGGTGCGGGCCCCGAGTCGCGCCCAATCCTCACTTCTCGTGTGCGCGTGCCGAAGGCCCTGGCCGAAAGGATATTTTCCATGCCCAGTCCCGATGGCGGGCGAGATCGCGATGCCGCCCGCCGCAAGGCACAGAACCACTTCACCGCCTCCGAGCAGCGCGACACCATGGTGCGCCAGGAGATGGAGAAGGAGCGCGCCGCCGTCGTCGCCAAGACCGCGAAGCTGAAGGCTCTGCGTCTCGCCAAGGAAGCCGAGGACAAGATCACGGCCGACAAGCTCGCCGTCGAGAAGGCCGCTGCCAAAAAGGAAGCCGACGCCGCCAAGGCCGCTGCCCGCCGCCAGGCGCGCAAGACGACTCCCAAAGTAGCGGCCAAGGTCTGAAGCCGCCGCCCGCAGCGTTGCCAAAAGCAGGCAAACCGTCTATTTAGGCGCCACGCGACGGCGTTCCGTCAGAAGAAGCGCACCTGTTGTTTGAATCCCGACCCGCCTTCCGTGCGCGCCTGGACGAGAAAGCCGGAACACCCTTCCTTCATGACAGCGTCTGCCGCGGTCGCGTTCGCATGTCGCGGGCGCGGCAACCCGATGATGCAAGGAAAGAGTGATGACCATCGGAACCGTGAAGTTCTTCAACACCAGCAAGGGATTTGGATTCATCGCGCCGGAAGGCGGCGGCAAGGACGTCTTCGTCCACGTCAGCGCCGTGCAGCAGGCAGGCATGCAGAGCCTGGCGGAAGGCCAGCGCGTCTCCTTCGACATTCAGCCGGATGCGCGCGGCGCCAAGGCGGTCAATCTCAAGCCGGCGTAAAGAGCGCTCCGTTCGAGACAGCTACGGGCGGCGGAGAGCACCCGCCGCCCGTTTGCTTTCAGAATGAGTCCGAGGCGCTAGTCCTCGAAATCCTCATCGGTGTCATAGTCGAGCACGCGGGTGCGCACCCAGCGGCACTCGTCGCCATCCGCGTCGCAGACATAGTGTTCGCGGGGACGCGCATAGCCGACGTTGCCCAGATAGGCGACGCGCACGCAATCGTAACCGAAGTCGTTGCACTGCAGCCGGTAGCACTGGCCGCCATAGCAGCGGGTCTTCAGCGTGTCGGCCGCGGCCGGCGTGGCGCCCGCCGAAGCCAAGCCGATGCCGATCAGCGCGGCCAGCGCCGAGCCTTTCAGAACCTTCGAGACGGAGTGCAGCATGATGGTCTCCTGCTGTTATTGGCCCTCGAGGGGCCGGTTCCTTGCAAAAGCGAATGCCAGCAAACGCCCCATCCTTGCGTCCGCCGGGCGCGGGAGCTTCCGCGCTCGTGCCGGGCCATGCCCGCCTTGCATTCTACAATTGGTAATGGGCGCCGCTCACGACGGTTCCGGGATGAAATCCCTAAACCATTGGAACGATTGGAAGACTTGCTTTCCGTGGGGAATGGAACTCGACGCGGCGGAGTTGCGGCGTCCGTGCCTCAGTGGTTGGCCGGCATCGGAAACTGAATGACGACGCGCTTCTGCCCGGACGCCGGCGGCGAGAAGCTCGCGCTATGCGTTCCGGCGTTCGGCTCGTCCTTGAGGCTGGCCGAGACTTTGTATGCGCCGCTCTTCAATTTGAACAGCACCCAGGATCCCGAGCAATCGAACGAAGCCAGCGTCTTGCCGCCGCTCGCCAATGTCACATGGGCGCCCGCCAGATATTGCGCGCCGCCGTTGGAGAACTCGACGCGGATCGGATAGGCCTTCCAGCGCGGATCGTCTTCCGCCGAGCCGATGCCGGTGCACACGGCCTCGATGCCGTCCAAGGTGATGGGATTGTCCATCGGGAGCGAGTCGGCCGCGACCGGCCAGATGAACCCGGCCATGGTGCCAATCATCACGGCGCCGAGCGCCAGATGCCAATATCTCACCGAAATGCCTCCCCGCGGTATCGGACGCATGAGCGTCTCCGGCCCTTGTGACAATGCTGTGGCCAACTAAAGGGTAACGCCATGGCGGCGTTTCCGTGCCATCGGCCCTTTGGATTTCGGGGAGCGGGCGAAAGACCAAGCCTCTCAAGCGATTGGAGCCGGTGGCAGCCCCGCGCAGGTCCCCCGCGCGAGCCGCGCATGGCCGAATCCCTCCATGATGTTGCGCCACGATCACGGGAGGCCGCGATGCTGCTGCTCCATCAAATGCAAATGTCCGGCAATTGCTACAAAGTGCGGCTGGCCGCGCGGCAATTGGGCATTCCCATCGCGTTGAAGGAGTATCCGCTGCTGGCGGGCGAGACCCGCCAGGCGCCGTTTCTCGCCAAGAATCCCAACGGCCGAGTGCCGCTGCTCGAATTCGAGGATGGCCGCTGCCTCGCGGAGTCAGATGCAATCCTGTGGTATCTGAGCGAAGGGACAGACCTTCAGCCTATGGACAAATGGGCGCGCGCCCAGGCGCTGTCCTGGATGTTCTTCGAGCAATACAGCCACGAGCCCTACGTGGCGGTGCCGCGCTTCTGGCTCACCGAAGGGCCCAAAGAGGAGCTGGAGAAGAAGCGTCACCTCATCCCGGAATGGCATGCCAAAGGCAACGCCGCGATCGGCGTCATGAACACGCATCTCGAGAAGCGGGATTGGTTCGCCAGTCGCTATTCCGTGGCCGATATCGCGCTCTACGCCTACACGCATTGCGCCGGCGAGGGCGGCTTCGATCTTTCGCAGTATCCCGCGGTCACAGCATGGCTCGCGCGCGTCGCGGCACAGCCTGGTTACATTCCGCTTTCGGAAGCGTGGTAGTTCGCGCCGAAGTCTAGTTCGTGCCGGTGGTGGACGAATTGCCGCCGCCGCCGCCACCGCCCGAAGACAGCGCCACGACGCCGCCGACCACCGCCAGCACCGTGACCGCAACCGTGGTCGCCGAGATGGCGCCAGCGCCGGCAAGACCTGCTGCGCCGCCGCCTGAGAGCACGCCTTCGGGAGCCGCGACTGCCGCTGGAGCGCTACCGGTTGCGCCACCACTTGCGGCGCCTCCGCTCGCT
>DATCOJ010000027.1:0-8569 GCA_036564785.1 Rhizomicrobium sp. | reverse complement strand
GAGTTCGCCTGCCGACGCCGGCCAGCGAATGACCTGGGCCGCCGCCTCGGGCATGCGCGCGCCTGGCATGAGCAGCGCCAGGAGCGGCGCGGCGACGCTGGGCGCGGCAGCGAGGCCGTCGGCGTCGTTCGCCTCGGCGATGATGATGTCGAAGGCATCGCGGCCAGCCAGGCCGATGGCCTCGACGGGCGAGTCCGCGTAGACGAATTTGTTTCCGAACGGCTCGAGCAGACCGGAGACCTGCGCTCGCAAGGCTTGATCGCGAAGGGCCGCAAGAATGCTTAGTCCCTTCGGTGGCGGCGCACCGGCAGCAATGGCAATGGGCTCCGGCCGTTCGCCCGAAACAATGGCCGTAACCGGGACTGTGAACCAGAAGGTGGTTCCTGCGCCGGCAGCGCTCTCGAAGCCGATTTCGCCGCCCTGGGATTCCACCATGCGCTTGGCGGCCGCCAGTCCCAAGCCCGCACCGTCATGGCGCTTGGCGTAGGAGGCATCGGCCATCGAAAAAGGTTCGAACACATTCAAGGCGAATTCCGGTGGAATGCCGAGGCCCGTGTCGACCACCAGGAATTTCAGCAGCGGGCGCTCGCCGCTGCCTGCGAGTTCGGCGCGGAGTTCGATGCCGCCGCGCTCGGTGAATTTCAGGGCGTTGTCGGCCAGCTTCAGAAGGATGCGCCGGACGCGGCGCGCGTCGGCGGCAGCTTGCGGCAGTCCCGCGGCTGCGGTCACCGTGAGCCGAAGCTGCTTCTCCCAGGCGCGCGGCTGCAGCAGCCGGGCGACGGTGCGAAGCGCCTGCGCCGCATCGCAGTCTGCCGGGTCCGCGCCGTCGCCACCTTCGTCGTGCGATAGCGCGATCACATCGTCGAGCAGCGTCTTGAGTCCGCGGCCGGCGTCGAGCAGCACTTTAACGTGCGTTTTCTGCGCGCGGTCGAGCTCGCTGCGCTCCAGCAGCTGCGCCATGCCGAGCAGCGCGTTGAGCGGCGTGCGGATTTCATGGCTGATATTGGCAATGAACGCGAGCTTGGCGCGCGAGCTGGCTTCCGCCGCATCGCGTGCCTTCTGCGCTTCCGCCGCTTCATGCGCGATCTGTTCCGCCAGTGCCGCATTTCGGTTGCGGAGCGCGGCGAACTCGCCCAGCATTCGCTTGAGGCACAAGCCAAACGTGTAAAGCGTCGCGGCGGCGATCGGCACCAACGTCAGTGCCAGCCATTGTCGATCTCCCCAGGCCAGCAGCGCGGCGATCGCTCCCAGCACCATGGCCAGGATGGCCAGGGCCCATGCCGGATTGGCTTGACGCAAGCTCGATGGCGCGGGCAACGCGGTCATTGACGCCCTCCCGAGCGGGAGCCTAGCTTTGCGCCCTTTCGAAACGCTTAAGGTTAAGCAATTCCAATGTCTTCCGGCACCTTCCGTCCCTCCCGCGAGCTCGCTTTCAAGGGCCATGCCTGGCCGTTCGAGGAAGCGCGCAAGGTGGTGGTGCGGATCGAGCGTCATCGGGCGAAGGGACACACGGTCGAAGGCGTTGTATTCGAAACGGGATACGGCCCTTCCGGCCTGCCGCATATCGGCACTTTCGGCGAGGTCGCCCGCACGACTTGGGTGCGCCGCGCCTTCGAGGCGATGTCGGAGGTGAAGACGCGGCTGATCTCCTTCTCGGACGACATGGACGGCTTGCGCAAAGTGCCCGGCAACGTGCCCAATCAGGAGATGCTAGCGCGGCATCTGGGCCAGCCGCTGACCTCGGTGCCAGATCCGTTCGGAACGCATGAAAGCTATGGCGCCCACAACAATGCGCGTCTGCGCGCCTTTCTCGACCGTTTCGGCTTCGAATACGAGTTCCTGAGTTCGACCGAATGCTACAAGTCCGGCCGCTTCGATTCCGCTCTGCTCACCATGCTCGAGCACTACGAGGCGGTGCGCGACATCGTGCTGCCGACCTTGGGGCCGGAGCGGCGCGCCACCTACTCCCCCTTCCTGCCGATCTCGCCGCGCGACGGGCGTGTGCTGCAAGTGCCGATCCTCGAATGGAACAAGAAGGCGGGAACCGTCGTCTTCGAGGACGAAGGCAGCAAGACCGAGCTTCCCGTCACGGGAGGCCACGTCAAATGCCAGTGGAAGGCCGACTGGGCGATGCGCTGGCTGGCGCTTGGCGTCGATTACGAGATGTCCGGCAAGGATCTGATTTCATCGGTGGAATTGTCGTCCAAGATTCTTCGTGCGCTGGGCGGTGAGCCGCCGGAAGGTTTCAACTACGAACTTTTTCTCGACGCTGACGGCCAGCGCATTTCCAAGTCCAAGGGCAACGGGCTTTCGGTCGACGAGTGGCTCACCTACGGCACGGAAGAGAGCCTCGAACTGTTCATGTTTCAGAAGCCGCGGGTGGCCAAGAAGCTCTATTTCGATGTTATTCCAAAAGCCGTGGACGACTACATCGACCTGTTGGCGAAGTACCGCTCCAACGAGACGGCCAACGACGCAAGGCTGGAGAGTCCCGTCTGGCACATTCATGCCGGCGCTCCGCCCGACGAAGTCTATCCCGTGAGTTTCGCGCTGCTCCTGACGCTGGTCAGTGCCTCAAATGCGCACGACCGCGATCTGCTGTGGGGCTTTATCCGCGCCTACGCGCCGCACGCCTCGCCCGAGGCCAACCCCGGGCTCGATCGGCTGGTCGGCCACGCACTCAAATACTACGAAGATTTCGTCAAGCCGGCCAAGCGCTACCGCGCGCCCAGCGAGAAGGAGCGGGCCGCGTTGGCCGAGCTCGCCGATACGCTGGAGAAATTCGCCGGCGAGCGGGACGCCGAAAAGGTGCAGTTCGAGGTCTACGAAATCGGCAAGCGCCATTCCTTCGAGCCGCTGCGCGACTGGTTCAAGGCGCTCTACGAAGTTCTGTTCGGCCAGAGTCAGGGTCCACGTTTCGGCTCCTTCGCCGTGCTGTTCGGCTGCGCGGAAACCGCGGTGCTGATCCACCGCGCGCTGGCGGGTGAGCTAGGAGCCTCATGATGCTGCGCGGCGCGATGGTGCTTCTGTCGCTGACATGCGCGTCACCGGCTTTCGCCGATACGCCGCTCGATCTTTATCTCGCCGGGAAATACCAGCCGGCGATCGATGCCGCGATTGCCCAGAACACGGCGGCGGGCTTCGCGCTCGCCTCGCGCGCCACGCTTGGCGAAGCGCTGATAAAAGACGCGCCGTGCCTTCCCTGCCTCGAGCGTGCAGAAGGCTACGCGCGCCGGGCGGTGGCGCAAGATACGACCGTGCCGGAGGGACACATCTATCTGGCCGTCTCGCTCGGCTACGAGGCGCGCATTCTCGGCGTCGCGCGTGCGCGGCTCAAGGGCATGGCGGAAGAGGCCAAGAGCAATCTCGACGCGGCGCTGAAAAGCGACCCCGGCAACGCCTGGGCGCTGACGGCGCTCGGCGGTTGGAACATCGAGGTCGTGCGCGGCGGCGGAGCAACGCTGGCGCGCTGGCTTTACGGCGCCAGCGCGAGCGAAGGGGTGAAGGATTTCGAGGCGGCGTTTCGCAAACTGCCCGGCGAGGTCGCGCTGCGTTACCAAGCCGCGCTGTCGCTCTCGGGCTACGACTTGGCGAACTATCGAAAATCCATCGAGGAGTCGCTTTCGCTGGCCATCGCCGGCAAGCCCGCCTCGTCGTATGAGATGTTCGCGCAAGCGCGCGCCCGCGAGCTGCGCGATGTCCTGGCGAAGAACGACTTGGCGCGCTATGCGCAGCTGGTGCGTCGCGACCAAGGATATCCGTAAAACGCTACTGGCTGGCCCAATGACAGAGAACTGGGTGGCGAAAGCGCGCCACGTCGGAAGTCGTCAAAGGCTTTCAAAATGGGCCTCAATGTCGTTCCAGCGTGACAGTAGCGGGAGCATGCAAAGGTGGAAGATGAACCAGCAGGCATAGTTCGCGTCGTCCGAGTAGAAGTGTCCGGTCGAGAATAGGCCGTGCGCCACACCATGACGAACGCTTGGACCACCGCGGAACAAGAACAGATTCTCAATCTCATAGGCGATTCCTTCGCCAAGGATGCTGACGATCTTCGGGCGCATCTGATCAAATATGGCCTGGATCGAGCGGTCCTCCTGTGTGTCATCACTCTTCATCGTGCTCACGTCTTCGCCAGCATTCTTAAGAACGTACCGCAACAAGTTTTCCAGTTGGGGAACCAAAATGCTCGTTGCGGAAATTGACTCGCCGCCAAACCATCGAGCAAATCCCTGCGCGAAAACGAACTCGTACCCCGACGGCACGAATGGGCTTTCGAGCAAAAGGGGTAGTAATTTCTCGACGGTGATTCCGTGCTCTGCATTGATGATCGCGCGCATCGGGTGGATCATGCTTTGGGAAAGATGACCCCGCCTGATCCCCTCATCACGGACAATCTCGTGACGCAAGGCAAGTTCTCGGTCTCGCACATCGTTGCCGTGTGGGCTGGGGGCGGTGGCTTTGACCTTCCCTCCATGGTCAAGAATTTGTGTTGAGAACAACGAAGCTAGCGGGGATTTGCTGAGTCGACTCTGCACATTCGCCGCCAGAGCCGTAGGAGAGGGAGACCTTGAAACTAAGATTAACTTGCGAAGAGCCGCCGCAAGGGATTTGCCCGAGATTTGTTCTTCTACCTTCTCAACGATGTCGCTGATGTCCACTGAATCTCCGATAGGGACGAAGTCATCCAATGTATGCGCCTGCACGTAGACAAGCCGCTTTCGCAGTTCGCTGCGGCGAGCCTTTTCTGCGCGAACGCGGCCGTATGCGCCGATGGCTCGGGTAAGCCAATGCGCCTCCAATAACGGCACGTGAGTCAGGGTGTCGGCGCATGACACGCACCACTCGGCGGCTTTAACTGTCAGCCGATTTGAACTATCGCCATTGCCAGCATCCCGATACGCGCGACTGGCGAGTTCGAGCATTGCCAATGGGAAATGTCCATTGCCACTTGGTTTGGCATTTTCCACCAAGCTTTCAGCCTCCCGCGCAATCTCAAGTGCCGGCGATATCGAATAGTCGAGATCAAGTTCAGCCGCGTCATAAAAACCATGCTGATAAGAGCGCGCGAACGCATCGCTGCGCGAGATGCTAACTAAATTGGATAGACGCTCCGGCATCGAATTGATCTTGCCCTTGGTCACGACGGCGATTTGACAGGCCCGACGCAGCAGATCAATCACGTCGTGATCCGTCACGTCGCTCTCATCGTGCGATTGTTCGAGGGCTCCGGAACGCAATGCTTCGACAGCTTCACAATACGCCTCAACTGCCGTTTGAGCACACTGACCCAGTTTCCGGTTGGCAACCCACGCAACATCAGCAATCCTGGCTCGCAATACAGGGTTTTTTAGCGTGGGAGTGTGTGCCGCCAGCCCTAATGACAGCTCGGCCGGAATGTCGCTCGGAGTCATCGATCTGTTCTTCTCGAACACCCACAGCGGACCAAATGGTTCGCTCCTATCGTTCGGCTTGAAATGCATGTCGAGCAAAGCCTGAATCAGTGCATACACGATGGCTTCGGTAAGACGACCTTCCCTTTCTGCCGTGGTTGCAGCAGCACGATAGCGGTCTGCCAGATCATGCGGCTCGAACGATCGACAATCCGCGATCGGCTCTTCGAGGGCCGTTTGCGCCAATTCACCAGTCGTGACGCTCGTCAAGCTCCGTGGCTGCGGAGGATCGGCCTGTGAGGTATCCTTGTCCATTTCACACCAATGCGCCGGCTAAAGGGCCGCGCTGATACTGCAACAAACCAACTATGTCTAGTGATCATGGAAATGTACTGGTTCCCATCGCATTTCTCTGGGATAGATCGTCGTATCTGGAAAGACGCTATTTACTGACTGGCCCAGATGATGCGATGGACGAACACCACGTCGGGCACTGGCAATACCACATCCTCGAAATCGGCATTGAAGGATTTCAGCTCGACCTTCTGCGCCGTCATGCGCGAGAGCAGCTTGGCCATCACCTCGCCCGTCAGGGTCCGCACCACCACGCGGTCGCCGCGCCGCAGGCTGGCGCCGGGCGACACCACGATGCGGTCGCCGTCCCGGTAAATCGGCATCATGGAGTCGCCGCTGATCTCCAGCACGTAAGCATGTTCGTCGGCGAGTTCGGGAAACGGGATCTCATCCCAGCCGGCGCCGGCTGGAAATCCCGCATCGTCGAAATACCCTTCGCGGCCGGCCTGCGCGAAGCCGATCAACGGAATGGGACGGCCCAAGCTTCGCGGTGCCCCCTTGCCGCGTCCCATCTGCAGCACGAACTCTTCCAAAGTTTCGCCGGTCGCTTGCAGAGACTTCGACAGGCTCTCCGTCGACGGCCAGCGCGGACGACCGTCCGGACCGATGCGCTTACTCTTATTGAAAGTTGTAGGATCGAGGCCTGCAGCTTTTGCGAGCCCTGATGCGGATAGGTCGTGACGCTCGGCAAGGGAGTCGATGCCTTCCCAGACCTGCGCGTGTGTCAGAAATTGGCGCGTCATATGAAGAAATTCCACTCGCGGAAGTTCCTCCTAGCCGATTCTCTTTTGTTATGCAAGGAGAATTTGTGGGCTGAAGCCGGGGCCGAGAGGGCTTAAGACTTGCTCGCGGAGCCGGCCAGGTCGAAGAAATGCTGATGGAAACGGGCGCAAGCCTGATGCGGCTTCTGCCGGCCGAAGCCGCCCATCGCGCCACCATCGGTCTCGTACAGGCGGCCGGTCCGCTGCTGCCTCAAGCAGACTCCGACGACCCACGGCTGGCAGTCCGCGTCTTAGGCCTCGACTTTCCCAACCCGGTGGGCCTGGCGGCCGGCTTCGACAAGGACGCCGAAGTGCCGGACGCGATGTTGAAGTTCGGTTTCGGCTTCGTCGAATGCGGAACGGTGACGCCCCGAGCGCAACCTGGCAATCCGCGTCCCCGGTTGTTTCGTCTGCGCTCCGACCGGGCGGTGATCAACCGCATGGGTTTCAACAATGCGGGCATGGATGCCATGGCCACGCGGCTCGCTCGGCGGCACCGAAAGGGAATTGTCGGCATCAATATCGGGGCGAACAAGGACAGCGCCGACCGCATTGCCGACTATCGCGAGGCCTTTGCGCGGCTGGCGCCGTTCGCAGACTACATCGCCGTCAATGTTTCCTCGCCCAACACGCCGGGTTTGCGCGCCCTGCAAAACCGCGACGAGCTGGAGCGCTTGCTGGGAATGCTTCAGGAAGTGCGTTCACAGCAGGATCCAGCGACGCCGCTTCTGCTGAAGATCGCACCCGATCTTGCGGATGCGGCCATCGCCGATGTGGCGGAAGTCGCGCTCGCTTTCGGTCTCGATGGCATCATCGCCACCAATACGACGATCGAGCGGCCAGCCTTCCTGCGCGCTCGCGATGCAAGCGAGCAGGGAGGATTGTCCGGCAGGCCTTTGTTTGAGCGCTCCACGGCCGTGCTTAGAGCGTTGCGCGCCCGCGTGGGCAACAGACTCGTGCTGGTCGGAGTCGGCGGGGTGGGCTCCGGCGCCGACGCATACGCCAAGATTCGGGCTGGTGCGACTTTGGTGGAGCTCTATACGGCGCTGTCCTTCGAGGGACCTCGTCTGGTCGGCCGCATCAAGCGCGATCTGCTGGCCCTCCTGGAGCGCGATGGATTTGCCACCATTTCGCAGGCGATTGGCGCGGACATCCCCGGCTGATCCGCTGAAAAGTTGACGGCGCGTCACGCTTGGTTAGACTACGGGGCCATCCACTTCCGAAGGCACCGCCCTTGGAGACCGAGTTCATCCAACCCATTGCACGCCCGCAAAAGCCTTCGGGCAAGCGGGAGCAGACCAAGGCGCAGAACCGCCATACGATTCTCGAGGCGGCGCGCACAGTGTTCGCCGATCTGGGCTATGGCGCCACCACGGTACGCGACATCATTCGCGCCACGCCGCTCGCCTCCGGCACCTTCTACAACTACTTCAAGTCCAAGGAAGAGGTGTTCCAGGCCATCCAGGACGAAAGCGCGCTGCGCATCCGACCGCGCCTGCGCGAGGAGCGCGCCAAGGCCCGCACGGTGGAGGAGTTCATCTCCGGCACCTTTCGCACCTTCTTCGAATATGTCGCCAGCGATCAGTCGAATTTCCATGCCATCCGGCGCAACACCGACACGCTGCGCGTGCGCATGGACACCGTCGAGATCATCGCGGGCTTCGAGGAGCTGCGGGAGGATCTCGAGGCAGCCATCGCCAAGGGACTCTTCCCGCCGGTCGATGCGGATTTCCTGATGGCCGCCATCGTCGGCGTGGCCTTCGAACTGGCCGAGCGCATGCTGCGGCGCGAGATCGTGGACACCAACGCGGCCGCCGAGTTCGCCATCGCGCTGTTCATGGGCGGAGTCCGGGCGCTTCCCAATCTGCCGACGTTGCGCGGCGGCGACGAAGACGGCGCCGGATGAGAGCGCTCGTCTGCCGGGCGAACGCCGAAGACCTCGGCACGCTGGTGCTCGAAGACATCGCGCTTCCGCCACCGGCGCCGAACGAGGTGCGTCTGCGTATCCGCGCCGCCAGCGTGAACTTTCCCGACATTCTGATGGTGCAGGGCAAGTACCAGCAC
>DATCOJ010000026.1:0-16596 GCA_036564785.1 Rhizomicrobium sp. | reverse complement strand
GGTGGTGATCTCCATGTCCTCGCCGCGGCCGGTGGCGCCGAGGTCCGGCACGCCCGCGACCTCTGTCGCGAAGCGCACGCAGCGGGTGCACTGGATGCAGCGGGTCATGATCGTCTTGATCAGCGGGCCCATGTACTTGTCTTCCACCGCCCGCTTGTTCTCGTTGAAGCGGGTATAGGCGGCGCGGCCGTAGAACAACGCCTGGTCCTGCAGATCGCATTCGCCGCCCTGGTCGCAGATCGGACAAT
Organism: Rhizomicrobium sp.; assembly: GCA_036564785.1. Classification (GTDB taxonomy): domain Bacteria; phylum Pseudomonadota; class Alphaproteobacteria; order Micropepsales; family Micropepsaceae; genus Rhizomicrobium. The sequence continues at coordinate 16,348 of DATCOJ010000026.1, read as the reverse complement.
CGAGCGGATGGTTGATGAGCAGGAATTCCATCACCCCTTCGCGCGCCTTGCGGGCCGCCGGCGAGCGGGTGTTGATCTTGGCCGGCGTGCCGTCCTTGTTGGGGAAGATGTCGCGCACCTGCAGCGCGCAGGAGGCTTGGGGCTTGGGCGCCCCCACCCATTCCACCAGGCACATGCGGCAATTGCCGGCCACCGACAGGCGTTCGTGATAGCAGAAGCGTGGAATCTCCGCGCCGGCCTGCTCGCAAGCCTGCAGCAAGGTGATCGAGTCGTCGGCCTCGATCTCCTGTCCGTCGATGATGAGCTTGCGCGTGGCCATCAGCACACCACACCAAGGTTGTCATGGCCCGGCTTGACCGGGCCACCCAGGTTTTTCTTCGCTGGTGTGGATGCGTCAACTGGGTGGCCCGCATTCGCGGGCCATGACATCAAAGATCTGATGATGAGCTTGCGCGTTGGCATTTAGCGCGCTCCCACCGGTTGGCCGAAGCGCAAGAGATTGCCGTCCAAATCGACGACGTAGAATTCCCGCATGCCCCACTCGCGATCCTGCGGTTCCGTGATCCGTCCGCCGTCGGCGGCGCCCAACATGCTGTCGTGAACGGCTTGAATCTCGTCGACGCGGATATAGGCGCCGCTGTTCTCGATGACGTGGCGGTCGGTGCATGGCCAGAAGTGGATCTCGGCGCCATCACGTTCGACGATGGCATGGCCGTCGCTGAGCGCCAGCTTAGAAAAGCCCAGCTTGTCGACGTAGTAGCCCACCGCGCGACCCAGATCGGCCGAGGGAAGCAGCGGACAGGCTTTCCGGATGGCCATCCCGCTCACTCCGCCGCTTCGCGCAGGACTGACGACCCGGAGCGCTCGGCGATGCGCCGCTCGATTTCCGGCCGGAAGTGGCGCAAGAAACCCTGCACCGGCCACGAAGCGCCTTCGCCGAAGGCGCAGATGGTGTGACCCTCGATCTGCTTGGTCACTTCCTGGAGCAGGTCGATCTCCTCGACGCGCGCGTCGCCCTTCTGCATGCGCGTGAGCACCCGCCACATCCAGCCGCAGCCTTCGCGGCAGGGCGTGCACTGGCCGCAGCTTTCGTGCTTGTAGAAATAGGCGAGCCGCGCAAACGCCTTGATGATGTCGGTCGACTTGTCCATCACCACGACCGCGGCCGTGCCCAGGCCGGACTTCACCGCCACCAGCGAATCGAAATCCATCAGGATGGTGTCGGCGATCTCCTTGGAGAGAACCGGCATGGACGAGCCGCCGGGAATCACCGCCATCAGATTGTCCCAGCCGCCGCGCACGCCGCCGGCATGACGTTCGATCAGCTCGCGCAGCGGAATGCTCATCGCCTCTTCCACGTTGCACGGCTTGTTGACGTGGCCGGAGATGCAGAAGACCTTGGTGCCGGTGTTGTTGGGGCGGCCGATGGCGGCGAACCAGTCGGCGCCGCGGCGCAGGATGGTCGGCACCACGGCGATCGATTCCACGTTGTTCACCGTCGTGGGACAGCCATAGAGCCCGGCATTGGCGGGGAACGGCGGCTTCAGGCGCGGCTGGCCCTTCTTGCCTTCCAGGCTTTCGAGCAACGCGGTTTCCTCGCCGCAGATGTAGGCGCCGGCGCCGTGATGCACGTAGCAATCGAAATCCCAGCCGTGGATGTTGTTCTTGCCGATCAGTTTGGCGGCATAGGCCTCGTCGACGGCGCGCTGCAGCGCCTCGCGCTCGCGGATGAACTCGCCGCGGATGTAGATGTAGCAGGCATGCGCGCGCATCGCGAAGGAGGCGATGAGGCAGCCCTCGATGAAGAGATGCGGATCGTGGCGCATGATGTCCCGATCCTTGCAGGTGCCGGGCTCGGATTCGTCCGCGTTGACGACGAGATAGTGCGGCCGCTCCTTCACCTCCTTGGGCATGAAGGACCATTTGAGGCCGGTGGGGAAGCCGGCGCCGCCGCGGCCCCGTAGGCCCGACTTCTTGATCTCGCCGACGATCCAATCCTGTCCTTTTTCGAGGATCGCCTTGGTGCCGTCCCAATTGCCGCGCTTCTTGGCGGCCTCGAGCCCGGCACTCTCGAAGCCGTAGAGATTGGTGAAGACGCGGTCGCGATCAGGCAGCATTTACACCCCCCTTCCGTCTCGCCACGACCTTGGCAGGTCGCGGCGAGCCACCTTCCCCCACAAGGGGGGAAGGAGAACATTAGTGGCGTGTATGCGCACCGTCGTCTGACTCTCAAACCTACGCGTTCCGCTTCCCCCCTTGTGGGGGAAGCTGTCAGCGGTCGCGCCAGCGACCGATGACTGAAGGGGGGCCATCATCGCGCACCTCCCTCCTTCGCTCGCTCGTAGAGCGAACGATCTGTCAACGTCAGCGCGCCGTCCTCGGGCTCGGAGGTATGCCGCCCATTCTGGGGACCGGGCTTGGGCGTTTCGCCACGGCGCAGCGCCTCGAGGATGCGTTCGGTGGTGGGGCCGTCGAGATCCTCGTAGAAATCCTTGCCGATCTGCATCATCGGCGCGTTGACGCAGGCGCCGAGGCATTCGACTTCCATCCAGGAGAACTTGCCGTCGGAGGAGATTGTCTGCGGCCGCGCCGCGATGTGCTTCTTGCAGGCGGCCACCACGTCGTCGGAGCCGCGCAGCCAGCATGGCGTCGTCGTGCAAACTTGCACCAGATGCTCGCCCACCGGCGCCAAATTGAACATGGTGTAGAAGGTGGCGACCTCCAGCACGCGGATGTAAGGCATGCCGAGGATGCGGCCCACTTCCTCGATCATCGGCTTGGTCACCCAGCCTTCCTGCTCCTGCCCGATCCACAGCGCGGAGATCACGGCGCTCGCCTGCCGACCGGGCGGATATTTGGCGATATCGCGCTCGACGCGCGCCTTGTTCCCCGCGCTGAAGGCGAAGCTCGCGGGCTGTTCGGGATGAAGACGGCGAAAGCTCATTTGCCCCCCACAAGCTTGCCGTGCGCTGCGTCATCAATGACGTCTTTGAGGTCGTGACGCACGCCGCCAAATCGTGCGCACCACCGATTTCCGTCGTCGAAGAGATCAGTCAAGAACATCTTGTAGGCATCGGGTCCTTTAACTTTCTCCTTTGAGCCCTCCTCAGAACCCAGCCATGTGACCCGCGAAGAAAGCTCTTCCATAGTTTCGAGGTGGGCGCTGCCTGCTACGCTGACAAATATCTGCACATTGTAATCTGCATAGTCTCGCACCGTACCTAGACCCCCAACCTGCAATTCATTGCCGCAAGTGTGGCAAACAACCTTTCCGCCTTGGTCGGGGACACCGCAGTCGTGAAAGAAGACAGTTTGCGCGGTCGAGCGACCGGCGTGGTAAGCCGCTATCGCTGCGGTTTCATAGTCAGCGCTACTCGATGCCCCCGCAAGCGCAACGATGAGCGCAATTGAGGGAACTACGACGACGCTCACCGGTCGATCTCCCCGAAGACGACATCGAGCGAGCCGAGCACGGCGGAGACGTCGGCCAGCATGTGGCCTTTGCAGAGGAAATCCATCGCCGCGAGATGCGGGAAGCTGGGCGCGCGGATCTTGCAGCGATAGGGCTTGTTGGAGCCGTCCGACACCAGATAGACGCCGAACTCACCCTTGGGCGCCTCCACCGCGGCATAGACCTCGCCTTCCGGCACGCGATAGCCCTCGGTGAAGAGCTTGAAGTGATGGATCAGCGCCTCCATCGAGCGCTTCATGTCGGCGCGCTTGGGCGGCACGATCTTGTTGTCGGTGGAGGTCACCGGGCCGTCCGGCATCTTCTCGATGCACTGCTTCATGATCCTCACGGCCTGGCGCATCTCCTCCATGCGGATGAGATAGCGGTCGTAGTTGTCTCCGTTGTGGCCCACCGGAATCTGGAATTCGAGCTCGTTGTAGCATTCGTAAGGCTGGGCGCGGCGCAGGTCCCAGGCCGCACCCGTCGAGCGCAGCATGACGCCGGACATGCCCCAGGCCTCGGCGTCCTTGCGGACGATTTTGCCGATGTCGACGTTGCGCTGCTTGAAGATGCGGTTCTCGCGGAGCAGCGTGTCGATGTCGTCCAGCACCTTGGGGAAGGTGCCGCAGAAGGCGTAGATGTCCTCCAGCAATTGCGGCGTCACGTCCTGGTGCACGCCGCCGGTGCGGAAGTAATTGGCGTGCATGCGGGCGCCGGACGCGCGCTCGTAGAACACCATCAGCTTCTCGCGCTCCTCGAAGCCCCAGAGCGGCGGGGTGAGCGCGCCCACGTCGAGCGCCTGCGTCGTCACCTGCAGCAGATGATTGAGCAGGCGGCCGATCTCGCAGAACAGCACGCGGAGATATTGCCCGCGCTTGGGCACTTCGAGGCCGAGCAGACGCTCGGCGGCCATCGAGAAGGCGTGCTCCTGATTCATCGGCGCCACGTAGTCCAGCCGGTCGAAATAGGGCAGCGCCTGCAGATAGGTCTTGTGCTCGATCAACTTCTCGGTGCCGCGATGCAGGAGCCCGATATGGGGATCGACGCGGGTGACCAATTCACCGTCCAATTCAAGCACGAGTCTCAATACGCCGTGGGCGGCGGGGTGCTGCGGTCCGAAGTTCAAGGTATAAGTATTGCCCTCGTCGGGCTTGGACGCGGCACTCATTTCGGCGGCTCCTTCGTCGCCTTCTCGTCCCCCGGCAACATCTGGCGCGCGCCTTCCCACGGGCTCATGAAGTCGAACTCGCGGAACTCCTGCACCAGCTGCACCGGCTGATAGACGACACGCTTCTGCTCGTCGTCGTAACGCAGCTCGACGAAGCCGGTGAGCGGAAAGTCCTTGCGCAGCGGATAGCCGGAGAAGCCATAGTCGGTGAGGATGCGGCGCAGATCGGGATGCTCGGCAAAGGTAATGCCGTAGAGATCGAAGGCCTCCCGCTCGAACCAATTGGCGGCGGGATGCACGCCGACAATCGAAGGCACCGGAGTCTCTTCGTCAGTCTCGACCTTCAGGCGGATGCGCCGATTGTGCTGGAGCGAAAGCAGGTGATAGACGACGTCGAAGCGCTTGGCGCGGTTCGGCCAATCCACGCCGCAAACGTCGATCAGCACGGTGAATCCGAACTGCGCATCGTCGCGCAGAAGCTTGATTGCGCGAACGATCTCATTCAGCTCGATGCCGAGCGTGAGTTCGCCGAACGTGATCTTCTGCGAAAGCACCGCGCCCGGCAGCGCCGTCGCGATCTCCTGGCCAAGCTCGTTCAGATCGCTCGCCATGTCGCCTCACCGATCGATATTGCCGGTGCGGCGGATCTTCCGCTGCAGAAGCATGATGCCGTAGACCAGGGCTTCCGCCGTCGGCGGACAACCGGGGACGTAGATATCCACCGGAACGATGCGGTCGCAGCCCCGCACCACGGAATAGGAATAGTGGTAGTAGCCGCCGCCATTGGCGCATGAACCCATCGAGATGACGTAGCGCGGCTCCGGCATCTGGTCGTAGACCTTGCGCAAGGCGGGAGCCATCTTGTTGCACAAGGTTCCCGCGACGATCATCACGTCGGCCTGGCGCGGGCTGCCGCGCGGCGCGAAACCGAAACGCTCCAGATCGTAGCGCGGCATGCTCGCCTGCATCATCTCGACCGCGCAGCAGGCCAGCCCGAAGGTCATCCACATCAGGCTGCCGGTCCGCGCCCAGGTGATGAGCGAATCGGCGCTGGCGACCAGGAAGCCTTTATCCTGCATCTCGCTCTGCAGCGCCTTGAAATAAGGATCGTTGTCGGCGACCGCCGCTCCGCCCTCCACGCCGCTGCGCGCCGCCGCTCCCGCCGGGATCACTCCCATTCGAGTGCTCCCTTGCGCCACTCATAGATGAAGCCAACCGTCAGCACGGCCAAGAACACCATCATCGACCAGAAGGCGAAGACACCGGTCTTGCCCAAGGTGATGGCCCAGGGAAACAGGAAGGCTACCTCGAGGTCGAAAATGATGAAGAGAAGCGACACCAGATAGAACCGCACGTCGAACTTCATGCGCGCGTCGCTGAAGGCGTTGAAGCCGCATTCATAGGCGGAGAGCTTCTCCGGGTCGGGCTTGGAGGGTGCGATCAGGAACGGGATCAGCAGAAAGGCAAACGAGATCGCCCCGGCGATGCCGATGAAGAGCAGGATCGGCAGGTATTCGATCAGGAGCTTGTTCATGGCGCCTTCAAGCCTCCAGACCGCCTCGCCGGCATGCCGGTTGCGCGGTCTGGCCGGTTCATTTCGCGGGCGCAGTATAGGCAGCGCGACCCCCGATGCAACGCGGCTTTAGAGCATGATTCGAGCAGGGAAAAGGCGGATTTTTTCGATTAAATTCGCAACGCTGGCTGTCATGAAATGGCTTCGCGCGAAGGCCCCACGAACGGCAATGCGCACGGCGTCTCGCCGCGTGGCCGACGAAAACACGATTCGATGAAACTGGCGGGAGCGACGGGGCTCGAACCCGCGACCTTCGGCGTGACAGGCCGACGCTCTAACCAACTGAGCTACGCCCCCGCGGGCGCCAGAAACTGCCGCGGAAGGGGCCCCGTGTAGGCGTCCCCCGGCCAAAGTGTCAAGCAGGCGGCTCAGGAGGGCGGGCGCGGAGTGCCCCGCGGCGGATGGAGCTCCTTCTGGGTGAGCTTGCCATCGCCGTCCAGGTCCATCTGGTCGAAGAGCGAACGGGCCGTGGCGGCGAACTCGCTGAAATCGATGAACCCGTCATGGTTCCAATCGACCAGCGGAGAGGCGGTGGACTGGTCGGTCTCGAGGCGCAGCGCGTTCTCTGCGCTGGCTTCGTCCGCATCGAGCTTGCCGTCATGGTTGACGTCGGCCTTGGCGAAATCCACCCGCAGGCCTTTTTCCATCTCGGAGCGCGTGATGATGCCGTCATGGTTGACGTCATAGGCCTCCAGGATGCTGCGCGGCGGATGGAACTCTGTCTCCTCGCGATGCGGCGGCGGTCGGCCGCCGAACAGCCCGCAACCGGCGAGAAGCATCGCGACCGCTATGAAAACAAGATTCCGCATCACAGGACTCCGCCGAGAAGCGAAAGGTGGTGGGCGGTGACGGGTTCGAACCGCCGACCCCATCGGTGTAAACGATGTGCTCTTCCAGCTGAGCTAACCGCCCGGCGGAGCCTTATAGCAAAACGGCACGACGGCCGCCCGCGTCGGACGGCGTTCCAGCCGCGAAAATTCGGGAATCGACGGCGCGTCAGCCGTTCAGCGCATCCTTGAGCTGCTTGCCGGCACGGAAGCGTGCGTTTTTCGAGGCCTTGATGGTGATCTCTTCGCCGGTCTGCGGGTTGCGGCCCTTGCCGGCAGCGCGCTGCTGCACGACGAACACGCCGAAGCCCGTGAGCCGCACTTCATCGCCCTTCTTGAGGGAGTCGGTGATGATGTCGAAAACGCCGTCGACGGCCTTGGCCGCATCGTTCTTTGCCAAGCCAGAGCGGTCGGACAGCTGCTGAATGAGATCGTTCTTGTTCATGGGGGGCAGGCTCCTTTGCGGGCGATTCGGTCCCGGTCGGGCGAATGTAGAGTGCGTCGCGCGGAAAGGTAAAGGCCGAAAACCAAGGATTCTGCGGGTTTTCTGAAGATTACCGAATGGCCTGACGAGGGGGATAGGCCCTCAATTCCGTTCGCCGGCCAGCCCAGCGAAGCGCTTGAGTTGAAAGGGAAAAGAGCCCGGACGGCCCCACCACCGCTAGTATGAATTCATTGCCTGGCCGCGGTTCCGCCATGCGGCGCGCCGGCTTGTCATCCGGCCGGACCGGCCGAAATCAAGGGACGACTTGCGGAGGGGCACATGGCGAAACGGCGCATCTGGCGAGTGGCGATCTGGCTGGGCGGGATCGTCGCGGCGCTTCTTTTGGCGTTGGGCGGGCTCTACTTCGAGTTCACCGCGCGTTTCAATCCCGATCCGCCGAACGCGACCTATCCCAAGCCGGCCAACGCGCTCGAGGCGCAGCGCCAGGACATCGACTACTACCGCCGGATGATGGCGCTGGACGGCGCCTTCTCGCCGGCAGCGCGGGCGCAGGCCGAACGGCGGCTCGATGCGCTCGCGGCCAGCCATGTCGCGCTGGATCGCGGCCATTTCCGCGTCGCGCTGCTCCGCATCACAGCACTCGCCGACAACGGACACACCAGCCTCTATTCCAGGAAGCCGATCCGCCCGCTCATGCTGCCGATCCGCTTCTCCGATTTCAGCGATGGCCTCTATGTGATGCGGGTGCGAAAAGAGAATGCCGATCTGCTGGGCGCGCGCATCCTCAAGATCGATGGCCGGCCGGTCGAAGACGTGCTGACGAAACTGGAGGAACTGCGCGGCGGAACCAAGGCCTTTCGGCGGAGCTATGCGCTCATCGCTCTCTACAGCTCGGAAATTCTCTACGGAGCGGGCATTGCAGGCGCGCCCGATCGCTCGACCTGGGCCTTCGCGATGCGCGATGGACGAGCTGTCGAGCGCGCCTTTCGTGGCTATCAGCCGGCTTATGAGGAGCCTCAGCCGGATCTGTGGCGCTGGATGTCCCCGGCACCGATCAAGGGCGACAAGGATCAGTGGGTGGCGTTCGCTCCGCCGGAATTGAAGCTGCCGCTGACATTGCAGGATGCCGACCGCACGTTTCGCCGCATCCGCCTGCGCGACATCTGCTCGATGGCGATCCAGCTCAAGGCGAACGAAGATGCCAACGGGGACAGCATCGCCGATTTCCTCAAAGCCACCGAAGCCGACCTGCAGGCCGATAAGCCCTGCACGATCATTTTCGACAACCGCTATAATGGCGGCGGCGACTACACCAACACGGCGGGCTTCGCAGGCCGGCTGCACGAGATGGTGCGGCCCGGGGGACACATCTATATCCTCACCAGTCCCGACACCTTCTCGGCCGGCATCACGACGACCGTGTTCATCAAGCAGGCGGCGGCGCCGGGCCAGATCACCATCCTGGGTGAACCGGTGGGCGACCGCCTCACCTTCTGGTCGGAAGGCAATCACGGCTGCCTGCCCAATGCGCCGTTCTGCTTCCACTACGCGGCGGGCAAGCACGACTATGCCCATCGCTGCACCGATTGCTACTGGGTGAACTGGTTCTATCCCGCGCGCACCGACACGCTGGAGCCTGACGAGCGCATCACGGAGAGCTTTGCGGACTATTTGGCCTGCCGCGATCCGGTGTTCGATCGCGCCGTGGCGTTGGCGAAGCAAAGCGCGCGGTAATCAGGCGAATTCGAGGATCACGTCGTCGAGCGCGAGGCTGTCGCCCTTCTTGACGCGGATATTCTTGATCTTGCCGTCGCGCTCCGCAGTCAGCACGTTCTCCATCTTCATCGCTTCGACCACCGCCAGCGGTTCGCCGGTCTTCACGTCCTGTCCTTCCGAAACGTTCACGGAAACAACGAGGCCGGGCATGGGGCAGAGCAGCAGCTTGGACGTGTCGGCGGCGGCCTTGCGCAGCATCAGCCCGGCGAGCTTCGCGGCGTCGGGGCTGCGCAGGGAGACCACCGCGCGGGCCCCGCCATGGGAGAGGCGGTAGCCGCCGGCGGCGCGCGAGAACTGGAAGGTGAATTCCGCTTCCTTCTCGCGCAAATGGATCATCGGCTGGCCCGGCTGCCAATCCGTGGCCGCGCTGTAGGGCTCACCGTCCATCCGCGCGAACAGGCGGCCGGAATCCACATAGGCATCGGCGACCGGAAACTGCCGCTCACCAATCGTGGCGACGAAGTCGCGGCTGACGCGATGTCGCCCGTTGAGCGCGCCGGATATTTCCCCGGCCCGCATGGTGCGCGTGAGCTTGATCACGAGCGCGGCGGCGATGAAGCGGCGTTCGAGTGCAGCATCCAGCGGACGGCCATGAAAGCCGTTGGGATACTCCTCGGCGATGAAGGCGGTGGAGAGCCGCCCGGAGCGGAAGCGCTCGCTGTGCATGATGGCGGCAAGGAAATCGATGTTGTGGTTGATGCCGGAGATCGCGAATTCATCGAGCGCCTCGCCCAGCGCGTTAATCGCTTTCTCCCGCGAAGGCCCATGGGCGCACAGCTTGGCAATCATGGGATCGTAGAAAATGGAAATTTCGCCACCCTCATAGACGCCGGTATCGTTGCGGATGGTGGCGTCGCCCCGGCTGCCTTCCGCTGGAGGACGGTAGCGTGCCAGCCGGCCGGTCGACGGCAGAAAGCCGCGATAGGGATCCTCGGCATAGATACGCGCCTCGACGGCCCAGCCGGAGAGCTTCACGTCTGCCTGCTTGATGGCCAGCTTCTCGCCGGCAGCGGAGCGGATCATGAGCTCGACGAGATCGTATCCGGTGATCAGTTCCGTCACCGGGTGCTCGACCTGCAGCCGCGTGTTCATCTCGAGGAAGTAGAAATTGCGATCCTTGTCGACGATGAACTCGACGGTGCCGGCGCTGTCGTAGCCGACGGCCTTGGCCAGCGCGACCGCCTGTTCACCCATGGCTTTGCGCGTCTTGGCATCGAGGAACGGCGACGGAGCTTCCTCGATCACCTTCTGATGGCGGCGCTGAATGGAGCATTCGCGTTCGCCCAGATAGATCACGTTGCCGTGCTTGTCGCCCAGCACCTGGATTTCGATGTGGCGCGGCTCGGTGACGAACTTCTCGATGAAGAGGCGATCATCCCCGAAGCTGGCGCGCGCCTCGTTCTGCGAGGACTGGATGGCTTGGGCGAGTTCGTTCTCTTGGTGGACAATGCGCAAGCCCTTGCCGCCGCCGCCGGCCGAGGCCTTCACCATTACGGGATAGCCGATGTCGCGCGCGATCTTCTTGGCGTGCGCTGTGTCTTTGAGTTCGCCGATGAAACCCGGAACGGTGGAGACCTTGGCGGCTTCCGCGAGCTTCTTGGATTCGATTTTGTCGCCCATCGCCGCGATGGCGCGCGTGTTGGGCCCGATGAAGGTGATGCCCGCTTGCGCCAGCGCTTCGGCAAAGGCTTCGCGCTCGGAGAGAAAGCCGTAGCCTGGATGCACAGCTTGCGCCCCCGTGTCGCGGGCGGCGCCCACGATGCGCTCGATCTGCAGATAGGATTGCGCCGACGGCGGCGGCCCGATGTTCACCGCCTCGTCCGCCATCTCGACATGCAGCGCATCCTTGTCGGCGTCGGAATAAACGGCGACGGTGGCGATGCCCATGCGGCGGCAGGTCTTGATCACGCGGGCTGCGATCTCGCCGCGATTGGCGATGAGGATTTTTTGAAACACCGCGAATTACCTCCCCCTCGCGGGGAGGTCGATCCATTCGAGCAAAGCGAGAATGGATCGGGTGGGGGCCGAGCAATCGCCTTTCCATTGCCCCCCACCCGGCTCACTTCGTTCGCCGACCTCCCCGCAAGGGGGAGGTAAAATCGTCCTCGTCATTTTCCGCTCATCGTCTTGTCCCGCACGGTGCGGAATTCGTCGCCCGCGCACCAATCGGGCCAGGCATCGCTGTTGGCGAGCTCGTCGCCCAGCGAATAGAGCGCGTCGAGATCGGAGACCGGCCCGGACAGATCCCAATTCGTCTGCCATTCGTCCGAGGGCTGATGATAGTGGTGCAGGCGGTAGTCGTCGCGCAGCGCCTGCCCCGCCGCCTTGCCGCCCTCGATGAGATCGTAGCCGCCGCCCGGATCGAGCATCGGCACGCCGACCTTGGCGAGACTGATGTGATCGGAGCGGTAGAAGGCGCCCTTCTCCGGCTCGGGATCGGGCGAGATGACCCGGCCTTGCGTCTTCAGCACGGCGGAGAGCCTGTCCTCCAGCTCCGAGGCGCCGTTGCCGACCACGACCATGTCGTGCGCCTTGCCCTCCGGCAGATTGGCATCGAGATTGACGCCGCCCACGATATGCTTGAGCGGCCACAGCGGATGCTTGGAGAAATATTCCGAACCCAGCAGCCCCTGCTCTTCCATGGTCCAGCCGATGATGGCGATGGAGCGCTGCGGCGCCGGCTTGTCATGCGCGAAGGCTTCGCCGATCTCCAGGATGCTGGATGAGCCCATGCCGTTGTCGACCGCGCCGTTGTAGATCTTGTCCGGTCCCGCCACGTCGGGCTTCACCCCCAGATGATCCCAATGCGCCGTATACAGAACATAATCGTCGGGATGCTTGGAGCCGCGCACCACCCCCACGATGTTGCGGGTGGTCATGTGGGCGATGGTGGAATGAGCATGCGCGTCCAGCGTCTCGCCCGGCATGGCCACGGCTTGGAAGCCGGGCTTGTTGGCGGCGGCTTTCTCGGCCTCGTAGTCGAGACCGGCGCGCTTGAAGAGATCCTTGGCGGTGTCGAGTGATATCCAGCCCTCGATCGGCACCATGCTCATGTCCTTGTCGGGGGCGGCGAGCCAGGACTTGTTGCCGGAGTTGGAATTGCGCACCACCTGCCAGCCATAAGCGGCAGGCTGCGTCTCGTGCACGATGATGGCCGCCGCCGCGCCTTGCCGCGCCGCTTCCTCGTATTTGTAGGTCCAGCGGCCGTAATAGGTCATCGCCTTGCCATGGAAGAAGGCGGGATCGGGATTGGCGTCCTCGTTGCCGGGATCGTTGATCAGGATGACGACGGTCTTTCCCTTCATGTTCACGCCGGCATAGTCGTTCCAGTGGTATTCCGGCGCGACAACGCCATAGCCAACGAAGACCAGCGGTTCGTTCTTCACCGCCACGTCGGCGCCCTTGAACTGCGGCGTCCAATAGACGTCCTCGTCGGGGAATTTCGGACTGAGCGCGCCTTGCTGCGTATTGAACACCAGCGAGGATTTGGATGCGTCGAGCGTGATGTTCACCGCCGGCACGGGCTGGAAATAGCTGCCATGATTGCCGGGTTTGAGCCCGATGCGCTTCATCTCGTCGGCGATCCACTGCGCCGCCGCCTCGCCGTTCTTCGTTCCCGGCCCGCGGCCCTCGAAGGAGTCATCCGAGATCGCCTTGTCGCGCGCCGAAAGATCGGCGGCGTTGATGTCGGGCGTGGTCTGCGGATGGCCCGGATACTGGGCGAGCGCGGGCGCGGCGATCAGCGAAGCAGCCAATGCGGCCGCAATGGAACCAAGGTTAAGCATGTCTTCCCCGGACGATGTTTGGCGGGCATCCTACGGACCGGGGGCCTGGGCGCAAGCTTTTGAGGCCGGGCTCGACCAAGGGAGGAAACCATGGCGGAACCGCAATATATCTCGTCGCCGGCAATGAAGGCGGCGGGTCTGCCGTTCTCGGCGGCGGTGCGCGTCGGCGAGGTTCTCTATCTCTCGGGTCAGCTCGGCAACGTGCCCGGCCAGCTGGAGCTGGTGCCGGGTGGCCTGGAGGCCGAGACCCGCCAGACCATGGCGAATATCGCCGCGGTGCTGGAGGCCAACGGGCTCTCCTTCGACGACGTGTTCAAGTGCACGGTCATGCTGGCCGACATCAGCGAGTGGGCCGCGTTCAATCGCGTTTACGTCGGCTATTTCAAGCCCGACCGGATGCCCGCGCGCTCGGCCTTCGGCGCGGCAGCTCTGGCGCTCGACGCGCGTGTCGAGCTCGAATGCTGGGCCTGGGCAGGACAGCGGTAGCCGCCGCCACGAGCGCGGCGCCTCATGCGGCCTCGGCCTGGGTGAGCCGGTAGGCCGCGGCCGTAACCGCCATCGCCAGCATCACCTGGAACACCGAGACGAGGCCGTCGACGATGGTCCAGGCGAGCCGCATGCTGCCGCGCATGGCGGCGTTCTCGAGCCAGCCCGTCAGCGCGAAATGGGCGATCAGAAACGGCAGCACCAGGACGGCGGACGCCAGGAGGAACGGCAACACCGCGCCGCGCATCCTTCGCCACGACGCGGCAACGCTTGCGCCCTCATCGCCAAGCAGCGCCGACACCGGCCACAGCGCCAACCGCGCCGTCAGCACGATGCCGGCCAAAAGATAGACGAACAGCAGCACGAGGCTCGCCACGCGGTAGGCATGCTCGTCGGCAATGGCGAGATGCAGGAGCGGCTGCGACGCGAGTGTCGCCAGCACGGCGCCGCCAAAGCTGACGATCGCGAGCAGGATGAACACGCCGGCAAACAGCCAGAAGCCCTTGTCGAGCCCCCAGGTGCTGCGGCGGCTTGCCAGCATCGCGCGCAGCGCAGCCGCGGGAATGAAGACGGCGAAGAACACGCGCACGGCGAGAGACGCCACGGTCAGCGGCGTGAGGTGGAAGGCCGCGTCGCTTCCGCCGCCATAGACCATGTCGGCGATTTCGGTCGCCATGAAGAGCAGCGCCGCTATGAGCCATACGCTCCAGGCCCGCGGCAACGAGCGCGCCACGACCGCCAACGCCTCGCCCATCATCGCGGCCGTTCTCACGCGCAATGTTTCACCCGCTTTTGCGGAGCAGCGCTCCGCGGGGCGCAGTTGACGTTCAGACGCGCTCCGCTCAGGCCCGGCGCACCAGGCGCAAAATGAGCAGCAGGATCACCGCGCCGATGGTGGCGCTGACGATCGCGCCGAGAATGCCGGCGCCGAGCGATACGCCAAGCCGCGGCAGGAGCCAGCCGCCGATGAAAGCGCCGACGATGCCGACGATGATGTCACCGGCCAGGCCGAAGCCGCCGCCGCGCACCACCATGCCGGCGAGCCATCCGGCCACCGCGCCGACCAAAATCCAGATCAAGATCACTTCAACGGACATTTCGAATCTCCCCGCAGAATTGGACGCCGGCAGATGAACCTGGATGGACACGCCGGGACGATTACCCTTGTAGCATGAACTCCAGCCCTTCGTCTGGCTTCGCGACTCTCGTGGCCAGCGCTGCTACCGCCGCGGCAGCACGATGCGGAAGCTCAAGCCGAGATCGTCGGACTGAATCTTCAATTCCGCGCCGATGTTTTCCGCCAAGGTGCGGATGATCTTGAAGCCGGCGCCGCCATCGCGCGCCTCATCGAAACCTTCAGGCAGGCCGATGCCGTCGTCGCCGATCTCGATCGCCGGCCGGCCGTCTTGCGTGGTCGCGCAGCTGAGACTGATCTCGACCGGAATTCCGGTGGGATGCGCATACTTGATTGCGTTCATCACGATCTCGCCCACCAGAAGGCTGAGCACGGCGGCTTCGTCGGCGCCGATGCGGCATTCCGAGCTGAGCGTATGCTTGAAATGCACGCGCTCGCCGAGCGCCATGGAGTTCGCGAGCTCAAGGCAGCCTTCGATCAACAGGCTGGAGAGATCGGTGTCTTCGCCGCGCGGCAGATTGATCAGGCGGCGATGCACGCGCGCCATGCCGGTGATGCGCGAAGCGGTATCCACCAGCAGGGACAGCGCCGTTTCCTTTGGGATGAATTCGGCGGCTCGCCGGAGGGATGCGGCCTGAACCTCGATCATCGCCGCCAGCACGGCCAGCTGGTTGGCGATCCGGTGATGGGCTTCGCGAAGCAGATCCGCCGGCGGGAGCCGGTAGTCCTGGAGTTCGAGCACTTGCGCCATGGGGAGAGCCTCGCGGGGGGTCGGTTGTGAGACACCACTGAAGCAGTTTCGCAAGCGAAATCAATGCGTTAACAGCTCATTCGGCGGATTGAGCGGATTCGACCGCAAAGCCGTTCCTGGCGCGGAGGGAACCTTTCCATCCTTTGTTGTGTTTTGACGGCATTGAACAAAACACGCTGTTTGGTCATAATGGGCAGAATGAGTAAGTGACGGCGGCGGAAAACGGGGAGTTTCCATGGGCGAAGTGACACGCGGCGAGCGCCTGCAGATCATGCTCACCCAGGGCGAACTGGAGGCCCTGGACAATTGGCGGTTCGGCAAGCGCATGCCGAGCCGGGCGGCGGCCATCCGCGAATTGCTGAAGCGCGGGCTGGCGGCGGATGGATTCTCCAGCGCCGACGGCATGCTCAAATCCAGCGACTTCGGCGTGACGGGGAAATCCGCCCCGAAGCGGGTGTAGGGGCCCGCCCACCTGCAGAAGCTCCGTTCTCGCGGGATCGTTCTCGTTCGCTCGTTGAGTCGATAATCGTCCAAATCTAGACTCCTCCCCTTCCCCCCTTGTGGGGAAAGGTGCCGCGCGCGAGCAAGGCGAGCGCTGCGGCGGAAGGGGGGCTCGTGACGAATTCCCGCGCCCGCGAACTGCGCTCGAACATGACGGATGCCGAGCGCCGATTGTGGGCTCTGCTCCGGCGCAAGAAGCTGGCCGGCTTTCGCTTTCGGCGGCAGGCGCAGATCGGACCGTACTACGCAGACTTCTTCTGTCCTGGAGCCCGGCTGGTCGTCGAAGTTGATGGCAGTACGCATGGTCAGGACGATTTGCATGTCCGCGACGAAAGGCGGACGCGTTGGCTCGAAGCGCATGGCTGCCGCGTGATCCGGTTCTGGAATCGTGATGTGTTCCGCTATCCGAATGAAGTTATCGACATTTTGTACGGGGTGCTGACGCAAGAC
>DATCOJ010000025.1:0-12135 GCA_036564785.1 Rhizomicrobium sp. | reverse complement strand
GGCCTCGGATTCGGCTTCGTCGCGATCGGCTTCGCGATGCAGGCTTTCGGCCTCGTCGTCGGCGGCGAGCTGTTCGTCCGTTGCCGGCGCCGTGCCGGTCTCGACCGCTTCGAACTCCTCGTCGGAACGGCGCCGCGCCTCGGCCTGCTGCTCGGCGAGCAGGGCCTGGCGGTCGGCGACCGGGATTTGATAGTAGTCGGGGTGGATTTCCGAAAAGGCGAGGAAGCCCTGGCGGTTGCCGCCATACTCTACGAAGGCCGCCTGCAGCGACGGCTCAACGCGCGTTACTTTGGCGAGATAGATGTTTCCTTTGAGCGGCCGCTTGCTGGCCGATTCGAAATCAAATTCCTCGACCTTCTGGCCGTCGAGTACGACCACCCGGGTCTCCTCCGGGTGACTGGAATCTATGAGCATGCTCTTGGGCATTACGTTCTCCGTGCGACCGACGCGGGCACGGGCTTGCGCGGCGCAAAGGCGTGGCGCGCGGGCTCGAGAGGGATGCGGGTCGCTTAGTGGGGTGTGGGAGCCGGAGCTTCGCCGCCGGCGGCGCTGCCGCTGGATCGGTCAAGAAGGCTCTGGCGATAAGGGTCATCTTCAATTCTTATATCGTCTGCGCTTGCGCGCTCGTCCGCTTCGGTCAGGCCCGGACTCTTCCGCTGGCCTGTATCGCCAGGCAGGGTGCCGGGCCGGTGAACGAAGCTGTTAGCCTTTTAGGTGTCCCGTGGGGGAACGGCAAGGGCCGCAGCCCAAAGAAGACTAGAAGCGCAATTGGCTAACGGATCGTAAATGGTTTAGGGGCAGCCTCGGATTCGGTGGTGAAGACCAGGACCAAGATGGCGCGTATTTGGGCGATTCTGGCGGCTTGCGGTGGAGTTCTTGCCGTCGGAGCCAGCTGGGCGGGAAACCTTCCAGTTTCCGCCCCCGCCCGGCCGCACCTGCCTGCCATTGCCGCCGTCGCCCCGGCCCTGGCGACGTCTCTTCCTGTCGTCCTCAGTGCACGAATCGGCGAGCATTCCGACCGTACCCGTTTCGTGGTTGAGCTTTCGGACCCGGTCGAGTTCCGGGTCTTCACCCTGGCCAATCCCGACCGCGTCGTGGTCGACATGCCCGAGGTGCTGTGGCGCCTTCAAGGTGCGGACCGGCCCACCGGCAAGGGGGCAGTCAAAAGCTACCGCTACGGCCTGTTCCGCCCCGGCGATTCGCGCTTCGTCATCGACCTGAACGCGCCGGTCGCCGCAGTGCAGCCCACGATTCTGCCGCCCGAGGGTGGTCTCGGCTACCGCATGGTGATCGATCTCTTTCCTACCAGCCAGGCGAAGTTCGAGGAGGCGGCCGGCTGGCCCGCCGATCTTCGCGCCAAAGAAGCCGCCGCCGAGAAGGTGGCGCTGGCGCCGGCCATGGTCCGGCCGAAGGCCTCGCCGCTCCGCGCCCGCAAGGTGGTCGTGATCGACGCGGGCCATGGCGGCATCGATTCCGGCACCACCGGCGTGGACGGCTTGATGGAAAAGGATCTGGTGCTGGACGAAGCCAAGCGCCTCGGCGCGGTGCTGACGCAGCGCGGCTATGCGGTGCACCTGACGCGGGACAGCGACATTTATGTTCCGCTGCGGGAGCGGGTGAGCATTGCCCGCGGCTATGACGCGGACCTGTTCGTTTCGCTGCACGCCGATTCCAATCCCGATCCCAGCGTCAGCGGTGCGTCGGTCTACACGCTGTCCGAGCGAGGCTCGGACAAGGAAGCGGCCGCGCTCGCCCGCAAGGAGAACCAGTCGGACATCATCGCCGGCGTCGATCTGGCGGGACAGGACGACGCGGTCTCTCACATCCTCATCGACCTGGCCCAGCGCGACACCATGAACCGCTCGGCGCACTTCGCGCAAAGCGTGGTCGGGCTGCTTGGCCGCACCACCGACGTGCTGGCGCGCACGCCGCATCGCTCGGCCGCCTTTGTGGTGCTGAAGGCGCCGGATGTTCCGGCGGTGCTGGTGGAACTCGGCTATCTTTCGAATGTCCAGGATTGCGATCAGATGGGCACTGATGCCTGGCGCGAGGGCGCGGCGCTGGCGCTGGCCGACGCGGTGGACCAGCATTTCCGGGGCGTCCCGTTGCGGGGCAGTCCCGAGCAGGCGGCCAATTCGGCCAAGTGACGCGCTGCCTTGCTGGCGTCATAATCGGGCGGCATGAACGATCCAAAAGGATAGTGAATGGTTCGGCGCTTTTTCTACTACGCGGGATTGACGGTCGGCGGCCTGGTGGCCGTGGCCGTGCTTGCCCTCATCGTCTACATCTACTCGCTGAGCCGAGGCCTTCCCAGCGTCGAGGCGCTGCAGAACTACAAGCCGCCCGTCACCACCCGCGTCTATGCCAGCAATGGCGATCTGCTTGGCGAGTATGCCCGCGAGCGGCGCATCTTCGTGCCCATCGCCTACGTCCCCAAGCTGATCATCAACGCCTTCACCTCCGCCGAGGACAAGAACTTCTTCAACCATCCCGGCGTCGATCCCAGCGGGATCGCGCGCGCCGCAGTCAAGGACGTGTTCAACGTCCTGCAGCACAAGCGGCTCGAAGGCGCTTCGACCATCACCCAGCAGGTGGCGAAAAACCTTCTGCTGACCAACGAGGTGAAGTTCTCGCGCAAAATAAGAGAGGCCGTACTGGCCATCCGGCTCGATGCGACGTTTTCGAAGGAGAAAATCCTCGAGCTCTATCTCAATGAGATCTTTCTCGGCGAAAACTCCTATGGCGTTGCCGCGGCCGCTCTCAATTATTTCAACAAGTCGCTCGATCAGCTCGATATTGCCGAGGCTGCGTTTCTGGCCGCGCTGCCCAAGGCGCCGAGCAACTACGATCCCCGTTTCAACAAGCACGCTGCTCTGGAACGGCGCAACTGGGTGATCGGCCAGATGGCCGAAAACGGCTACATCACCGAGGAGGAGAAGCGCGCCGCGCTGGCCGAGCCACTGGTGACGCAGTCCCGTCCCATGGGTATTCAGGCCGAGGATGCGGACTATTTCGTCGAAGAAGTTCGCCGCATCCTCTACGCAAAATATGGCGAGGAAGCGCTTTACGATGGCGGCCTGCAAGTCCGCTCCACGCTCGACACGCGATTGCAGAATTTTGCCGTGAACGCGCTCCGAGCCGGCCTCGTGCGCTATGACCGCCGCCATGGCTGGCGCGGCGCCATGAGCAATATCAATGTCGATGGCGACTGGAAGGACGCGTTGGCCGCCGCCGGCAATCAGTCCGGCATCCCCACGTGGCGCATCGCCGTGGTGCTGGGCTATCAGCCTGACAACTCCGTCACCATTGGCCTCGATGACGGCAGCAAGGGCGAGATCCCGTTCGCCCAGCTGGCTTGGGCGCGGCCGGAGATCAGGCGCAGCGCCAGCGTCGGCGCGGCGCCCAATTCGTCCTCCGATGTCGTGAAAGTCGGCGACGTTATCTATGTCGAGCCGGTCGATACCGCCGGGAACTATGGCCTGCGCCAGGTGCCGGAGATCAACGGCGCTGTCGTGGTCATGGATCCGCACACCGGCCGCGTGCTGGCGCTTTCGGGAGGCTTCAGCTTTGCCTCCAGCCAATTCGACCGCGCCATTCAGGCGCAACGCCAGCCCGGCTCGGCGTTCAAGCCGTTCGTCTACGCCGCGGCGCTCGACAACGGCTTCACCCCGGTGAGCAAGATTCTCGATGCGCCAGTCGCCTTCCCACAGGGGCCGGGCCTGCCGATCTGGACGCCCAAGAATTTCGAGAGGCATTTTCTGGGAGAGGCCACGCTGCGGCGCGGTATGGTGCTGTCGCGCAACCTGATGACAATCCGGCTCGCCCATGAGGTCGGCATGGACAAGGTCGTGCAATATCCCATCCGAATGGGCGTGTACGACAGGCTGCCCGCCTATCTCTCGAACTCCATCGGCGCCTATGAGACGTCGCTGATGCGGCTCACCGCCGGTTACTCGCAGTTCGTCAATGGCGGCAAGAGGATTACGCCCACGCTGATCGACCGCATCCAGGACCGCAACGGCTCGACCATCTACCGGCATGACACCCGCAATTGCGAAGGCTGCAACACCTGGGATTGGCGCAATCAGGCTGAACCGCTGCTTCCGGATACCCGCGAGCAGACGGTGGATTCGCGCACCGCCTATCAGATCGTTTCGATCCTGCAGGGCGTCGTGCAGTACGGAACCGGCAAGGTGGTGTCGCAGGTTGGCAAGCCGCTGGCCGGCAAGACCGGCACCTCGAACGAGTCCAAGGACACCTGGTTCGTCGGATTTTCGCCCGACCTGGCTTGCGGCGTGTTCGTGGGATTCGACAATCCTCGCACCCTGGGCCGCACCGAGCAGGGTGCGACCGCAGCGGCCCCGATCTTCCGAGACTTCATGAAGAACGCGCTGGCCGACGAGCCGGCGATTCCGTTCCGCGTTCCGCCGGGAGTTCTTCTGGTTTCGGTCAATCGCATCTCCGGCGACCAAACCTCGCCAGGCTCGGCCATGGCGATTCTCGAGGCCTTCAAGCCGGGGACGGAACCCGGCGCCGGCAGCTACACCGACGAAAGCCGGGCCCAGACCGAGGAAAAGGATACCGGTCCGGGTAGCAACGTGGATCAGGGCACCGGCGGCCTCTATTGATCCCACGGCATTGTGAAGCAGACGCTACCCGACGGGATTGGCGCCACCCTCGGCGGCGCCTAAGATGTCCGCTCGGTTTCGTGAGGGAGTCTGTCCTATGTTGAAAGACAGCATTCGTTGGATTTTGGGGATTTCGGCGGCAATTGCGGTTGTGTCCACGTCCGGGGCTGCCTTCGCCGACAGTGCACCGAAAATCGACCGCTCCAGGCCCACGGTCGTGATCTATCCGCCGGCCTCGCAGGCCCGCGGCGAGGAGGGCACCGTCACGTTGAACGTGTTGGTGACGACATCCGGTCGTGTCGCAATGATCGATATCGCCAAGTCGAGCGGCTTTGGCGATCTCGACGAAGCAGCGGTGCAGACGGCGGCCAATTGGCACTACACGCCGGGGGTAGAGGATGGCGACTACGTCCAGAAATGGACCGCGGTGCAGGTCACCTACAAACTTCCCGACACGGCCAGCAGCTCGAAATAGCTCCGTTCATCCCCGCTCTTTACAAAGGGGCCAAGCCCGACCATATCGGAGCGCTGGAGACATTCTCATGCGCGCCGAAACCGAACGCACCGTCGACGAAATCCAGCAGGCAGCCGCCCTGCTGAGGAGGCATCTTTGACTGGGACAATGCTCTCAGGCGCCTCGACGAACTGAACGCCAAGGCGGAAGACTCCGCCATCTGGAACAGTCCCCAGGAAGCTCAGAAGCTGATGCGCGAGCGCCAGCGGCTGGCGGATTCCGTTTCCGCCATAAAGTCGCTTGAAGCGGAGCTGGCGGATGCCACCGGCCTCATCGAACTGGCGGAGAGCGAGGGCGAAGCCGCGCTTGTCGCCGACGCGGAAAAAACCATCGAAGGGCTGGCCAAGCGCGCGGAGGAGATGAAGCTCCGGTCGATGCTGTCGGGCGAAGTCGACGCCAATGACAGCTATCTGGAAATTCACGCCGGCGCCGGCGGCACGGAAAGCCAGGACTGGGCGGAGATGCTGTTCCGCATGTACACGCGCTGGGCCGAGCGCCACGGCTACAAGCTGCAGTTGATAGAGGAAAGCGCAGGCGAAGGCGCGGGCATCAAGTCCGCTACTCTGCTGGTGAAGGGTGAGAACGCCTATGGCTGGCTCAAAAGCGAAGCCGGCGTGCACCGCCTGGTGCGCATATCGCCTTTCGATGCCAACGCCAGGCGCCATACCAGTTTCGCCAGCGTGACGGTATTTCCCGTCATCGATCAGACCATCGAGATCGATGTTCCCGAGAAGGACATTCGCGTCGATGTCTATCGGGCCTCGGGTGCCGGCGGCCAGCACGTCAACAAGACCGAGAGCGCGGTTCGCTTTACCCACCTCCCGACTGGAATCGTGGTGTCATGCCAGAGCGAGCGCTCGCAGCACCAGAACCGCGCGGTGTGCTGGGACATGTTGCGCTCCAAGCTGTACGAGATCGAATTGGAGAAGAAGCAGGCCGAGACCGCAGCCCATATCGGCGAGAAGGCCGACATCGGCTGGGGACACCAGATCCGCTCCTACGTGCTGCAGCCCTATCAATTGGTGAAGGATCTGCGCACCGGCGTCGAAAGCCGCACGCCGCAGGAGGTGCTGGACGGCGACCTCGATCCCTTCATGGCGGCAGCGCTGGCACAGGCTATCGGCGGCAAGCCGAAGGCCGAGATCAAGGACCTCGACTAGACCTTCCCTAGGTCTGCTCGGCGCGCCGCGGCCATCCGAAGGTGATGCGGTCGTCCTCCCAGCGGGCGGAAATCGCGGCCATCGTCGCGACCACGGCGCCGAACAGCAGCGCAAAGGCGAGCCACAGGCTGCTGGCGCGAACGAGTCGCCGCGTCGTCTCCGCCGTCTGCGCCTGGTTGGCGTGGATGCGGCCCTCTGCATTTTCCACGCGGCGCTCAGCTTCGGCATTGGCGATTCCGGTGTCCTGCGCAACCAGGTCGGCGATGCGGTCCTTGTCGTAGGAGGAGAGCGATCGCTCGTTGGCGAGGCCGTATTCCAGGATGCGGCTCACTTCCCCCTTGTCCGCGGCGATATTGCGCGCCGGCGTCGTCATGGTGACCGTCTCTGCGGAAGTGCTCGTTGCCGTGGTGTCTGAGGTTGGAATCATGGGATGTTGGATGGTCGCGCGCGCGCTTCCGATGGGCGCCAGCGTCTCGATTTTTCCGCCATGCGGTTCACCGGCCGCGCCCGAATCCATGGGAGTGGGTTCGGTGCTCTGCTGCCGCGGGGCGGTGGACTCATCGTCGGCCGGCGGCGAGGCATCCGTTGCTGTGGTGTCTGCCTGGGCGAATTGCCGATAGGCAAGCGAGGCATGCATCGGCTCCGCCGCGGGCCGGAAAAGCATGTCAGTCCAATATCCGATCTCGGTCGGGGTCAGCGAGAGCGCGGGCCGGCCGGGGGCCCAGGACAGCGCACCGTCGGCTGTGGCGGAGCCGGCAACCATTCCGCCTGCGGTCGCAGCGACGACCGCCAAGACAATTGCCGCGATGCCCCATACTGCAAGACCATGGGCCCCGGCCCGGAACTCCTCTTCCTTGTCGGTTTCCGCCGCGGGGCCGATCAGCCGACCGGCGACATGGCCGCCCGCCGCAAATCCCATGGCAAGCGAGGCGAGGAAATAGATGCCGCCCAGAGTCAGAAAGGTTGTCGTGGCGGCACGGTGTGTCGGCAGCAGGGAAAGGCCCACGCCCGTGCCCAAAGTCAGCAGCAGGAACATGATTCCCAAGGCGATCGCGGCCCCGGCCAGCGCCGCGCTCCACGAAAAGCGATGGCGGAACGAATCCTCAACTTCGTCTTCTACGATGGTTGCGCTGTCCTGGTCGGCCACGACGGTGGTGATCGGCATGATGGATCCCTCGGGGAACGGCACTGTCCTGCCAGCCTAGAACGCGTCGTGGGAGTCGACGTTCCCAAGGACACCAAACGAAAGCCCCGGCCTGCACAGGCAGACCGGGGCCCGAAATTCGTGAAGACGATCTAGGCGCCGGGCTTGAGCGGAGCCGCAATGGGTCCGACGGGACGGACAGTAGCGACGGCTTCGATGGGCCGGCTGCCGGAGCCGTTGGTCGGCAAGGGTGGCGTGCTCGCCGAGGGCGCCATAGCTGGGGGGGCGGCGGGCGCGGGTTTGCGCTCGTATTCGTTGACCTTGCGGTCTGTGTCGTCCGCCAGCGGATTGTCCGAATGGCGGCAATTGCCCTCGAAGAAGGCGCCGGCTTCAACGGCGAACGCCTCGTGCAGGATATTGCCTTCGACGTGGCAGGTGGAGCACAGCAGGACCTTGCGGGCGCGGATGCTTCCCTGCACGCGGCCGCGCACGGTGACGTCCTCGGCCATCACCTCGCCGTGGATGAAGGCCTTCTCGCCGATCACCAGGCCGGTGCTGCGGACATCGCCTTCCACGCGGCCATCGATCTGCATGTCGCCGGTCGAGGAGAGCATGCCATTGACGATGAGGTCACCGCTGATGATGGAGGGTGCGGCCGAACGTCCCGGGCTGCGCTTGACTTGGGAGCTCGGAGCGGCCGGCGCTGTAGCGGCGGGGACGCCGTCTTTCTTACTGGAGAACATGGCGGCCTGCCTCGATGAATCTGCTCGGATCTCTCACGACATCGGCGAGCCATACCTCGTAGTGGACATGGGGACCGGTGCTGCGGCCGGTGGATCCGAGTCGACCGACCGACGTGCCTTTGCTGACTTTGGCGCCGACTTTGACCAGAATCGATGCCAAGTGTCCGTAGCGGGTTCGCATGCCGAAGCCGTGGTCGACCTCGACCATGTTGCCGTAGCCGCCGCGCGGGCCGGCGAACACCACGGTGCCGGGCGCGGTCGCGGCGACCGAGGCGCCCCATGGCCCGGCGAAGTCGATGCCGGAATGGAAAGCGACGTGTCGCGTGAAAGGATCGACGCGGGCGCCGAAGCCGCTCGTCTCTTCGAATCCCGCGCCATGAACCGGCGTGGTCAGCGGCACATGGCGGAGACCGGCAAACAGGGCATCCAATTCAAGCCCGTGAGCGCTGGCGCCAGCATAGGCCGCCGTGAAAGCCGGATCGGCGATGCCATCGATCTGAAGATCCTTCATGGGAATCAGCGGGCCGCCGACGCCTTCGCCGGTGCGCTCGAACGTATCTGGATTCATCCCGACGCGGCGAAGCAGCCCTTCGAGGTCGGCGATGCGGACCGAAACCTGCTGATCGACACCCTGTAAAAGCGCTGTTTCCGCCCCGCCCAAACGCTGGATGCGGTCGGTCTGCGCGGCGAGGATGCGGAAGGCCGGGTTGCGGAGAACGGCCGCGGAAGCTTGCGGCGGCTGTTGCTGCGTCTGGCGGAAGAGCGCACCGGCAAGCTTGCCGACCGTCTCGTCGAGAAAGCTTGCACGGGTGGGGCGAGCGGTGCGTGGTTGCGGGGCAACCGGTTGCGGCGCCAGCTGCGAGCTCCCACCGTCATCTGCGTCGCCGTCGCCGCCAACCGAAGGCGTGGGCGCACTCGAAAGCAGCGGAGCCGGCCCCGAGCCTCCGCCGATGCTGTCGCTGGCCGCGTTGGACGAAGCGGAGGCGGGAATGTCGGCATTGCCCAGAGCAGCGCGTGCGCCGCCGGAAAGGCTGGCGAGCGTTGCGTCTACCATTTCCTTGCGGCCGAGGAGTCTCGCCACAGTGCGTTGCTTGGCTTCGAGTTGATCGGCCGTCGACTTGAATTTGTCCTCGGCGGAAACCAGCGCGCCCTGCAATTCGTCGTAGTTCAGCTGCAGATCGGCGACCCGGTTTTCATAGGTGGATTGCATCTGCTGATAGCGATGGTCCTTCGCCGCGATGATGCGGTCCTTGAAGATGACATTGACCGAAGCAAACGCCACCCAGCCCAGGAAGATGAGTGAAAGCCCGGCCATGGTGGCCTGCAAGGCGGGACCGAAGGTGAAGAATTGCACGCGCCCGTCGCTGCGGATGTAGATTTGCCGCTCGGGAAATGTTGCATGGAGCCAAGCCCACGCACGCTCGATGAGCGTATCGGCCATGCTGGAACTTCCCTTTTGGGCGTCTGGAGCGCCAACCCCTGAGATGCGCATTTCACCCAATTCTGAGCGTTCGATCAAGCTCTTAGCCCAAAAAAAAGAACTCGAGGTTAAAGTGGGCCGGAACAGCGCATTCCGGCGGCTCACAGGGCTTTTGCCGCGTCCAGCACGGCCTCCACGTGACCAGGCACCTTCACTTTGCGCCAGATGTGCCGGATGACGCCCGCGGAATCGACCAGGAACGTGGCCCGGTCGAAGCCCATATAAGTGCGGCCGTATAGAGACTTCTGAATCCAAACGCCATAGGCCTCGGCCAATTTTTTCTCGGGGTCCGAGCCCAACGGGATCTTTAGCTTATGCTTCTTGCGGAACTTTCCGTGGGATTCGACGCTGTCCTTCGAAATCCCGACAATATTGACTCCGAGCTTCTCGAATTTGCCCAGTGCCTTGGAGAACTCGATGGCCTCCTTGGTGCAGCCGGAGGTGTCGTCCTTCGGATAGAAATAGAGGACGTAGGGCTTGCCTTTGAGCGAGGACGAGCCGATCTCGCCGGCCTCGTCCGTTGCCACTTTGAACGCGGGTGCACGCTCCCCGACAGCGAGGTCTTTCGCCATGTCGTTCTCCAGAAAGGTTGAAGGGCCCCTTAATCTGGCGTTTACCAGCGATTGGCGATAGGCGATAAGCCCATGCGCGATCCGGCGCAAGTGCCAGGTCGGGGCCATCGGGGGCGGCCCAATTTTCGACAGCGCGCTTCTGAGGAGCGCCGAACGGGTAAAGGCCCCTTGAAACTCGAAGTCCCCAGGTTCGATCGGTTACGCCCGGCCAAGATTTTGGCGGCTCTGCGGGCATTTCGAATCGGGCGGCACCACGTCCGCCGCGCCACTTTGATAGCCGGCGGACTGGTGGGATTTGTGCTGCTGTTCGCGCTGGGCGCAATAGGGCGACTGGCGATGGGACCTGTGTCGCTGGGTCCCTTTTCGACCCAATTGCGCGAATCGATCGTGCATGCGCTGCCCGGCCTGGGGGTTCGCTACGACGAGGCGGCCCTGGAATGGTCGCGCGAGGAGGGGAGGGTGAACCTCATCATCCTCGGCGCCCGCGTGGTGGATGCAGACCAGCACATCATCGCGCAGGCGCCGAAGGCGGAGATCGGACTCGCCGCCATCCCGCTTCTTCGGGGCGACATCCAGGTCAAGCGGATCGCGCTGGTGGGCGTACAACTCACACTCGTGCGCACCGCCGACGGAACCTTGCGGCTGGGCGTCGAGCGCGACCGCACGGGAAGCGACGTGCTCGAGCGAATCCGCGAGGCGATCGAGAAGTCGGGCAACGGCGCCACCTCGCTCGAAAGCTTCGCGGTGCGCAAGGCGCGCCTTGCCTTCTACGACGAGCCCACTGGTTTGTTCGTCGTTGCGCCGCAAGCGAAATTGGAAATTCGCATGGGCCGTGACGGTACCTCGCGCTCCGCATCACCGGTCGAAGCGGACGTGGATGCCGACGTGGAGATCACCGGCCAGCCGGCTCACCTGACCGGCACCGTAAGGCTGCCGCGAAACGGAGGTCCGGTCAGCGGCGCCCTCAGCATCAGCGGGTTGCAGCTTCAGGCTCTCGCGCAGAATTCCAAGACTTTCACGTTCCTGGAGCCGTTCGATCTGAAGATCGATCTCACCGGCTCCTTCATCGTCGAACACGGCAACCGGCTGCGTTCGGCGGACCTCGGTATCGGGGCATCGGGCATCGTGGGCGGGCTGGGAAGTCCGTTGGTGGTCAAGTCGTTGCGCTTCGTCGGCCGTTATGACGGCGCCACCGGCCGGCTTCTGGTCGACGATGCAACGCTGCAGGGTGTGAACGCCAGCGCTCATTTGCAGGGCCAAGGCAATCTCGAGTTCAGCGGCAATGCCGTCACCCGCGCGAGCCTCGATCTGACCGCCGACAAGATCGCGCTTAAAATCCCCAATGCCTTTCAGCAATCGGTTGAGCTCGGCCGCGTCGCCCTGCGTGGCACTTACACCACCGCTGACCGCACGCTCGTGCTCGACCGCCTATGGATGGGTGGATCGCCTGTGGCGGGCGAACTGAGTGGCCGCATCGTCCTGGCCGACAACACGTCGCCGGAGATCGACCTCACGGGAAAGATCAACGAGCTGTCGGTGCGCGATTTGGTTCACTATTGGCCGCTTCGCGTGGGCGACGGCGCGCGCAGCTGGATCGCGCGCAGCATGCCGGCGGGCCGCGTCGGCCCGATTGCCATTCGTACGGCCATCAAGCCCGGCGCGCTCGGCGGCTCCGGCCTGCCGGACGACGCTCTGCTCATGACGTTGCCAATTACCGGAGCGACCGTCGACTACATTCACGGCATGACGCCGATCACCCAGGCTTCCGGGACGGCCACGCTCACCGGCGATACCTTCAAGGCGGCGATTGCGGGAGCGCGGATCGGGCCGCTTGTAGTCAAGAGCGGCCACGTGGAAATCCCTAATTTGCATGTGCATGGGACGGCGGCTCAGA
>DATCOJ010000024.1:0-1721 GCA_036564785.1 Rhizomicrobium sp. | reverse complement strand
ATGCGATCCAGAGTGCCGTCCCAGCTCCACAAGTTGAGATAGTCGAACAGTGTGCTCCGCGCCCCCCGTGCCAATGTGATGTGGAACACCTGTCTCGGGCAATTTAGAGTACAGGTAGGACATGCACATGACCTCATTGCTGAAGTCTTCTATCAATGGAATGTCGGGTTCTTCCACCGAGACCGCCTCGGTGGAAGCGCCGCGCCGCGATCCGGAAGTCGTTGCGATCGCCAGGCGCCGCCAGTTCTCCGGGAGCGAGAAGCGCCGGTTGCTCGCCGAGGCCGAGCGCTGCAAGGCGGCCGGCACGCTCGGCGCGTTCCTGCGTCGCGAGCGCATCTACTCCTCGATGATCATAAGCTGGCGCAAACAGGTCGGCGTGGCCGATCAGGCTGCGCTCGCCGCAAAAAGGCGGGGACCGAAGCCGGATGCCTCGGCACGACAGATCCAGCAGCTGGAGCGCGCCAACGTCCGACTGCGCCGCAAGCTCGAGCGCGCTGAACTGATCATCGACGCCCAAAAAAAACTGTGCGTGGCACTGGGGCTGCCGACGGCCGACGAGCCGAGCGGGGACGAGTGATGCTCGCCGTGGCCGAGCTCGCCCCGCAGGTCGGCTTGAGGAGTGCCTGTCAGGCGTTCGCGGTGAACCGCGGGTTCGTGTACCGCGATCGGGCCCGGCACCGCGGGAGCGCGTCACGCCGCCTACCGCGGGCGCGGCCACGGCCTCCGTTGGCGCTCTCGGGCGCCGAGCAGGATCTGCTGCTGGGCCTTCTCGACAGCCAGCGCTTCGCGGACGTGGCGCCGGCCGCGGTGTTCGCCACCTTGCTCGATGAAGGCCGCTATCACGGCTCGATCCGTACCATGTATCGGCTGCTGGCCGCCCATCGCCAAACTGGCGAGCGCCGGCGGCAGCGAATCCATCCGCTCTACGCCAAGCCCGAGCTGCTGGCGATCCGCCCCAACGCAGTGTGGTCCTGGGATATCACCAAACTGAAGGGCCCGGCCAAATGGACCTGCTTCCACCTCTACGTGATCCTCGACATCTTCAGCCGCTACGTCGTCGGCTGGCTCATCGCGCAGCGGGAGTCCGCGCAACTCGCCGAGCAGCTCATCGCCGACACCCTGGAGAAGGAAAACATCGCTCCCGGGACCCTCACGCTGCACGCCGATCGCGGCACCAGCATGCGATCGAAGCCGGTCGCCGCCCTGCTCATCGACCTCGATGTCGCCAAGACCCACAGCCGCCCGCACGTCTCGGATGACAATCCATACTCCGAAGCGCAGTTCAAAACCCTGAAGTACCGACCCGACTTCCCCGATCGTTTCGGCTCGATCGAGGATGCTCGCGCTCACTGCCGGCAGTTCTTCCACTGGTACAACCACGAACACCGCCACGGCGGCATCGGCTTGATGGCTCCGGCTGCCGTGCACAACGGCACCGCTGCGGCGCTGACCGAGCAACGCGCCATCACGCTCGATGCCGCGTTCGCCGCCCATCCCATCCGCTTCAAGCGCGTCGCCCCGGTGCCGCCCGTACTACCCACAGCCGCCTGGATCAACCCTCCGAAAAAGGAGCCAAAAACGGCCTCGATCAAACCCGCTTGTTCACTAATCTCATGACACCAGGTGTTTCAAAGTCATTGACACGTTCCGGACCCAGGAGGCCGCGACTAGCCGACGCCCTCATCAGATCCGCCTTCCTGGCCTCGCGCTCGGCGAAGGCG
>DATCOJ010000023.1:0-17650 GCA_036564785.1 Rhizomicrobium sp. | reverse complement strand
CCCCCCTGCCATGGTCAAAACGGCGGGCGACCGCCAGCATCGCCTATTGCTTCTTCATCACCGCGCAATCGCCACTCAGTGACGGTCGGGTCCCAAGCGCCTGTCAGCCCAGACCTTTCAAGTATCGTGCGCACCTGTGCGAGCGGCTTCAACTGTGACATGCGGCGCTGCACGCGGCGGATGCGTAGTGTCGGGAGTCCCGAGTTCTGCCCAATAGGGATGGGCGGCTTAGGGTCTTCGCAAAAGCATTTCACATTGGCGATCCATTCTTCGCCGACCATCTTGTCCAACAGATCGTTGACCTGCATCTGTAGGCTCTTGTTGTCCGCCTTTTCGCCGGCGGCTTCGAGAACACCCTTCGTGCTAATCCAATCGGCTTGTCCGTTTCGCTTCCAACCGTCATGGTCCGGCGTTACGCCTGTCTCCGCCATTTCGATCAGGACGTTCTTCCATCGTGCGCGGGTGTGTGCCTTCTGTTTCAACAGCGCGTCGGTATCGGGCACAGCGCGCACTTCAAAACCGCTCAGGTCGTAGGTCAACAGGTAGTGCAGCAGATTTTCATAGCCGCCGTTCGTCAGCTCGGTTTGCAGGCCCTCGAAATATGCGAGATCTTTCTTCCGACTTGAACCGACTTCTAAGGCGAAGAAGCGGCGCTCGTCATCGGCGGCACTTACGACATGCGGGTCGTTCGCCGCCATTATCAGGTGAATGAAATTTGGCGCGGACACGACGTCCACACCCTTGCGCTCAATCATCACCATGTCTTCCGTCGTAATCGCATTCAAAATCTTGCCGTGCTGCTTTTCGTCTGCGACGAATGCTTCATCAGCGAACAGCACGACACAATCTCGCAGGTGGCTATTGAAATTCCCAACCAGATGCGAAGGCTGCGTGACCTGTAGATAGTGCCGCCCAAACAGCGCGCCGAACTGCTTGGCGAAGAAGCTCTTGCCCACGCCCCGCTCTCCGCGAAGCACGACCGCCACATGCCCTTGCTCGCCCGGACGCTGCACAGCGCGCGCCATCCAGCCCAAAGTATATCGGTAGTGGCCCTCATCGCCGCTGCATATGTTCTCACGGATGTGCGCCAGAAAGTTCAGGTGCTTATCGCCGGGGATGCTGCGGAATGCGTACCCGCGCCAAAGGTTGTAAGCGCCGGGCACCTCGCGTCCTGGCGCGAATACAATGCGCTCGTATTCGTGTCGCCCTCCGTTCCCCAACCACCACTTCCCGGCAGGCATCCAGACCGGCTTGTTGTCGCTGTCCGTACCTACTCGAACAAACTTATTCATGTAGCGGTTACGAAAGTCGTCAAACGATTGGCGCGTGAGATGCGAGCGCTTCAGGACCGGGTCTTCTACCTCTTCAAACACGCGGCATTTGCCGCCGTCATTGCCGACTATGAAATGCTTGTCGTTCAGCTTGCGCAACCACGGGTCGATGGCTTCTTCCTTGGCGCGTTCCATTTGGCGCAACGCATACTTCTGGATGTTGCTGCCTTTATCCAAGACGCTGGCCGATATGGCGTAATCTTTGTCGGTGATGATGCCGTACATTATCTCTTCGGGCACCTTGCACCGATACAGATTGCACAGCACGTCAAACAGCCACGCTGAACGGCTGCTATCTTCCTTGGTTTCCTCTGGATGGTGGCCCTGCACAATTATGACCCTTACGCGCTCGGGCACCTCCCATTCATCAAGTTCGCTCACATCGCCAAGGCGGCGCACGTTGCCGCTAATCTTGATCGTGCTAGCTGCCGCGCCGCCGTCACTATCCCCCTTGGGCGGCTGCACGGGCGCAGCTTTGATAAAGGTTGGCGAAAGCGGGTACTCAACATCCGCCGCAAACTTCTTGACCACAGCGAGTGCGGGCTTGCGCCCCTTCTTTAGCTTCTTCGCGTCGGGAATGTTTATGGTGCCGGGCAACCGCATGATGCGATCAACATTGTGGCAGTTGTCGCCTTCGAAGATGCGTTCAAGCTGCACGTTATACAGCTTCGCATCCTCGTATTTGGCGTCGTCGCCATCTATCGGCACCGGCTCTGCGAGCTTCCAGAACGCCTGATAGCCGCCGCCGCTGCATACAATCACCGACGGTTCTGGAACGCCTTGGGGCAGCTTTGTCGTCAGCAACCCGTATATGCGCTCCAACTCCATCTTGTTGTGCGCGGCCATTCCTTCTGCCGACAATTCGGGGTTCGGCGGGCGAATATCAATGTCCACATGAAGCCAGTCCATGGCCTTGATGTGTTCGCGTCCCACCTTCTGGTGCTTGGACTCCTTCTGCAGAAACTCCTTCTGCATGACGGAGTTGACCGAGAAGTACATATTGAACTTGCCGTTATGCTCCTTGATCCATTTGTCGCGATCTAGCGGCTGTTCCTGGGTGAACAGGTTGCCGTGGATTGCTTTCTTATCGGGACGGATGGCGGTGAGCGCCCAAGGGCCTTCGGGTGCCCAACGCTCCAAGAACGCTATGGCAGCGTTGTTGTCCGGCTTGGCCAGTGCGGGCGGCTTCGCATGCTCCGTGGACGGACTGTCTTGGGCTGGGGCGGCGTTTGGGGTAAGGTTACTGGGTTCGGCTTGATTGTTATGCCCCTTACGCCCTCTGCCAGCACCACTGGCAGGGGGTTTTTTCTTTGGTGCCATGTGCCTGCATCAGCCTCGCGCTTGCTTGCGAGCGTTTCCCGCTTTCGCTGCGCGAACAGCTTGCGCGCTGCGTTCCGTGCGGCCCGCGTTGCGGGTGCGCAGGCATTGCTCCATCCACTCCAACACTTCACTTTCCAAGAATGCGACGCGCATCGGGCCGATGCGCACCGGCTTGGGGAATGTTCCCTTGCGAATGCGCCGGTAGATTTCGGTTTTGGAAAGCGGAATGCGTTCGCGCACGCCCGCTATGTCAATGAACCTGTTTTCCTGCATGGCACCCTCGGCACTTATGGCTGCCGGTAGGTGTGCCGTGAGCGAGTAGGGCCGCGCTAAGGTGCGAATCTAGATAGTTTGGCGGCAATTAAACCCTAAGGCCGCTTGGCGCTGGGCCACGGCGTTTTGTATCCCGTCACCGAAGCACAGTTGGTGGCGGTGTAGTCCAATCGGGTGCCTACGGCGTGCATCAACTTCGCCGCATCATTGGCCGGTATCGCGGGCCGCTTCTTAGCGACAGGCTTCCACCTGGGGTTCCACTTGGTGCCAGCCGCTTCGTTCCAGAACGCTTGTAAAGTGCTGGCGACCGCGCGCAGACCGGGAAGTTCAACCGGGCGCTGGGCAGGGAACGCTATTGTGCCGGAAAATTCCGCCGCGCACCGTTCAATGTCGTTGGCGTGCTGCATCGCGTGCCCAATGGCGGCGGCGACAGCGTCCGGGTCCGGTGTTTTGTAAATGCCAACTGGCGGAGCGCCCTCTACCATCCAAGGCTTGCCGGTATGCACACTCGCTTCGCTTGCCAGTTCCGTTAGTGCCGTTGACGACAAGCCACGCCAGCTATTCTGTGCTGCCCGCATTGCCTTGGAGAATTGCGCCAACTCATCGCGCGCCTGCATTAGCTGTTGCTGGCGTTGGTCGCGTTCGGCCTGTTCCCGTTGGGCTGCATCGTCGGCGGCTTCCGCCGCGCGCAGCACGGTCAGTAAGGCGCGGCCCTTGCCGGGCAGCCCGCACTTGTCGGCAATGCCGGTGGCAACAGCGAGTGTGAAGTGTTTGCTCATTTCACGACCTCTAACAGCCATTCGGCATACTTGGTCAGGGCGTCCCGTTTCTGCGCGATGTAGTCGTGCTTGTTATAGACCTTGCCCAAGAAGCCTTGCGCATGGCCCAACACGGCTTCGCTGATGTCCTCGCCAATGCCCAAGTGCGTTAAGCGCGTGCGGCAGGTGACTCGCAAATCATGCACGCGGAACGGTGGCAGCACGGCCTTGGGGTCCGCCTTGCGCAGCGCGGCCAGCGCATCACGGTCAAGACGGGCCTTGGCCTTGCTGTAACCGGATATGTGCGTCTTGCCCGCGCGCCCACTGAACAGGAAGTAGTCGTTGCCCTCCCATTTGGGCAGGCCGGCGACGATCTTCCACGCGGCAGGCACCAGCGGCACAATGTGGGCGCGGTCGCTTTTGTAGCGGTCGGCGGCAATCTCCAGAACGTAACGGCCCTTGGCACCGGCAGCCGTGCGGGTGTCTTCCTGTTCCAGTTCGCTTTCCGGCTTCAATTCGCTGCGCATGGCGGCGGACCAATCGGCGCGACGCTGCCCCGTTAGCATCAGCAACTGGAACCACGGGCCGAACGGATAGCCCAGCCCAGCGGCGGCTTGCCATACAGCCTTCAGTTCCTTGCGGTCCAGCGCGCGTCCGGCTTCGGTGTTGGATGCAAGCGGGTTGTTCTTGCGGCTGCCCTTCTTGCGGCTGTGCAGCGGGTTCTTTGTCACAATCTCCGCCTCTACCGCCCATTCAAACATGCGGTGCAGATGCTTGCGGACTTCGCGCGCCGTGCCCTTCCGGCCGCGCTTGACGATGGCGGTTATCAGCTCGTCGGCCTGCCGTTTGGTGATGTCGCCCAAGGGGATGCCGGTCCACTTCGGCTCTACATGCTTCTTCAAGGCGGTTTCGGCTTTTTCCCACGACGCGATTTCGCCTTTCAGCACGTCAATGAACTGTACCAGCGCGGACTCGAACAGGTTTGAATAGCGGTGTCGGGTCGCCTGCTTGCGTTCGGCCCAAGGGTCACGCCCTTTCAGCACCGCTCCCATGATTTCGTTGGCTTGCTGGCGTGCCTCGATAAGCGACAGCGCCGGGTATTGCCCCAGCGTGACGCGGCATTGCTTGCCCTTCAGTTGGTTGCCGCGCTTACCGATGCGATTGCCCAAGGGGCGAAAGTAAACACAGAACGACTTTGCCCCTTTGGGCGTGATCCGCAGTTGCAACGCGCTCTTCGGGCCGTCGCGCATCACCACTTTGGACTTCGGCCCAGCTTCGGCGCGGCTGGCAATCCATTTCGCTTTAGCAATGCCAGCGTCGGTGAGCGTTTTAGGCTCGCGGGCGGGCGTGGCTGCGTCAGGTTTTGGCATGTTGCCTCCAAGAACAAACGGCCTCTGGGGTTGCCGTGGGGTTGCAGAACGTCGCGGTTTTGCATGTACCGCATGGCACTAAGTGTGCCCTTAACCCATTGTTCTTAAAAGAACGTTTGCTGCCAATGGTTTACGGCATGGCACTTGGCGGTCTAAAGGGGTATGCCCTTCACACGGGAGGGGTCACAGGTTCAATCCCTGTCGCGCCCACCATTTTAGGTTTCGTCACCGGCAAATCCCCACGCCCTCGCCGCTTTGCAGCCGGGATTCCCGGTCGTCTACCGGCGCAGGAGCGTGGCCAGGGTTTGGATCAGCTGGCGGGTGGAGGCAGGCTTGGAAATGACGGGCGCGGCCGGCCATTCGACGCGCAGCGGATCGGTGTTGATCTGGCCGGAATAGAAGACGAAGGGAATTCCCCGCTCCGCCAGAACGCGCGCCACCGGGCCGACGGACTCGCGGCCCAGGCGCATGTCGAGAACCGCCGCGGAGATCTTCGCGTGCGCCGCCAAGGCCATGGCCTGGGTCAGCGAGTAGGCAGGACCGACGATCCCGGCACCGGCATCCTCGAGCCCGTCGCGGATGTCCATGGCGACGATGACTTCGTCTTCGGCGATGAGAATATCGATGCCGGAAAGCAGGCCGGGTCCCGATTGCGAGCCGGGCGCCTGGTCAGCGATGGGAGGTGCCGCCGGCTCGGGCAGCGAGCGGTTCGGGGAGTGGGATGTCGATGCTGCACTCGACGCCTTCGCGACGAAACTCATATCTAACCTCGGCGCCGGACAAGCCCTGCTGGATCAATTTGCTGCCAAAACCGGACGTGGACGGCTTCTTCACCCCCGGTCCGCCCTTCTCCCGCCAATGAAACTTCAGCCGCGCGCCTTTGTTCCCGTTTTCCAGGGTCCAGGAGAGGGTCACGCTGCCGTTTTCATTGGAGAGTGCGCCATATTTGACAGCATTGGTCGCGAGTTCGTGAACCACAAGGCCGAACGGCGTGGCGATTTCGGAGGGAAGCGCGATGGATTCACCTTTCATTAGCAGACGGGGCGGGTCGCCCGAATACGCGGCAAGCTCGTTCTCGATCAACTTGCGGATGTCGGCGCCTTTCCAGTCGGATTCCACCAATAGGCGGTGAGAGGCGGCCAGCGCCGCCAGACGGCCGTCCAGACGCTCGACGAAATCCGTCTTGTCGCCGCTGCTGCGCCAGGTCTGATGCGCCATGCCCTGCACCACGGCCAGCACGTTCTTCACGCGATGGGTCAATTCGCCGAGCAGCAGGCGCAGCCGCGCCTCCATGGATTTGCTCTCGGTGATGTCGCGGGTGCTCTCCAGCACGAAGCGCTCGCCATCGATCTCGATGAGTTCGATCTGGCTTTCCACGATGAGATGCTTGCCGCTCTTCGTGGTCTGCTGCAGCTCGCCCTTCCAGCTTCCCTTTTCCAGCAGCAATTGCTTGAGATCGGCGAAGGAGGAGTCCGGCACAATGGTGTGCAGCAATTCGGGCTTGGTCTTGCCCAGGGCTTCCTCGCGCGAATAGCCGTAGAGTTCCTCGCTGCCGCGGTTCCATTGCAGGATGCCGCCGTCGAGATCCCAGATGAAGATCGGCGCCTTGGACAGTTCGACCAGCCGCAGCTGGCGGCGCAGATTCCGCTCGCTGGCGCGCAGCGCCTCTTCCATGCGGCGGCGCTCGCTGATGTCGAGGAAGGTGGCGACGACGCCGTCGATGCGGTCCTCCGCGGTGCGGTAGGGGCGCAAGCGCACCAGGTACCAGCTGCCGTCGGGGCCGGGCACTTCGGTGCCCATCGGCACCAGATCGCCCAGCACCTTGCGGACGTCCGCCGCGAGATCGGGATAATCGAGGCGGTGGGTGAAATCGGTGATCGGACGGCCGATATCGTCGACAGTGACGTTGAACAGATCGGCAATGCGCGGGGTGAAGCGCTTGATTCGCAGCGCGGAGTCGAGGAACAGGGTGCTGAAATCGGTGGCGGCCATCAGGTTCTGCAGATCGCTGTTCGCGCGCGACACCGCGTCCAGTTTCGTTTTCAACTCGCTGTTGACGGTCTGCAGCTCCTCGTTGATGGACTGCAGCTCTTCCTTGCTGGTCTCCAGCTCCTCGGCGGTGGAGCGGTATTCCTCGTTGATGGATTGCAGTTCCTCGTTGGCGGCGCGCAGTTCCTCGTTGGCGGCTTCCGATTCCTCGCGCGTGCTCCGCAGGCTGGAATGCGCCATCTCCAGTTCCTGGTGGAGGCGGTTGACGGTGCGGTTGTCGCCGGGCTCGGCCGCCGGCTGGATGCCGTCCTCCGCGCCGCCTTCGACGAACGTGACAAGCGCGCGTGCCGGATTCCGCTCGCGCTCGCCCGCGATCGGCCGCACCTGGGCGTAGACCCGGTGCGGCGTGCTGTTGAACTGGACCAGCAACGGCGGCGTCAGCACCGTTTCCTTGCGCTCGAAGGCGCGGTTGAGTGCCGAGCGCAGGTCGAAGCGCATCTCCTCGCGCACCAACTCCGTCAGATCGGAACTCAGCGGGCCGGCGGACGGGACGAGAAATCGGCCGGCGCTCTCCGAAAGATGCAGCACGCGGAAGGCGGCATCGACCAGGACGCTGGGCGGCGCCGCTGCCTCCAGCGCCTCGCGATGCGCGGCGCGCGCGCTGAAGGCGCCGGCCGGGGTTTCGCGCGGGCCCGCGGGCTTGACGGGGGCCGCATCGAGACCCAGCAGCCGCGGCGGGGCCAGCGGCTTGTCGGCGGGACGGCCGATGGCCTGATAGAGCCGCGCCTCGCGAACATAGGCGCGGAACAGATGCGCCGGATGGTCGGCCGTCTCCGAAGCGCCGAGCAAGAGAAAGCCGTTCGGGTTCAGCGAATAATGGAGGGTGGCCAGCACCTGCTCCTGCAGGTCGCGGTTCAGGTAGATCAGCAGATTGCGGCAGGAGATCAAGTCGAGCCGCGAGAAGGGCGGATCCTTGAGCAGGCTGTGGCTGGCGAACAGCACGCTGTCGCGCAGCTCCCGCTTGACCCGGTAGTGCTCGTGATCGCGCGTGAAGAAGCGCTTGAGGCGCTCCTCGCTCAAATCCGCTTCAATTGCCATCGGATACAGGCCCTCGCGCGCCGCCGCCAGCGCCTGCAAATCCATGTCTGTTGCGAAGATCTGGATCTCGGGATGCAGATCGCGCCGCGCCATCTCCTCCAGCAGCAGGATGGCGATCGAGTAGGGCTCCTCGCCGGTGGCGCAGCCCGGCACCCAGACGCGGATGGTATCCGCCTCGTCGCGGTTCTCAAACAAGGAGGGGATGACGCTCTTAGCGAGTGCCTCGAACACAGGCGGATCGCGGAAGAAGGTGGTGACGGAGATCAGCAGATCGGCGAGCAGCGCATGCGCTTCTTCTGGAGTCTCGCGCAGATATTCGTGATAGTCCTCCAGCCGGTGCTTGCCAGCCACCTGCATGCGCCGGGAGACGCGCCGCCACACCGTCGAGCGCTTGTAGTGGGTGAAGTCATGGCCAGTGCGCGTGCGCAGCAGCGACAGCATGCGATCGAGCAGCTGCTCGGCTTCCGCTTCCTTGGGCAGCGGCCGCGCCGGCGGCTTGGACTGCAGCAGTTCGACCAGTCGCTTGGCCAGATCGCGCACCGGCAGGATGAAATCGGCGACGCCGGTGGCGATGGCGGAACGCGGCATCGACGGGTACTCGGCTTCCTCCGGATCCTGCACCAGGATGATGCCGCCCGATTCCTTCACCGCCTTGACGCCGATGGCGCCGTCGGAGCCGGCGCCCGTCAGGATCACCGCAAAGCCGTCGCCATGCTGCTGCGCCAACGAGCGGAAGAACAGGTCGATCGGCGCCCGATGGCCGCGCGGCTCCTCGAACGGAACGGCGGCGATCTCGTCGTCGGAGACGCGCAGCTGCCGGTCCGGCGGGATGACGTAGATGCAGTTGGGCTTGAGCTCGGAAGTCTTGGTGACCTGCTTCACGGACATCTTGGCGCGCGACGCGAGAATCTCCGGCAGCTCGCTGCGCGTGTGCGGATCGAGATGCACGATAACGACGAAGGCGGCGCCGGGATTGGGGGGAAGTTCCTCGAAGAAATTCTGCAAGGCGCGAACGCCGCCGGCCGAGGCGCCGACGCCGACGATGGTGGTGCGGCGCGGAGCTGCGTCCGCATCGTTCGATGCGTCCGGTGACTCCCTGTTTTCGTCTGCCATCCGCCCAGCCCGTTGAATCGTTAACGATAGGCTTGCGTTCTCAGGCAAACAAGGAAAACGGCCTTTTCGCGTGGGTGTTTCTCGCCAACATATGATACCTGCAGCCGGTCCAAACGATGGTTGGCTGTCGCCGCACGGAAGGAGCGCGCTGAGCGTCGCCAAACGCCAGCTCAGCAGCGGGCGGGGGAAACGTGAACGGCATCTCTCTTATGTCCCTCGCTTTTTTGGAAAATTGGGCGCTTGATGGCCGAGAGGGCTGGCGCACTGGCAGGGGAAGCCAATGCCGCCGCAGACGACCGACGATCAGCATTCATCCAGGAGCGGCGATTCCGCCGGGCGCATTCGCCTGTATCGCGAGCGGGCGGAGGAGCTGCGCACCATCGCCGAAGACCTGATGGTGGAGGAGAACCGCCGCGTGCTGGTGCGGCTCGCCGAAAGCTATGAGCGCATGGCGCGCGGGCTCGAGTCCGCGATCGAAATCGCCACGCGCTCGGTTTCGTGAAGAATGGATTCCCTCGCCCCCACGAAGTGGGGGAGAGGGTCAGGGTGAGGGTGAGGGGGTTTCGGAACTCGGAAATCGGAAACGCGTGTATCGGCATCCTCTTTGGTTTGTGATTTTTGAGTTCTGACTTCTGGCACCCCCCTCACCCCAGCCCTCTCCCCCCGGCTTCGCCTTCGGCTACGCCGCGGCAGGTGAGACTCACCTGGCACGCCGAAGCTTTGGCGGAGGCGGCCGCTAAAGCGGGGGCGAGGGAGATTCTCTTCTCTCTATTTCTTCACCCGTTCTTCCATCAGGCGGTGGATGCGGTCGGCGGTGGCGGGGTGCGAGCCCAGCCAGCTGGGGCCGCAGCCGCCCTTCTTACGGCACAGTTTCTCGTCGATGCGGTCGAGCAGCTGCGCCAGCGCGGCCGGATCCTCGCCATTGGCCTTGAGCGTCTCTGCCGCGTCGTCATCGGCCTGCTGCTCGAAACGCCGCACGTAGGCCGACTGCAGCAGGATGCCGGGCAGGATGGTCGCCATCTGGCCGATCTGCGAGACATCGCCGGTGATCAGCGTGATGGCGGCCGGCACCAGCGAGGCCTGATAGACGCTCTGCAGCCCGTGGCGACGATCGACATGCGAGGCCTCATGCGCCAGCACACCTTCCAGCTCCGTGTCGGACTTGATGTAGGGAAACAAGCCATCGGTGACGACGATCTCGCCGTCCGGCAGCGCGAAGGCATTGGGCCCGAGGCCGGGCGCGTCGCGGAACAGCAGGCGGTAGTGGGACGGCACGCGGCCATCGTAAT
The DNA here is from genome assembly GCA_036564785.1 of Rhizomicrobium sp. Taxonomy (GTDB): domain Bacteria; phylum Pseudomonadota; class Alphaproteobacteria; order Micropepsales; family Micropepsaceae; genus Rhizomicrobium. Next base: position 7,109 of record DATCOJ010000023.1, on the reverse strand, counting down.
GCGTGACCTTGGCGAAGACCGCGAGTGCGTGCGCCTGCTGCTGTGCCTTGAGCTTGGTGGGCTTGAGGATGTAGCGGTCGAGCGTCTGCAGGGTCTGCTGCGACAGCACGGCGGTGACCCTGGGCGGCGTTCTGTAAGCGAGCCAAGCGGCCATCGCCGGAATGCCGTACTCGACGAAGCCGTAGGCCGCCGCCGCCGAAACCAGCAGCGAGAACAGGATCAGAAGCCAGGAGCGCTCCAGCCGGTCGGCGAGGTTGCTGCCCTTGCCGGTGCCGCGCAGCAGATCGTCGGCACCGTCATTGTCCTCGGTTTCGAACATGGCGCCGTCCGGCAGATAGAAGCGGCGCGGGATGCGGCCCAGCCGGTCGGAGACGCGCACGTGGCGCAAGGGGAATTCGCCGAACAGCGTTTCATCCGGAGAGTCGATGCGGAGCGTGCGGCGCTCGGGCAGACTGGCGCGGGCCGCGGCGAAACGCGCGGCGTGCGGATAGAAGTAGCGGCCCTCGACCATCGTCATAGCCCGAACCCGAAGTCGAAAAAGCTGGCGATCTCCTCGCCCACCGCGCTGCGGGCGCGGCCGAGCTCGGAGGTGTATTCGTCAAGATCGGAAACCGCGATCAGCGCCAGCCGCGTCGCCTGGTAACGCGTCAGCCGCACCCGTCCGAAGGGATAGAACAGGCCGAGCGTGGCGAGCGTCAGGATCAGATTGGTGATGACGATCCACGACATGATCCAGGGCGAGACGCGCGAAGCCAGCCGGTGCTTGCCGTCGAAGACGGTGCCGTTGATGGAGAGGTTGAACGACAGCGTGCGGATGAAGGTCGAGGCGATGGTGAGTGCCGGCAGATAGACGGCGACCGCCATCAGCGGCAGCCACGGCGCGTGCTCGAAATTCTTGAAGCGCTCCAACAGGTAGATGATGGCGGCGCCGGCAGCTGCCATCAGGCCGATGAAGATGCCGATGCCGCCGAGATAGACGAGATAGATGGAAAGCGTGGAGAAGCTGGTCTCGAAAGCGCGGCCGCCATAGCGGTGATGGTTGACGTAGAAATAGTCGCGCGCCTTGCGGGCGAAGGGCAGCATGATGCCGAACGTGGTCCAGCCCACGATGGGCCAGATCACATAGGCCACCAGGGCGCCGATATAGCGGCCCACGAAGTCGAAGCGCAGATTGCGGTAGCTGGTGTTGCGGGCGTTGAAGCGCAGGCTGGAATTGATCAGCCAAGGCAGACCGAGCCCGAAGGCGAGATACCAGCCGGGAATCGATTGCGGCCAGAAATTCCCGGTGAGCGAATAGGCGATGAAGAAGGACAGCGCGATGATGCGGCCGATCAGGATGCGCCAGGGCGACGGGCTGTAGTCGAAGGCGTGGCCGGCGACGGAGGTGCTGCCGTAGAGATAGCGCCGGGTGCGAACCTTGGCCCAGGCGCTGTAGACGCCGAGCGTGGCGAGCGTCAGGGCGAGGTTGAGAATCCAGATGCGGAAGAATTCCACGCCCGAGCCGCGGAACTCGAAATTGTGCCGCTCGGGCAAAGGCCCGCTTCCCCCGGACTCCATCCCCACGCCCCCCTCAGGGCGCGCAGTTTGGCGCCAAGCACGCCGCCGCGCGAGTCAAACTGGGCTTAAGGATAAGGTTTGGGAGCGTCTGCGATATTTTGGACGCGGCCTATTCGCCCTCGACATTGGCGAGCAGGTCCTGCGCATTGTGCGCGAGTTCGGCCAGATCGGTCGGCATGTCCTCGCCGGAACGCCGCGCCCATTCGATGAGCTCGGTGGCAAAGGTTGCCAGCCTGGGCGCGCTGGCGATCAGGCGGGCCTGCTTCTCGATCTTGTCGGGATCGAGATCGTATTCGGCGCCGGGCACGCGCCAGCCGCCCCACTCCGCCTCACCGGTGACGATGATCGGATAGGTGCCCGGCACGGGATGGCGGGCGCAGTCTTCCGCCGGCTGCCATTTGTTGCGAGCCCGAATGACGCGCCAGTGGTCCTTGCCGTTGGCGTCATCGTGCAGCGGCTGCTCGGCCTGCAACTCGTCGGCGGAGAATTCGCGGCCGAGGCCCACGTCGTAGAAGACGCGGATGGGTTCATCGAGTCCCTTGGCCCAATGCGGCACGACTCGTTCCACCAGGGCCCAGGTGCCCACCGGCTTCACGTAGACTCGCTGATTCTTGTGGAACTGCGCTTTGGCCATGGGGCCCAATCCTGGACTTACCGCGGAAGTGTAGGAGGAGCGCCGTTAAGCGACGGTTAAGCCGTCCCTATCCGCCGCCGGTGGGAGACGGCGTGGGGGACGGCTCGGCTCGCGGTTTGTCGGGCACGGCGGCGGGCGCGGTGACGGGAGCCGGAGGCGTCCCGGCGGCAGACGAGGCGGCGGCGGGCGAGCCCCCCTGCGCTGCGCCGATCGCCGGTGTCGCAGGCGGCGGTGCGATCTGCGCCAGCAGCGGCGCCGGCACGGACGCGACCAGCACGCGCGTCCACTTGATGAAGTGGTTGCCGTTGGAGACCGGCCGCGCACCATGCACCGGCTTGCAGGTTGCCGCGTCGCAGCCGTAGCGCGTCTCGAGATCGGCAAGCGCGATCTGCAGATCGCTGTCGATTTCCACGATGGCGGCGCGATAGACCTTCACGCCGTCGCTTTGCACGGGCGCGAAATATTTGTCGCTGACGCGCAGCGGCGTGGAGACGAGATCGGTCGCCGGGATCTGCGCGCGGAAACTGTGCGCGTAGCCGGAGCCGTCGCGGAAGAAGGTCGCCCTTGCCTGCGAGACGATGCCGGTGGCCTGCGGGTTGGTGAGCTTGAGGCGGGCGAGCTGCGGCGGCGGCAGGGACGGAGCAAGCGCCGGGGCGGGGGCCGCTTCAATTGGCTGTGTGGTGCCGGGTGGTGGCGCGGCGCTGGGCTTGGGCACGAGCGCCGGCGAATTGCCCAGCGCCTTCAGCGCCTGCGCTGTCGATTTGCGGTCGAGCTTCAGCGGCAGCGTGACGGCGCGCGAGGCGTCGAGCGTGGCGGGGCCGCTCACCCGCTCGATCTCCACGCTGCCGTCCGCATTGGCGCTGAGCGAGAATTCGCCGCTGTAATTCATCGAGGCGCTGTCGCGCAGGATGAAGAGACCGGAGCCGGAGGCTTCGATGTCGGTGCCGCGCGCGAAGGTGCCGAGGAAATCCCGTACCGACAGCAATTGCTGCGCGGAGAGATGCAGCTTCTGGATCGCCTGGGCCACGCTGTTGCCGGCGGCCAGGGCCTGTCCCGAGCAGAGGAGCGCTGTGCCACCCAGGGCGGCCGTCAGGGTCTTGCGCATGTCGCCTCCAGCCCCCCGCGAAGACGATAGCATGCGGCTCAGAGATACGCCCTGTGAACAGCAAAAATTTTTGCACGCGGAGGCGCGGAGACGCGGAGATTCGTTCTGACGTGGAAGGGGCAAAGGGTCGCCTGTGAAATTCCCTCCCCTTACTGACCGCAGGATAGAGAATTTCTTTGATTCTCCGCGGCTCCGCGCCTCCGCGTGCCCCTTTTTGACTTGGCACAGGACGCGGTTTGGCGTGACTTTATCCTAGATTGCGGGGGGCGGGGGGCCGGTCTATCGTCGCGGGAACCGCTATTCACAAACTGGGCAGGGCGCGATGAATTTCGATTTTTCCGACGATCAGAAGCTGCTGCGCGACCAGGCGCGCAAGTTTCTGTCCGAGAAATGCACCACCAAAACCGTGCGCAAAGTGTTCGACGGCGACGCCGGCCTCGACCGCGGCTTATGGAAAGAGATCGCGGAGATGGGCTGGCATGGTACGGCGATTCCGGAGGCCTATGGCGGCCTCGGCCTCGGCTATCTCGAACTCTGCGTGATCGCCGAGGAATTGGGCCGCGCGCTGGCGCCGGTGCCGTTCTCCTCGACGGTTTATCTCTTCGCCGAAGCGATCCTGGCGGCCGGCACGGAAGAGCAGAAGAAAAAGTGCCTGCCGAAGGTGGCCTCGGGTGAGTTGATCGGCACCTTCGCGCGCAGCGAAGGGGCGGGCGCGGTGACGCCGAAGTCGATCCGAACCAGCTTCAAGGGTGGCAAGCTCTCCGGCAAGAAGATCGCGGTGAATGACGGCGCCGACGCCGATTTCGCCGTGGTGCTTGCGCGCGCCAGCGACGAACCGGGCGAGCGCGGGCTGGCGCTGGCCCTCGTGGACTTGAAAGCCGCGGGCGTGTCGCGGCAGCCTCAGGATTCCATCGATCCGTCGCGCAAGCATGCGCGGCTCGACTTCGACAATGCGAGCGCCGAAGCACTGGGGCGCGCGGGCGAAGGCTGGAGCACCGCCTCGCGCGTGCTCGAGCGGGCCGCTGTGCTGACAGCGTTCGAGCAGGTTGGCGGCGCCGACGTCTGCCTCGCCATGGCCACCGACTACGCCAAGACGCGCTACGCCTTCGCGCGGCCCATCGGCTCCTATCAGGCGATCAAGCACAAGCTCGCCGATATGTATGTCTACAACGAGCTGGCGCGCTCCAACGCCTATTACGGCGCCTGGGCGCTGTCGACCAACGCGCGCGAGCTGCCGCTGGCGGCGGCCGCGGCGCGCGTCTCCGCCACGCAGGCTTTCGACTATGCGGCCAAGGAGAACACGCAGGTGCATGGCGGCATCGGCTTCACCTGGGAGGTCGACTGCCACCTGTTCTACAAGCGCTCGCGCGAGCTGGCGCTGTCGCTGGGACCGCAGCGGACCTGGAAAGACCGCCTGGTCACCGAACTCGAGCTCAGCAACGCGGCATGAAATTCGTATTCGAAAAACTCGGCTCGGGAAAATATGACCGCCTGCGCATCGAGCGCGGCGGTGCGGTCGAGGAAATTGCTTGCCCGAAAATCGGCGGTATTCCGCACGACATGGTGCATTTCGCCGTCGAGAATGTGATGGGGCGCACGGGATTCATGCGCCGCGTCGCAGGCGGCGAAACGCTCGGCTTTCGCATGGCGCCCGTCGTCGAGGCGGATCAGATGGAGCGCCTGGTGGAAGTGATGCAGGCCGACGCGATCAGCGGCTTCCCGCCGGCGTCCGAGATGATCGACATGTACCGCGTCACTTGCGACGCCCGCGAGGTGGAACCTTATCCCGTCACCGAGGCCGATATCGCGGCGTTGCGCGAAGAGATGAAACGATTGGGAATACTTTGGGCGAAGGTGCCGCCGGGCGGAACGCTAGCCCTCGAATTCGAACATCAGGAGGCATGAATGGACTTCGAGGACACGAAGGAAGAAGCCGATTTCCGCACCAGCGTGCGCAAATGGTTGACCGAGAACGCGCCGAAGCAGAACGGCTCCGATGACGGCGACGTGCTGGGCGAGCGCGGCGGCCGCGAATGGATGAAGGCGCAAAGGGACTGGCAGGCGAAGAAGGCCAAGGCCGGCTATGCGCGCATCACCTGGCCGAAGGAAGTGGGCGGCCTTGGCGGTACCCCGATCCAGCAGGTGATCTTCAGCCAGGAGGAAGGCAAGTTCGATGTCGGCGGCAACAGCCCCTTCGCCATCGGGCTCGGCATGTGTATCCCGACCTTGATGGCCTATTGCGGCAAGGAGACGATCGCGCGCTACGTCGGGCCGGCCATCAAGGGGGATGAGATCTGGTGCCAGCTGTTCTCCGAGCCGGCCGGCGGCTCCGACGTGGCGGGCCTGCGCACCCGCGCCGAGAAGAAGGGCGACAACTGGATCGTCAACGGTCAGAAAATCTGGACCTCGGGCGCGCATTATTCCGACTACGGGCTGTTGATCACGCGCACCGATCCCAATGTGCCGAAGCACAAGGGATTGACCATGTTCTTCCTCGACATGAAGAGCCCGGGCGTCGAGGTCCGCCCGATCAAGCAGGCCAATGGCATGCAGGAATTCAACGAGGTCTATTTCACCGACGTCGCGATTCCTGACGGCCAGCGTCTCGGCGCGGTCGGCGACGGTTGGAACGTGTCGCTGACCACGCTGATGAACGAGCGGATGTCGATCGGCGCGCGGCTCGCGACCGGCTTTCCCGAAATGTTCGATTTCTGCGCCAATCTGATCACCGAAGACGGGCTCGCGATCGACGATCGCGCCACGCGCTCCAAGCTTGCCGGCTGGGCGGTAAAGGCGAGCGGGCTGAAATATACCAGCTACCGCGCCATCTCGGCGCTTTCCAAGGGCGACCGTCCGGGGCCCGAAAACTCGATCGGCAAGCTGGTCGCGGGCTCGATGCTGCAGGACATCGCGATGTATGCGATGGACCTGCAGGGCGCTGCCGGCGTCTTCACCGGGGATGCCGAGCAGGAGGCGCGCGGCCAGTTCCAGCAGATCTTGCTGAGTTCGCCGTCGATGCGCATCGCCGGCGGCACCGACGAAATCCTCCGCAACATCATCGCCGAGCGCGTGCTGGGCCTGCCCGGAGATATCCGGGTCGACAAGGATGTGCCGTTCAACAAGATCCCGACCCGGGGACGGAGATGACTTCCAAAGCGCGCTATTCGACCGAGGATCGCATCGGTGTGCTCGAAGAGCTGCTCAACGAGCGCTATTCGGTTCGTGCGTTCCTGCCGCAGGAGGTGCCGCGCCGGACCATCGAGCAGGTGCTTGCGGTGGCGCAGCGCACCGCCTCGTGGTGCAACAGCCAGCCCTGGCAGGTGGTGATCGCGAGCGGCGCGGCCAAGGAAGATTTCCGCCGGCTGATCTATGCCGAGGCCAGTTCCGGCGCGCCGGAAGATGGCGACTTTTCGTTTCCGCGCGAATATCTCGGCGTCTATCTCGAACGCCGCCGCGAGAGCGGCTTCCAGCTCTACAACACCCTCGGCATCACCCGCGGCGACAAGGCGGCTTACGCGCGGCAGGCGCTCGAGAACTACAATTTCTTTGGCGCGCCGCATGTCGCGATCATTCATTCGACCGAGGCGCTCGGCGTCTATGGCGCGATCGATTGCGGCGCCTATGTCGGCAATTTCATGCTGGCCGCCCAGGCGCTCGGTCTCGGGACCATTCCGCAGGCGGCGCTGGCGCGCCATTCCGGGCTGATCCGCCGCTATTTCAAGCTCGGCGACGATCGCCGCGTGGTGTGCGGCATTTCATTCGGCTTCGCCGACCACGCCCACAAGGTCAACAGCTACCGCACCTCGCGCGCCA
>DATCOJ010000022.1:0-2014 GCA_036564785.1 Rhizomicrobium sp. | reverse complement strand
AAGAGAAACACATGCCCCCGCAAGTCTCACAGCTGCGGCGCAGGCTGGCGCATCTCGATGCGCCGGCCGCGCTCGCAAACCTCAACCGCAACGAATTCGAAGGCTACGCCTCGCTGTTCGGCGTGGCCGACGGCGCCGGCGACGTGGTCGCGCCGGGCGCCTTCGAAAAATCGCTGAAGGCGCGCGGCCTCGCACGCATCCGCATGCTCTACCAGCATTTCGCGCACGAGCCGATCGGCGTGTGGGAGGAGATCCGCGAGGATTCGCGCGGACTCTACGTGCGCGGCCGCCTGGTCAGCGATATCGAGCGCGGCCGCGACGTGGCGGCGTTGCTTGGCGAAGGGGCACTCAACGGCCTCTCCATCGGATTCCGCACGCAGCGCGCCCGCCGCGATCCCGCCACGGGCCTGCGCGTGCTCCTCGAAGTCGAGCTCTGGGAAGTCTCGGTCGTGACCTTCCCGTTGCTGCATGGAAGTCAAGTCACGGCCATCGGCGCGAAGTCGGAACTGGCGGCAGTCATCCGCGGCGCCGCTTCGCGAATGACAGTAGGCAATAGGCAGTAGGCAATAGGCAGTAGGGCGTGGGCAATGAGCCCGCCGAATTTCTACTGCCTACATCCTACTGCCTACTGCCTCTGCTCTGCACCATCAAACGCACAGGAGAGAGAGTATGGAACTGGAAACCAAGGCGCTGGACACGCGCGACATCGCGCAGGACCGCGAAATCCGCGAAGCCTTCGCCGAATATCAGCGCAGCTTCGACAGCTTCAAGTCCGACAATGACCGGCGTCTCGCCGAGATCGAGAAGCGCGGCTCGGCCGATGTCGTCACCGAGGACAAGGTCGAGCGCCTCGACCGCGCGCTCAACGAGCAGAAGCGCACAATCGACGAACTGGCGCTGGCCGCCTCGCGTCCGGCGCTGGGCAGCGAGAACAAGATCGTCAGCGACCGCGCCTCGCGCGAGCGCAAATCCGCCTTCGACCGCTATGTCCGGCGCGGCGACGCCTCGGGCTTCGATGCGCTCGAACTGAAAGCGCTGTCGGTCGGCTCCAATCCGGACGGCGGCTATGTGGTGCCGCTGGAGATCGAGCAGACCATCGACCGCGTGCTGGCGAAAGTCTCGCCCATCCGCGGGCTGGCCACCGTTCGCCAGATCGGCTCCAACGTCTATCGCAAGCCGATCGTCACCACCGGTGCGGCCACCGGCTGGGTGGCGGAAACCGACGCGCGCACCGCCACCGATACGCCGGTGCTGGCCGCGATCGATTTCCCCGCCATGGAGCTCTACGCCATGCCGGCCGCCACCCAGACTCTGCTGGATGACGCGCAGGTCGATATCGAGCAGTGGCTCGCCTCCGAAGTGCAGATCGTCTTCGCCGAGCAGGAAGGGGCCGCCTTCATCAACGGCGACGGCGTCACTCAGCCCAAGGGCATCCTCAGCTACACGGTGGTGGCGGATTCGTCCTGGGCCTGGACCAAGCTCGGCTACCTCGCCAGTGGCGCCGACGGCGCCTTCGCCTCCACCGATCCGGCGGATGCGCTGATCAACCTCGCCTATGCGCCCAAGCAGGGTTACCGCGCCAACGGCACCTGGGTGATGAACCGCAAGACGGAAAGCGTCGTGCGCAAGTTCAAGGACAGCCAGCACAATTACATCTGGCAGCCGGGAACGGCGGCGGGGCAGCCTGCCACCTTGCTCGGCTATCCGGTGGCGGAAGCCGAGGACATGCCGGACATCGCGTCCAACTCCTGCTCGATCGCCTTCGGCGATTTCGCCCGCGGCTATCTGGTGGTCGACCGCGTCGGCATCCGCGTGCTGCGCGATCCCTACACGCAGAAGCCCTACGTGCTGTTCTACACCACCAAGCGCGTGGGCGGCGGCGTGCAGAACTTCGAAGCCATCAAGCTGATGAAGTTCGCGGCGAGTTAGCGAACGGCGTCATGGAGACGCGTTCCGCTTCCCCCCTTGTGGGGGAAGCTGTCAGCGGACGCGTGAGCGTCCGATGACTGAAGGG
>DATCOJ010000021.1:0-2040 GCA_036564785.1 Rhizomicrobium sp. | reverse complement strand
ACAGCGGCTACTACGCCATCGCGCCGTCGCTCTATGCGCGCTACCGCGATCCCGGCAAATACGACATGAGCACGGCGCAGCAGCTCGTCACCGACATCGTCGCCAAGGTGCCGGACAGCGAAGTGATGTCCGATCTCGATTCCACCGTGGCGTTCGCAAGCGGCGACGGCGCCGATGCCGCGCGCCTAGCCATCACCGGTTTCTGCTGGGGCGGGCGCATCGTCTGGCTCTATGCCGCGCACAATCCGAAGCTGAAGGCGGGCGTCGCCTGGTACGGGCAATTGCGCGGGCCCTCGCCGGTCAATCCGCTGCGCCCCCGCTATCCGCTCGATCTCGTGAACGAGATCAACGCGCCGGTGCTGGGGCTTTACGGCGGCCAGGACCAGGGCATCAAGGTGTCGGACATGGAAGCGATGAAAGCGGCGCTGGCGGGAGCCGGAAAACTGAAATCGAAGCTGGAAGTGTTCATGGATGCCGGCCACGGTTTCTTCGCCGACTATCGCCCCTCGTACAACGAGAAGGACGCGCAAGCCGGCTGGCGCGAGCTGCTGGACTGGTTCCGGAAAAACGGCGTGGCGTAGAGACTACCGCACGTAGACGCGGATTTCGACGGAGCCGGCTGAGGGATCGGTGGTCGCGGAGAGGCCGATGCGGTTCGCCGGCACTCCCATGTCCATCATGGAGCGCATGACGTCCTGCGAGCGGCGCCGCGCGTTGGTCTGCGCCTGCTGCACGGCTGACGCGGTCCCGCGCGTGGGCGACACCCCGACGATGTCGAAGGAGGCGGAGGGCCGGCTCTGCAGCGCCTGGGCGAGCGAGGTGTAGAGAATCTGCTGATAGTCCACGCTCGCGCGATCGAAGCGGATGGTGACGAGCGGCGCACCGGAGGGCGCACCGCCGCCGGCGGGACCCGTGGCGGGCAGCATCTCCGAGCCGAGCTCGCTGCCGTAGAGTTCGCCGTTCTTGATGGCGCTGGCCAGCGTGGTGAGGTTGGAGCGCTCGTTGGCGACATAGGAGGTCTGGCGCTGCACCGTGTCGGAGACTTCCGTCATCAGCCGGTCGATCAGGACGTTGGTCTGATCGGTCTCATCCTCCAGCACGGAGAGCTGGCGATGGTCCTCGTCCACCGCGCCGGAGACGTTGCGGGTCGCCTGGATCTGATTGAGCAGGTAGTGCGCGCGCGAGGAGCCATCGGCGATCTGCGTGCCCAGCGAATTGAGCGCGTTGATGTTGGTGGTGAGCTGGTCGAGCGCGCTTTGCGCCGTGTTCCACTGGCTGACCAGCTCGGGATTGCCCCGCGTGGTGCCGATCTGCAGCCGCGTGGTGATCTGCGCCTTGGCCTCGTGATAGGCGGTGGAGGATTGCAGGTTGGCATTGCGCAGATCGGCCAATTGCTGGGAGTTGGCGACGATGCGGTTCTCCAGCCCCTGCAGGTCGCTGCGCAGGCCTGCGACGGTGTTGCTGACGGCCGTGCCGGTGTTGCTTCCGGCCTCGATGGGAACCGGCGTGATGGTGGAGCCGCCGCCGGCGGACATGATCGGCGCGGAAGCGACCGGCGCCGGCATGGTTCCGGCCATGGAAGAGGATGCGGGAGCCGACGGGGCGGCACTCTCGGAGGCGGAGGTGGAAGCTTCGGAGCCTTCGGCCGGCATGGTGCCGGGTTCGGAGGAAGACGCCGTGGCCTCGCTCTGCCCCCCCCGGCTGTCGCCAAACAGGGATTCGTCGATGCTGGCGCAGCCGGACAGTGCCGCGGCCGCCGCCATTGCGCAAAGAACCGCCCACCGCCGCGCCGCCATTCGTGATGTCATCTGCCGCCTCTGCGCTCCGGCGATCCTGCCGGGCGTCGCCTGAATTCCTGCGGCAGGCGGGAACTTTGCTGCCGCGTCGACCGGCGCAGTCTTAACCAGCACAAGGCGCCTGAACAAGGGCGCTCCAGGCGGGATTCAGTGGAAATTTGCCGCGCCGCGCCGGGACTTGGCAGGGGGGTGGGCAGTAGGCAGTAGGCAGTAGGCAGTAGGCAGTAGGCAGTAGGCAGTAGGC
>DATCOJ010000020.1:0-6932 GCA_036564785.1 Rhizomicrobium sp. | reverse complement strand
GGGATGAGGCCGGCGGATTTGTAGCGCGCCACCAAGGTGCAGTCGTGATCGGCCGGCACCGCCGGCACCAGCCGCGAGCCGCTGCGCGTCGGCATGCCGGTGCAGCCGCCGCGCATGTCCTTGAGCAAGGTCGGGACGCCGGCGAAGAGACCGTCGAGCGAAGCGGTCTTCGCGGCGTCGCGGGCGCGCTCGAAGGCCGTGAACACAATGGCGTTCAGCTTGGGATTGAGCGCCTCGGCGCGCGCGATGGCAGTGTCGCAAACTTCCAGCGCGGTGACGTCCCGGTTGCGGACAAGCCCGGCGAGGCCGAGCGCGTCGTAATCCGCATATTCGGCGAAGGCCATCGTCAGATCCGGATCTTGTTGTAGCGCTCGGCCCAGGGCGCGGCCTTCTCGAGCTCGCCCGCGAGCTTGAGCAGGGTCAGTTCATCGCCGAAGCGGCCCACGAACTGCACGCCGATGGGCAAGCCATTCCTGTTCCAAGAGAGCGGTAAGTTGATCGCCGGCTGTCCGGTCACGTTCTGCATCGCCGTAAACGGCACGTAGTCGATCAGCGGCGCGAAGGATTTCTGCGGATCGCGCTCGTCCATGTTGAAGGTGCCGAGCTTGACCGGCGGCGTGCCCAAGGTCGGCGTCAGCCACATGTCGTAAGTTTGATGGAAGCGCGCGGCGCTGCGCGCGGCCTGCTGCATGGCGCCCTTGGCCAGAAGATACTGGCTGGCGCTCACCTGCTTGCCGACTTCATAGAGTCCCCAGGTGAGGCCCTCGAACTTGTCGGCCGTGGCGATTTGGCCGGTCATCTGCGCCACGAAATCGATCCCTGCCGCCAGGTTGGCGCTCCAAAATGCCATGAAGGCCGGGATCAACATGGCTTGATCGAGATCGGGCGAAGCTTCCTCCACGTCGTGTCCCTGCTCCGCGCAGAGGCGCGCGGCAGCCTTCACCGCGGCGACGCAATCCTCATGCAGTCCGCGGCCGTCGAGCTTCTTGGTGGCGAAGGCGATGCGCAAACGCTTCGCCTTGCGCTTCATGCCGTCGAGATAGGACGGTGGAGGCTCGGGTGCCCAGTAGGGATCGCCCGCGACGTTGCCGGCGACCGCATCGAGCGCGGCGGCGGTGTCGCGCACGCTGCGAGAGACCACCAGGTCAATCGCCAGCCCATCGACAATGTCTCCGAAGTCCGGCGCATAGCTCACGCGTCCGCGCGTCGGCTTCAGCCCGACAAGTCCGCAGCACGAGGCCGGAATACGGATGGAGCCGCCGCCGTCATTAGCATGCGCCAGCGGCACCACGCCGGCCGCGACGAGCGCCGCCGAGCCGCCGGAAGAGCCGCCGGTCGAGTAGTCGGGATTCCACGGATTGCGCGCCGGACCGTAAAGCTTCGATTCCGTGGTGGGCACCAGGCCGAACTCCGGCACATTGGTCTTGCCCAGCGCGATCAAGCCCGCGGCCTTGAAGCGTGCAGTCAACAGCGAGTCATGATCGGAGGGGGTGGCTGGAATGAAGCGGCAGGCCTGACGGGTCGGCATGCCTTCGGCGAAGGCGAATATATCTTTGAGGAAGAACGGCACGCCGCTCAACGGGCCCTTGGGCAGGCGGCTGCGGGCGGTGCCGCGGGCGCTTTCGTAGTCGGTGAAGACGATCGCGTTCAACTTTTGATTGACGCGTTCCGCCCGGGTGATGGCCTCTTCGACCAACTCGCTGGGCTTGACCTTCTTCTTGGCGACAAGTTCGGCCAGGCCGACCCCATCGTGTTCGGCATAATCGCTGACTGGCATTCCCGACCCCAGTGCCCTTTTGGGCGGCAACCTTAACGAGGCCCTGACAGTGTGTCACTGGGCCCTCATCGGCCGGCGGCTCCGTTCCATTTGCGCCCCCCGCGATTGCGGCTGGCGAGGGACAAGGCTTAAGCTTCGAGCGTCGGGGCAAGTGGGGGCGAGCATGCAGATTCCAGTCGGGCGGACTATCGAGGACGGCTACAGTTTCGGCTTCCGAAAGTTCTTTGCCGTGCTGGGCGTGGTGTGGCTCCCCTATCTTTTGTTGGGAATCCTCGCCGTCTTCCTCTTGGGCGATTTCGCCACCCGCTTCCTGCCGGCCCTGCGGCAAATGGGCGAGACCCATACCTTCGATCCCAAGGTGTTCCAATCGCTGCACGCCATGTCGGGATACCTCGGTCTGTTCTGGCTTGCCTCGTTCCTGGTGACGGCGATGGTGGAAGTGGGAGTCATGCGCAAGGCGCTCGGCTTCAGCAAGGGACCGACCTTCGTCTACCTGTCGCTCGGCAATGCGGTCTGGCGCATGCTGGGTGCATTCGTACTCGTCTGGCTGATCTCGGTTGCGCTGATTGCCTGCCTGGCGATTGCGGTCGGCATCGTCGCGGCGCTGTCGGCATCGTTCATTCAGGGCAACGGTCGCTATGCTTTGATCGGTGTGGCCGCCGTCATCGCCTTCTGCGCCGCCGTCTACATCATTGTACGGCTCATCTTCTTTCTGCCCGCCGTGGTGGTGGCGGAGGAGCGCATCGGCATCGGCCGCTCCTGGGAACTGGGCGGCGGCAATTTCTGGCGCATCTTCATCGTCGCCATCGCGATCGTGATCCCGATCGCTTTCGCGTTCGGGATTCTGATGAACATCGTCGAAGGCTTCATTCCATGGCCGGAATTCCCGCACACCCATGATCCGAAGGAAATCGCGAACTTCATGTTGCAGCACATGACTCCGGCGCTGCCGCTGCTGATTGCGATTGCGCTGGTCCAACGCGTCCTGACCATGGGGGTGTGGAACGGGGCCGTGGCGTCGGCCTACCGCGCGGAGGTACCGGAGAGCGGTGTGGTGGTGGCACCTACGAGCGAGGCGGCGGCATGAAGAAGATTCCGGTCGGCAAGACGATCGCCTATGCCTACAGTTTCACCTTCGGGCATTTGGGCGCGATCATCGGCTTCGCCTGGCTGGCGTTGGTGCTGATCGCCGTGCTGCAGTTCCTGCCCTACGCCATGGGCGGCAATCCCATGGCCGAGCCGGAGAACGCCACCATCGCCGGGCGGCAGGCGCTGGAGGGCATGGGCACTTCGCTGCTCGCAGCACTCCTCTATTCCATTATCTACGTGCCGGTGACGCGGCTGGCGCTGGGCCTGCGGCAGGAAGCCGCCATCGTGCATTTCGCCCTGGGCGCACCGGAATTGCGCGTCTTTGGCGCCATCGTCCTCTTTGCGCTCGTCGTCATCGGCATGGCCTTCGGCATCGGCATCCTGAGCGCCATCCTCGGCGTTGCCATGGCGATGATCGGCAAGGCGGGAGCGGCGATCCTGGCGCTCGCCATTCTCGCCGCGCTGCTTGCCTTCATCTACATCATCGTCAGGCTCGGCTTTCTCGTCGTGCCGGTGACGGTGGCGGAAGGGCAGATCAGCCTGTCGCGGGGCTGGATCCTGACCCAGGGCAATTTCTGGCGCATCTTTGCGCTGCTCCTGGCGATTTTCCTGCCGCTGATGGTGGTTCATGCCGTCGGCATCGCTGCGATCATCGGCGCGCCGCTGTTTGCGCCGCTGCCGGAAGGCGCCGAAGCCGCCGGCCGCGCCATAGGCGAGCGCTTCGCGCTGCTGGGCCAGCACATGCCGGTCTATCTGGGCTTAAGCCTGATCCTGGCGCCGTTCAGCATCGGCCTGAGCCTGGGCGCCTCGGCCTTTGCCTACCGCGCGCAGGTTCCACCGCCGAAACCTCAGGGAGAGTCCTGACGAGGCGGGTTCGCAACAGTTTCATGCACCGGCAGCGGCCGGCCGGGTTAGAGTAGAAAAAAATAGAGTGGGGGTTTGCATGCGAGTTCCGGTCGGCCAGAGCATCGAGCGCGGCTACGGCTTTGTGTTCCGCGAACCCCTGACGATCCTCGGTCTCGCTTGGCTGCCGGCCGTCTTCTACGCGCTGGCCTGCGGCTTCTGGCTGAAGCGGCTGGCGACGGCGATGCTCGTGTCGGTGCGGCCGGCGCACGGCGCGCTCAACGATTTCGCGCGGCTCGATTTCCTCGGCCTTGTTGTGACGACGGCGCTCCTGGGCGCGGCCATCGCCGTTCCTTTGACGAGGCAGGCGCTGGGCCAGGGCGACGAGCGGGTGGCGGCCTATTTCGTTTTCGGGCGGCGCCAGGCGCGGCTGTTCGTGAGTCTCACGCTGCTCTATGCGGTGCTGCTGGCTTGGCTTGTCGTGTCGACCGTTTCTCTTGGCATGGCCGTGACCGCAGCGGAGGCGCGGCTGCCGGAGCTTTGGCAGGGCGTCAGCATTTCCGCTTTGCTCGACGTCGCCTCTGCAGCGGCCATCGTTGCCGGATTCGTCTTCCTGTCCGCTCGCTTCGGATTCCTGCAAGCGCCGGCCGCGGCGAGCGAGCAACCCTCGGGGCTGCTTGCCGCCTGGCTCGCGAGCCGGGGCAATTCCTGGCGCCTGATGGCCGTCACTGTCGCGATCGCCGTGCCGCTCGGCGCTCTGCTGGCGGCAGGCGTGTCGCTGTGGCTTGGAACCTCGCTGCACGGTCTGCTGTCCGCCGCGCTTCCCGGCTCTCAGGACCCTGTGCGCTATCAATATCTCTACGACCGCGCGGACGCCTTTGCAGCGGTTGCGGCCGTAGCCCTGGTGCTGGTTCAGGCGCTGTTCGCCGGCGCTTCGGCGTGCGCGTATCAAGCGGTGATGGGTGAAGCGGCGGAAGAAGCCGCTACCGAAACCTCCGCGGTCGAGCCCGTTTGGACACAACAGCCCGCCTTCGCCTATGCCGCCCATCCCGCGTCCGAACCCTATTCCAATGACCCGGTTGCGGAGAGGGCGGCGGTTTCGAATATCAGTCCGCCGATCGAGCCGATCGCGGAGATTCCGCTGCCCCTGGCCATGGTCGGCTACCCGGGAACCGCCGCTGCGACTCCGGTGGTCGAACCGGCCGTATCGACTGCCGATCACGCGGTCGCCGCTGCCGTTCCCGAATCCGCCGAAGTGGCCACCGCGCACGCCGCTGAGGCCGCCCCACTGCCGGCAGCGCTGCCCGAAGAACCCTCCGCACCGGCCCCTCACACCGCGACGTCCGGCGCAACCGTGACGCCGTTGGAACCCGCCGTGCCGGTTGCTGACGAGCAACCGCCGAAAGCCGATGGCACTGGCAGCCCGGCCGAAGCGCATGTAGAACCACCGCAAGCGCCGCCGCTCGATCCCGCCGGCGCGCTCGCCGCCACGGCGGCAATGCACGAACCCGCCGCGCCGCCAGCCTCTTGACGGGTCGCTCAGTGATTAGCTAACGTGTTAGCTAACATGCGCACCATCAAGATCCACGATGCCAAGACGAATCTTTCGCGGCTGATCGCCCGGGCCGAAGCGGGTGAGGAGATCGTCATCGCCCGTGACGACGAGCCGGTGGCGAAGCTCATTGGGATCGGTAACCGGCCGCACGACGCGGAGAGCGGCTTCGGCTTCGCGGAGGATGCCGCGCCCTACGAGCAGCTTCCCGCTGCGTCGCGCGCGCGGATCACGGTCGATCCCGAAGTGTGCGGCGGACGACCCTGCATCCGCGGCATGCGAATCCGCGTCAGCGACGTGGTGGGCCTGCTGGCGGCGGGCGAAAAGCGCGAGCGGATTCTGAAGGACTATCCCTATCTCGAGTCCGCGGATATAGACGCGGCGCTTGCCTATGCCGCCGGCGCCGTGAACCACCGCGTCATCCGGACGGGCTAGTTGCGTTTTCTCATCGACGCACAGCTTCCGCCGCGGCTGGCGCGCATGCTGCGTCGCGCGGGCCACGACGCCGATCATGTGCTCGATCTGGGACTGCTGGCGAAACCCGACGTCCAGATCTGGAGTCACGCCGCACGAACCGGCGCAATCATCCTAACCAAGGACTCCGATTTCGCCGCGATGTGCTTGCGCAGCGAGACGGGCCCGGCAGTGGTCTGGCTGCGGCTGGGCAATCTCACCAACGCCAAACTGGAGCGCGCGCTGAGGGCGTCGCTGCCGGAGATAGTTGCGGCAATTGAGGCGGGGGAGCGACTGATAGAATTAACCTAGATGGTCACCAGCAAAAATCAGCCATTGCGCTCCCACTCGTGCCACACCGGTGGAGGGCCATTGTAGGTTCCGATGCGATCTAGAATCACGGCGGTTTCCCCGCATGCAGATGCCCACTTGAATTCAACCCGGCTTTCAGACTCGGGACGTTTGAAAATCATACCTCGAGGACGCCAAACGCCAAACGCATCGGGAGTCCCAGGCTTGCCGAGAATGAGATTGAACGGCAAGCCCTGCAAGAAGAAGCGAGCTCCGCGAACAATTCCGTCTGCGCATTTTATTGTTTCTACGAGGAAACTATCTGTGTGGTAGGACGGACCTGCACCATCAACTGCGAAATACAAACCAGAGCCCTCGCGCCATTCAGATCGTCCGAATAGGATGTCTATCCAGTACGGCTCCAGGATACCCCTTGTGTTTCCAGAACAAGTCAGCCCAACAAGATATTTCAGCATCCAGCGTTCGATGTCGGCTCCAGAGAAACACTCTCTTCGAGAATGGGGCTCCTGATCGATTGCGTGAATCGCATCTACAAATCGCAAAATCGAATCATCAAGGCTGCTGAGAGCGCCATTGTGATCTCGGCAAAGAATATTTGCACCCAATGAACCGATTGGAAATAAGCCGAAGGTTTTCGGCTCCTGCCAACTCAATCCCGCCACTTTGACCTTCTTATTCTGTTGTAGCCGGCGCAGTAGCGCTGCCGACAAAAAGTGCTCCTTCGATATTTTTGTCGAACAATTGCTGTCGTCGTTCGCATAGCAGCTGGGGTGCCGATAGCCGGTCACCGACGCGCGCAAGTTCGTAGTCACGCGCTACTCCGCCGCCCTAAGTTTGCGCGATGGCGCGATGCGGTCGGGCGTTCGCCCCTTCAGCAGCGGCTTGAGGTATTGGCCAGTGTAGGAG
>DATCOJ010000019.1:0-6513 GCA_036564785.1 Rhizomicrobium sp. | reverse complement strand
TCCAGCGACAGGCTGACGCGGGACTGCGCCGCCGCGGGCGAACTGGCGCCGCCCCAATGCACCACCGCCTGGTTCCACATCAGCACGTCGCCGGGAGCAGCGGGCAGCGGGCGCACGCTCGACTCGGCAAAGCGCCAGTTGACGTCGTTGGGCGTGCCGTAGGTGGGATCGGCGTGTCGCGGCACCATATGGAGGCAGCCGTTCAGCAGCGTGGCCTCGCTGAGCGCGATCCAGGTGGTGAGCGATTTGGGCGAGCCGTCGGGGAGCAGCGCCGCATGTCCCACGTCGCGATGCGGCCCCCAGCCGGATTCGCCTTTCCTGGGATCGACATTCCAGGCCCAGAAATTCGGCAGAAACACGTAGTCACCGAGCAGGCGATGGTAGAGCGGGTCCAGCGTGAAATACGGCCGCCAGTATTCGTCATAGACGAAGGCGAAGATGGGATGCAGCTTCTCCGCCGAAAGCCGCCGCGCCAGCGCCGCCATCGCCCCGATGTCCATCTCGAGATCGAGGCCGCAGAATTGGGCGTAGCCTTCGCGCGCTAGCGCCTCGGCGCCGCGCTCGACAATCGCGCCCTCGAACCGCGCTTCGCGCCGCCGCAGGAATTCTGCGCTCTCGATATGAAACTGCGGCGCCAACGCCTGCCAAAATGTTCGGTCGAAGACCTCGGCGCGGTTATCGGCCAGCACGTCGTTCATGCCGTCGCCCCTTCCGCCACGGAAAGGCAGATTGGCCGAACCAACCCGTGCGGTCTAGTGAACCGCGCGGCTGGGGACCTGCTCCACATCGAGCTCGTCGCCGGAAGCGGCGAACTCCTGGCCGTTGACGATGAGGCCGTTCTTGCCGGCGCTCACCTTCACTTTGGCGCCGTCGCCGATCTTGCCTTGCAGCAGCAGCTCAGCCAGAGGATCCTGCAGCCGCCGCTGGATCACCCGCTTCAGCGGCCGCGCCCCATAGACCGGATCGTAGCCGGCCTGCGCCAGCCATTCGCGCGCCTTGCCGTCGAGCGCGAGCTCGATCTTGCGGTCGGCGAGCAGCTTCTGCAGCCGGCCGATCTGGATGTCCACGATCTTGTCCATGTTGGAGCGCGACAGGCGGTGGAACAGGATGATTTCGTCCAGCCGGTTGAGGAACTCGGGACGGAAGTGCTGCCGCACCGCTGCCATCACCTGCGCCCGGACGGCCGGCGACTCCTCGCCGGACATCAGCTCGGTGCCGAGATTGGAGGTCAGGATGATGACGGTGTTGCGGAAGTCGACGGTGCGGCCTTGCCCGTCGGTCAGCCGGCCGTCGTCGAGCACCTGTAGCAGCACATTGAAGACGTCGTGGTGCGCCTTCTCGACCTCGTCGAACAGGATCACCTGATAGGGACGCCGACGCACGGCTTCGGTCAGCGTGCCGCCTTCTTCGTAGCCGACATAGCCGGGCGGGGCGCCGATCAGCCGTGCCACCGAATGCTTTTCCATGAACTCGCTCATGTCGATGCGCACCATGGCGGTGTCGTCGTCGAACAGGAATTCGGCCAGCGCCTTGGTGAGCTCCGTCTTGCCGACGCCGGTGGGGCCTAGAAACAGGAACGAGCCGATAGGGCGGTTGGGATCCTGCAGTCCGGCGCGGGCGCGGCGAACCGCGTTGGAGATCGCCCGCACGGCCTCGTGCTGGCCGACCACGCGCTTCTCGAGCGAGGACTCCATGTGCAGAAGCTTGTCACGCTCGCCTTCCAACATCTTGTCGACGGGAATGCCGGTCCAGCGCGACACCACCTGGGCGATGTTCTCCGGCGTCACCGCCTCGTGCACCAGCGCGGTCGACTCCTTGCTCTCGATGTCGCGCAGCTGCTTTTCCAGCTGGGGGATCACGCCATAGGCGAGTTCGCCGGCGCGCGCGAGGTTGCCGCGGCGCTGCACTGCGTCGAGCTCCATGCGCGCCGCGTCAAGCTTTTCCTTCAGGCTCTGCACGTTCTGGACGGATTTCTTCTCTTCCTGCCAGCGCGCCGTCATGGCTGCGGACTTCTCTTCCAGCTCCGCCAGCTCGCTTTCCAGCGCGGCCAGGCGGTCGCGGGAGGCCTTGTCGGTCTCCTTCCTCAGCGCCTCGCGCTCGATCTTGAGCTGCATGATGCGGCGATCGAGCTCGTCCAGCTCTTCGGGCTTGGAATCGACCTGCATGCGCAAACGGCTGGCCGCTTCGTCCATCAGGTCGATGGCCTTGTCCGGCAGGAAGCGATCCGCGATGTAGCGGTTCGACAGCGTGGCGGCGGCCACGATGGCGGCATCGGTGATGCGCACGCCGTGATGCACTTCGTACTTTTCCTTCAGGCCCCGCAGGATGGAGATGGTGTCCTCCACCGTGGGCTCGGAGACGAACACCGGCTGGAAGCGGCGGGCCAGTGCCGCATCCTTCTCCACGTGCTTGCGGTATTCGTCGAGCGTGGTGGCGCCGACGCAATGCAGCTCGCCGCGGGCGAGCGCCGGCTTCAACAGGTTGGAGGCGTCCATGGCGCCTTCTGCCTTGCCGGCGCCGACGAGGGTATGCATCTCGTCGATGAAGAGAATGATCTTGCCCTGCGCCGTGGTGATCTCGGTCAAGACCGCCTTCAGCCGCTCCTCGAACTCGCCGCGAAACTTGGCGCCGGCGATCAGCGAGCCCATGTCGAGCGCCATCAGACGCTTGTCGCGCAGGGACTCCGGCACGTCGCCATTGACGATACGTAAGGCCAGGCCCTCGGCAATAGCGGTTTTGCCCACGCCCGGTTCGCCGATCAGCACCGGATTGTTCTTGGTGCGGCGGGACAGCACCTGAATGGTGCGGCGGATTTCCTCGTCGCGGCCGATGACGGGATCGAGCTTGCCACTGCGTGCCAGTTCCGTCAGGTCGCGGGCGTATTTCTTGAGCGCGTCATAGCTGTTTTCGGCGGTCGCGGAATCGGCGGTGCGGCCCTGGCGCAGGTCCTTGATCGCGGCGTTGAGAGTCTGCGGCGTCACGCCGGCATCGCGCAGGATGCGCCCGGCATCGGTGCCTTGCGCCATGGCGAGCGTCAGTAGCAGGAGTTCGGCGGTGACGAAGGAGTCGCCCGCTTTCTTCGCGGCCTCCTGCGCCGAGTCGAGCAGGCGCGCGGTTTCCGGTGCCAGATAGACCTGACCGGAGCCGGAGCCTTCGACGCGCGGCATTTTGCCCAGCGCTATCTCGGTTTCGCTGAGCGCCTGTTCGGGCCTGCCGCCGGCGGCCCGGATCAGCCGCGCGGCCAGTCCCTCGTCGTCGTCCAGCAGCACCTTCAGCAGGTGCTCGGGCTTGAAGTATTGGTGGTTGGAACGCAGCGCAAGCCCTTGGGCAGATTGGATAAAGCCCCGTGCGCGTTCGGTGAATTTCTCGATATCCATGGCGGCCTTTCCGGCACACGATCATGTCCCCCGGAGCGGGTGCAATCGCGTCCCCATGACAACGGGCAGCGGCCTCAAATGAGCGCCGCAGCCTTGGCCTATATGTGTCATGAAATCGGGACGGTACAAGGGCGTAGGCCACCCCTTGTGGCGTCAGGCCCGGTCGGCTTCGTCCGCGTCCTCGTCCATCGGCTGGGACTCGGTCAGCGAGAAGGACGGTCCGCTGCCGGGCTGCGGCAAGCCGTCTCCGCCTTGATTCGGCGCCCGCCCATTGCCGCCATTGTATTGCGGATTGGGCCCGCGGTTCTGGCCCTGGTAGGCCTGCTGCGGCTGCTGCTGCTGTTGCTGCTGATACTGGACCTGGTTGGCGTCCATGATGCGGTAGTAGTGCTCGGCGTGCTGGAGATAATTCTCAGCCTGAATGCGGTCACCGGCGGAATTGGCGTCGCGCGCGAGCTGCAGATACTTCTCATAGACATGCGCGGCGGAGCCGCGAATCTTGATCTCCGGACCGCTGGAATCGAAGGTCCGGTTGGGATTGTGGGTGTGGGTGGACTGCTGCGGCCGGCGGCCGCGCTGGCGCGATCGTGTCACGTATGCCCCTTCCTGTGTTCCTCGTTGCGCGCGAATCCGATGGACTCGCGGCGTATGGTGTTTCCGGCTGCCGTCGCGCCAGAATGCGCGTCATTGTTTGCATTGGAGCGCTCGCGCTCGTCTTTCGTATCTGGGACCGGCGCATACAGGCGCCTTGGCCGCCCCCGCAGCCTGACCTAGAAGCCCCGGCCTAATACCGGCTGCCTCGGTCTGGGGTTCCCTCGTTCCCCGAAGCCGGAACCTAGCGACTCGCGACCGGTTTTCCAACCCCTTTTTGCCGGAAATCCTAACGGGCCGCCACGACGCAGCGCGGAATGCCGGCGAGATCCTCGGCAATCCGGAGAACCTTCAGGTCATGGGCCTCCAGAACCTTAGCAATTGATGGACCCTGTCCGGCGCCGATTTCCAGGAAGGCCTTGCCACCGGGCGAGAGCAGGGTCGGGAGCAGGGGAGCGATCGAGCGATAAGCCGAGAGGCCGTCGGACCCGCCGTCCAGGGCTGCTTGCGGCTCATGGTTGAGATCGTCCCCTGCGTTCAAATCCGCTGACGCGACGTAGGGTGGGTTGGCGAAGACCACGTCGTATGCGCGGGGCGGCAGTTCGCTCCAATCGAGGCGCGCGAGTTGCGCACGCCTTTCCAGTCTGAGCCTCCGCACGTTCCGGTTCGCCCATTCCAGGGCCGCTGCCGAGCGATCGATCCCAAGTCCTGTGGCGTTCGGATAGGCGGCGAGGAAGGACAGGAGCAGACAACCGGTGCCGGTGCCGAGATCGAGAACGCGAAGCGCTGCGTTACGGTCGGGGAATTCGCGCATGGCCTGCTCGACCAGCGTCTCGGAATCGGGACGCGGGACGAGAACGCCCGGACCCACCTCGAATTCCAATCCGTGAAATTCCTTGATGCCGACAATGTAGGCCACTGGCTCTTTCGCGGCCCGGCGCGCCACCAGCGCTTCGAACGCGTCCTGTTGTTCCGCCGTCAGTTCCTGTCGCGACAGTGCAACCTCGTTGGAGGAAAGACCGAGCACATGGGCCAGCAGCACTCGCGCATCCAGTCGCGCGGATTCGATCCCTGTCGCGGCCAGCCTCGTGGCTGCCCGTTTCAGCGCCTCGGCAATCGAACTCATGCGAGCTCGTCGGCTTCCATGGCCGCCAGGCGGTTGGCCTGATCCTCGGCGACCAGCGCATCCACGATATCGCCCAGCTCGTCGCCGGCCAGGATGCGGTCGAGCTTGTGGAGCGTCAGGTTGATGCGGTGGTCGGTGACGCGGCCTTGGGGGAAATTGTAGGTGCGGATGCGCTCGGAGCGGTCGCCCGAGCCGATCAGGCTCTTGCGCTCGGAAGCGCGTGCGCTGTCCACCCGCTGCCGCTCGATCTCGTAGAGCTTGGCCTTGAGCAGCTTCATGGCATGGGCCTTGTTCTTGTGCTGGGATTTCTCCGTCTGCTGCGCCACCGCGATGCCGGTCGGAAGATGGGTAATGCGCACCGCACTTTCCGTCTTGTTGACGTGCTGGCCGCCGGCGCCTTGCGCGCGATAGACGTCGATGCGCAGATCCCGTTCGTCGATCTGGACGTCGACGTCCTCGGCCTCCGGCAGCACCGCCACCGTCGCCGCGGAAGTGTGGATGCGGCCGCCGGCTTCGGTCACCGGCACGCGCTGCACCCGGTGGACGCCGGATTCGAATTTGAGCTTGGCGAAGGCGCCCTGGCCCACGACTTCCAGCACCGCGTCCTTGACGCCGCCGAGATCGCTTTCGGTCAGCGACATCAGCTCGGTGCGCCAGCCCTGAAGCTGGGCGTAGCGCTGGTACATGCGCAGCAGCTCGCCGGCGAACAGCGCGGCCTCGTCGCCGCCGGTGCCGGCGCGGATTTCCACGATGGCCGACGAGGAATCCGCCGCATCTTTCGGCAGCAGCTGAATCTGCAAGTCATGCTCCAGCTGGGCCACGCGCTCCTTGAGCGAAGCCTGTTCCTCCTGCGCCAGGTGGCGCATTTCGGAATCGCTGGACGGATCGTTGGCCAGGGCCTCCGCCTCCTGCATCTGGGTGCGGGCCGTGCGATAGGCCTCGACCGCGGACACCAGCGGCGCCAGTTCGGCGTGCTCCTTCGACAGCTTGGCGAAGGCTCCGCCACCGCCTGCCTTGCCCGAGGCAAGCTCCGCCTCCACCGATGCGAAGCGGTCGACCAGTTTGGTCAAGGTGGATTCGGAGATCATGGGAAAGCTTTACCTCTCCCTTGCGGGGAGGTCGATCCGGTGATGCTCATCGCTACTGCGCCGGTTCGAGGGTTTTGCCGCGGGCGGCCTCGATCTCGGCGGCGCGCTTCTCGCACAGCGCGACCACGTGGTCGACAAGCTTGGTGTTCTCGAGCTTGTAGGCCGGCTTGCCGTCCAGATAGATCATGCCGGCGCTGCCGCCCGCGCCGCCGCCGGTGAAGCCCAGATCGGTCTCCCGCGCCTCGCCCGGGCCGTTCACCACGCAGCCGATGATCGACAGGGTCATCGGGGTGGTGATGTGCTTCAGGCGATCCTACAGCACGCGCACCGT
>DATCOJ010000018.1:0-1582 GCA_036564785.1 Rhizomicrobium sp. | reverse complement strand
AGCGGAAATACTCGGCCCAGCTCGGCCGCCCCGCGAAGAAGGCGTCCGGCAGCTCGAGCATCTCCTGGAAATTGCGGTTCCACGCGGTAAGCCGCGCCTCGGTGTCGAACATGACGACGCCATCGCCCATGTTGTCGAAGGTGACGCGCAGCTCGGCCTGCCGCTGGCGGATCTCGTCGAGCAGCCGCGCATTGTCCATCGCGATGACGGCCTGCGCGGCGAAGCTCTTCAGGAGTGCAATCTCCTTTGCAGTGAACGGCCGTACCTCCTGCCTGTAGACAGTTATCGCACCTAGGGAAACGCCGAACAATGACGGCGTAGGCGACGGTTTGGCGTCCGAGGCATAATTTGCGACGGCGGCTTGCCTGGTAACGGCCTTTGTTGGCGAGAACCGGGGCTGTACTGTGGCCTACTTGTGCTGTTTCCGGGATCAAGACAGACTCCGGGCGTGATCAGGCCCGGGGTTGCGCGAGCAGGGTTTTCTTGGCGATCACCAAGTTGGCCAAGGCGAACAGGGTGTGCAGTTGCGCGGTGTTCTTGGCCAGGCCGCGGTAGCGCAGCTTCTTATGGCGGAACAGGTTCTTGACGATGTGGAACGGGTGCTCGACCCAGGCCCGCACCTGCGACAGCGCCCGCTCCACCGGCTCCGCCAAGTCCCGCAGCCCTTTGGGCAATGCCTTGATGATGCTGCGCTTGATCGTGATGTTCCAGGAAACATCGCGGTCCTCATGTTCCGGCCGCTTGTCGGCTCCGGTATAGCCGGCATCGGCGAAGACTGCCTCCTCCCGGCCATGCAGCACCGCCGCCATCTGGTTGATGTCAGCTTCGTTGGCGGCCGTGCCCGTGACCGTGTGCACCACCCCCGAGGCGACATCCACCCCGATATGCGCCTTCATCCCGAAGTGCCACTGGTTGCCCTTCTTGGTCTGGTGCATCTCTGGATCGCGGCTCTTCTCCTTGTTCTTGGTCGAGGGCGGGGCGGCGATGATCGTCGCATCGACGATTGTGCCCTGGCGCATCAGCAGACCGCGCTCCTCCAGCATCGCGCCCACTTCGTCGAACAACACTTTGGTCAGTTCGTGCTGCTCCAGCCAATGGCGGAAGTTCAACAGCGTCGTCGCGTCCGGAACCGACGCGACCGCCAGATCGATGCTGGCAAAACCGCGCAACGCCTGGCTGTCGTAGAGCGCATCCTCCAGCGCCTCGTCGGCCAGTCCGTACCACTGCTGCAAGAAGTAAATCCGCAGCATCCGCTCCAGCCCGATCGGCGGCCGGCCGCGCTCACCCTTCGGGTAAAAGGGCCGCAGACGCTCCACCAGCCGCGGCCACGGCACCACCTGCTCCATCTCGGCCAAAAACTTGTCGCGCCGCGTCTGCTTCTTCTTGCCGGCATATTCCGCCTGCGAAAAGCTCCCCTGCCGCTGCATCGTCCTGCCCCTTGGTCCCCCATCCCCGCGGCAGATTCTACCCGATGCGAGCGGCGGAAATGCGCCTTATTTCAGTGTTTCCCTAGGAGGTACGCTCGGCATTAGGGAGATTCTGACTGTGGGACTGGAAGCCGCCACTATGAACGATATTAGTG
>DATCOJ010000017.1:0-5246 GCA_036564785.1 Rhizomicrobium sp. | reverse complement strand
CGCCATGGTCGGCACGCCCCAGTGGCCCGCCTCGCGATGCGCCTTCTGGTTTTCCTGGATGATCGCTTCGTATTTGTCCGGCTTGGCCGAAACCCTGGCGTCAAGTTGGGCAAGATCGAGGCCGGCGCGAGCCGCCGCCTTGGCCAGATGATCGCCCTCGTGCCAATTGTCGATTTCGCCCGACCAGATCGTCCGGCTCACTTCTTCGAGGAAGGCGAGTCCACGGCCCGCTTCGGCTGCTGCGCAGCCCAATCGCGTCAAGCGGTGAATGTAAGGCTGGTTGGGCGTGGCGGCGCGCGTCGCCGGATCGACCACCACCGGATCGGGCCGCGGCCAGCGGTACGGCATCCCCAGCATCTGCGACAACCGATAGGTGTCGCGCATCAGGTAGGGAATCCACAACGGATTGACCTGGGAGAAGAACTCGCCCGAGCGCACCGCCAGCGGATAGACCGGGCGCACATTCACCGCGAGGTCGTATTCGCGCTCCATCGCCGCCAGCCGCGGCGTCGCCAGATAGGAATAGGGACTGCGGAACGACCAGAACAGATCGATGGCAAGCGTCATCCGAGCCCCATTCAAGAATAATGACCAACTATCACGGCGCGGCTCCACGTGCCATCTTCTTCCTTGAGACGAACACATCGCCATTGGAAGTCTGACGCATGGGCCGCAAGATCCTCCTCATCACCACCGACCAGCAGCGCTACGATTCGCTGGGCTGCAACGGCAACAAGTTCTGCCGCACGCCCAACATCGATGCGCTGGCCCGCGGCGGCATCAACTATGCCCGCGCCTACAATCAGAACACCGTCTGCATGCCGGCGCGCTCCACCATGCTGACGGGGCAATACGTGCGCACGCATGGCGTCTTCGCCAACGGCGTGCCGCTGCCGGAAGAGGCGCCCAGCGTGGCGCGCTATCTGAAGGACAGGTGCGGCTACAAGACCGCGCTGATCGGCAAGGCGCATTTCGAGCCCGGCTTCGATCTCACAGGAAAATGGCGCGAGAACCGGCGCCAGATGGAGGGGGATTTCGGTCCCTGGCGCGGCTTCGACTACGCCATTCACGCCATGCACATCACCAGCTTCCGCGGCCACCCCACCGGGCATTACGGCCGCTGGGTGCAGAAGAACCATCCCGAGTTCTTCAACATCTCCGCGCCGCTGTTGAACGCAGCACCTGGCGGCGACACGGGGGCGCCGGAGACCGCCAACAATCCCGTGCCGCGCGAGGTCTATCACACCGACTGGCTCGCCGGTCTGGCGGTGGATTGGCTGAAGCAACTCGACGGCGAGGACGACTGGTTCCTCTGGCTCAGCTTTCCCGACCCGCATCATCCCTGGGACCCGCCCGCCGCCGAGAACAGGCGCTGCGATTGGCGCGACCTGCCGCTGCCGGCCGGCCATCCCGGCTCGCCCGAAGCCATCCGCAAGGTGCTGGCGCAGAAGCCTGCGCATTGGCTCGCCTTCTATGACGGCCAGTTCGCCAACATCGAGGGCGGCCCCATGAACTTCACGCCGCAGCAGCTCAGCCCCGACAACATCCGCGAGATCAACGCCAAGGTCCATGTGATGAACGAGCTAATCGACGAGGCGGTGGGGCGCGTGATGGCCGAGGTCAAGGCGCGCGGCTGGGACGCCGATACCGATGTGATCTTCACCACCGATCATGGCGAGATGCAGGGCGATTTCGGCTTCGTCTACAAGGGGCCGTGGCATGTCGATGCTCTGATGCGGCTGCCCTTCATCTGGCGTCCGGCGCCGAATGCGAACGTGGCGCCCGCGCGCGTCGAGCAGCCGGTGGAGCAGGTCGATCTGGCGCCCACCTTCTGCGCCATCGCCGGTGTCGCACCGGCGGAATGGATGCAAGGCAAACCGCTGCCGCACTCCGAGGACGGCTCGCGCCAGCGTGCGCTCTGCGAATGGGACAGCCAGTTCCCCGGCTACGGCTTTCATCTGCGCTCGATCTACCGCGACGGCTACATGCTCACGCGCTATGAGCCGTCCACCGCGGGCCAGCCCAATGGGCTCGAAGAAGCCTGGCCGCAATTCGCCGCCATCACCACGCGGGTGAAATATGACGGCTCCGAAGGCGAGCTCTACGATCTGAGGAACGATCCGCTGCAGTGGGAGAATCTGTGGGACGATCCGAAGCACCGCTCGCTCCGCAGCGACCTGATCGCCGATCTCTACGACAGCCTGCCGCCCGAGCGCTCACCCAAGCTGAAAGTCGAAGCCCCGGCGTAAATATGACGGTTGGTTTTTGTGTCGTGACAAGCCCTTCGCACTCTGACAGGCTTCCCGGCGGTGGGATAAACAAGGGAGGCGGGTGATGGCCTTGATCGTCTATGGCGGAAGCATTTCGCCGTTCGTGCGCAAGGTGCGGGTGGTGCTGGCCGAGAAGGGCCTCGCCTACAGCCTCGAACCCGTCAATCCGTTCCAGCCGCCGCCGGAATTCGCCGAGATCAGTCCCTTGAAGCGCATCCCCGCCTTCCGCGATACGGATCTGCCGGAGCCGGACAACCACCTCGCCGATTCCTCAATCATCTGCGATTATCTGGAGCACAAATATCCGAGCCCGCCGCTCTATCCGAGCGATCCCTACGGCCGCGCTCGCGCCCTGTGGTTCGAGGAATATGCCGACTCCCAGGTCGCCTCCAATCTGGTGCGGCCGCTGTTCTTCGAGCGCGTGGTCAAGAAGATGCTCCGGTCACAGACGGATGAAAGCGTCTGCGAGGCGGCTCTGCGCGACCACATGCCGGCGATCGCCGCCTATCTCGAGAAGGAGATCGCCGACAATCAGTTCCTGGTCGGCAACGCCTTCACCATCGCCGACATCGCCGTCGGCACCATGTTCGTCAACGTTGCCCATGCCGGCGAAGGCATCGATGCCTCGCGCTGGCCCAATCTCGCCGACTATGTCTCGCGGCTGCATGCGCGGCCCTCGTTCAAGGTGCTGATCGACGAGGAGGCCCCCTTCGTCCGCAAGGTTCGCGCGGCTTAGGAGCGCGGCGATCATGTCCGCCGTCCCGCCGGGAGTGCGCACGCCCTGGAAGATCATCGTAGCCTATGTGCTGCCGAGCTTTCCGCTGGCGGCGCTCGGCATGCCCATCGTGGTGCATCTGCCGAATTTCTACGCCTCCAAGGAAGTGGGCATACGGCTCGCGATCGTGGGCGCCATCTTCGGCCTCATGCGCATTCTCGACATCTTCATCGATCCCATCGCCGGCTATGTCAGCGACCGCTGGCGCACCCGCTTCGGCCGCCGCCGCCCGGTGATGGCCATCGGCACGCCGATCCTCGTCGTGGGCATCTGGCTCGCCTTCGTGCCGGTTGGGCAGGTGAGTGTGCCTTACGTCTGCTTCTGTCTGTTCGTCATGTATCTCGGCTGGTCCTCGGTGATCATCCCGCATCTGTCCTGGGGCGCCGAAATTTCCGGCGACTATCACGAGCGCAGCCGCATCTATGGCTGGTCGCAGGCGCTGACCGTGGCCGGCATGATGTGCGTGCTGATCGTGCCCGCGGTGCTGGAGGCCAAGGGCTATCCGCTGTCCTCGCAGGTGATGGCAATGGCGATCTTTTCCATCGCCACCCTGCTGCCCAGCGTGGTTCTCTGCCTCGCCATCGTTCCCGAGCCCGTGGTCAAGCTCAACACCCAGGCCGGACTCATCCCCACCTTGCGCTTCCTGCTTCGAAATCGCGCCATCCGCCGCATCATGGCCGTCGATCTGATCGAATCCACCAACCAGGGCGCCCGCGGCGCCATGTTCCTCTACTTCGCCGCGCTGCCGCTGGCGCTGCCGCATTTCGGCGGCACCCTGCTGCTCGCCTATTTCCTCTGCGGCGTGATCTTTGCGCCCGCCTGGATCGCGCTCGCCAAGCGCATCGGCAAGAACCGCGCGCTGATCGCAGCCTATGTCTACATGATCGCGGTCGGGCCGCTGCTGTTCCTCATTCCGCCCGGCAACAAGCTCGTCGCGCTGATCGTCATCGCCATCAGCGGCGCCAGCTACGCGGCGCCCGCCTTCCTCATCCGCGCCATGATGGCCGACGTGGCCGACGCCGACACCCACGAGAACGGCGCCGAGCGCGCCGGCATCATGTATTCGTTCCTGTCGATGACCAGCAAGCTCGGCATCGGCTGGTCGGTGTCGATCGCCTTCGGCATCCTGGCGCTCCTGGGCTTCGATCCCCGCATTCACAACACGCCCGAGGCCATCGAGAATCTGCGCCTGCTCAATATCCTGCTGCCGGTCGTCCTTGCCGCGCTCGGTCTCGTCACCATGCTCGGCTATCCGCTCAACGAAGCGCACCAGCGCAAGCTGCGCCAGGAGATCGAGCGCCGCCGCGAAGGAGGCGAGGGCATTCCAGCATCCGCCGTTCTCCATCCCGAGCCCAGCCTCGATTCGAGCGCTCCCGCCGACGCCATCGCCTTCGCAAAAGGAAATCCCACATGATCGATCTCTACACTTCGTCCACGCCCAACGGCTGGAAGGCCTCGGTGGCGCTGGAGGAGCTCTCGCTGCCCTATGAGGTGCATGCCGTCTCGCTCTCCAAGGGCGAACAGAAGACGCCCGAGTTTCTCAGGATCAATCCCAACGGCCGCATCCCCGCCATCGTCGATCGCGATCTCGATAATTTCGCCGTCTTCGAATCCGGCGCCATCCTCATCTATCTGGCGGAGAAGACCGGCAAGCTGATGCCCACCGACGTGAAGGGCCGCAGCCGCGTCATTCAATGGCTGATGTTCCAGATGGGCGGCATCGGCCCGATGATGGGGCAGGCCAATGTCTTCTTCCGCTACTGGCCCGAAAAGATTCAGCCCGCCATCGATCGCTACCAGCACGAATCGCGCCGGCTGTTCGAGGTGCTGAACGGGCGGCTTGGCGAAAGCGAATATCTCGCCGGCGATTATTCCATCGCCGACATCGCCAATTGGTGCTGGGTGCGCACCCATCCCTGGTCGGGCGTCTCCACCGACGGGCTCGAGCATCTGCAGCGCTGGCTCGATGCGATCGGCGAGCGCACCGCTGTGCAGGCGGGCGTGAAGGTTCCGGTCGACATGGCGGCGATGCGCAAGGGCGACGGCGAAGGCGCCAAGCAGGTGGTCGAAAGCGCCCGCTCCATCGTGCAGACGTAAAACCTACCCGGAGATGCGAGGAAACAAAACGTACGCGCGTTCCCCTTCCCCCCTTGTGGGGGAAGGTGTCGCGCACGAGCGAAGCGAGTGCTGCGACGGAAGGG
>DATCOJ010000016.1:0-12444 GCA_036564785.1 Rhizomicrobium sp. | reverse complement strand
GGCGTCATCGTGGGCGAAGGCAGCGTGCTGTCGATGGGCGTCTATCTCACCTCGTCGACCAAGATCGTCGATCGCGCCACCGGCGAGATCTTCCGCGGCCGGGTGCCACCCTATTCGGTGGTGGTATCCGGCGCGCTGCCGCAAGGTTCCGAACATCCGTCGCTCTACTGCGCCGTCATCGTCAAGCGCGTAGACGAGCGCACCCGCGCCAAGACCTCGATCAACGACCTGCTGCGGGATTAAACGCGGCAAGCGGGGCGGGGGATGCTGGATCGCGATTTTTTCTTCAGCTTCGAGGGACGTGCGCCTCGCTCCGAGTACTGGCTCTTCGTCGGAATCAGCATCGCCTATGCCTTTCTGGTGGGGATTGCGGTCGTATCCACCGTCGGATTTCCGCGGCCGCCAGACAATGCCGTTTCCGTCAGGCTGATCCCGGCTGTACTGACCCTTCCCCTCCTCTGGCCGAGTCTCGCAGTTTCGGTGAGGCGGTTGCATGATCGCAACAAGGGCAGGGACTGGGGCTGGCTGTTTGTCGGTATCCCGGCGGCCTGGACATGGATGGACATCCTGCGGGCGACGGCAGGAGCCAATGCCGGTGTTCTTGCCTATCTTTTTTCTGCAAGCGACCTTGCGGCGTTTGCAATCTCCCTATGGGCGATTGTCGAGTTGGGTTTTCTGCGGGGAACGGAGGGCGACAATCGCTTCGGTCCCGATCCGCTTCCCGCGGTCGTCAGGCTTCCAAGCGGCGAGAAAGTCTATCAAGACCTGGCCCCCGGCGGATACCGCGTTCGGCTGGCCGTACATGGCGACGACGGGCGAGCGCGGAATGAATATTACTACGTCGCGGAGTCCGATCCTGAACGGGCCCGCACGGTCCTTCGTGACGCCAAGGGCGCGTGCGACGAGGACGTCAAGACCATCGACTCGATCTTGCACGAGACGGTGGGGCGGCTGAACCTCAAGCCAGGCGAGTTCGCGCCCGTGCCCCGCGTTGGGTGATCGCGGACTCGGCGCTCTCGCAGATTCTGCCGCACCGGGGTCTTTCCTGGACGATCGTCATGCGGAATAATCGTCGCCGCTCAACCGGGGGATGTCATGAACTGGACCGAATATCTTTTCAGCTTCAGTGGACGCATCAATCGCGCCAAGCTCTGGCTGTTTGTGCTGATCGTATTTCTGGTGGAGATTGCTTTCTTTATCCTGTTCGCCGGCATATTCAGCATGTCCGCGCTGCTGGCCGAGGATAATGTCCTGGCCCCCGCCATGACCGGAGGTCCCGCGGCGATCGCGTTCTTCGTTGCCTGTGCCATTGTTGGGATTGCGATAGTCGTGGCCAGCATCGCCCTGACCGTGAAGCGCCTTCATGATCGAAACAAGGGCGCGGCCTGGCTTCTGGTGTTTTGGCTCCTGCCCATCGTGCTCGACGTGTCGGCTGGGGCGATGTCGCCGAACAGCGGGCAGGACCCCGGCGGTCTGTCTGCCGCCGGAGTAGCCCTGATGCTCGCGTCGCTTGCCGTCTCAATCTGGGCGTTCGTCGAACTCTATTGCCTGCGTGGCACGATCGGCGACAATCGCTTCGGCCCAGATCCGTTGGCAGACCGGGCTTAGGCGGGTTCGTTGTAGAAGTAGGCGCCGGCGACGGTGGCGACGATGATCTCGACCAGCCCCACGGCGACCAGCGCCACGAACATCGACATCGGGAACAGCCCGATGATCAGCGGTGTGGCGTCGGCCAGCAGATAGCCCACCACCCAGACCACCAGCGCGGCATAGACGGCGGTCTTCGGCCCGGCGCCGAAGCGCGGCCGGATCGCGGCATAGGTCCACACCGCGGCGATGCCGATCACCAGTCCCATGATGTTGAAGGCGATGATTTCGTGCATCCCCATCATCGGCAGGTTGTGCGCCGCCGCGACATTGGTCCAGTCGTTGGCCAGCACGATGCCGTTCAGCACATACTCGAAAATGTCGATGATGATACCGGCCACGATGCCGCCCAGAAGCACGCGACCCATGTCGATCCTGCCCATTTCATCCCTCCCCGAACGAATCGGACGCAAATCCTGTCACGAACGGGGCCGCCCAGCCAGCCGGAAGCCGCGAATTGACCGTTGCAAGGGCGCGGCCTAAACCGCGAGGCCATGGCCGGTGCCGATCCCGTCGCGCTCGCGCAAGCTCTGATTCGCTGCCCTTCGGTAACGCCGGAGGATGCCGGCGCCATCGGGATTGTGGCGGCCGCACTGGAGTCGCTCGGCTTTGCCTGCCGGCGCCTGCGCTTCGAGGCGCCCGGCACCGCGCCAGTGGAGAATCTCTACGCCCGGATCGGCGATGCCGCGCCCAATTTCTGCTTCGCCGGCCACACCGACGTGGTGCCGCCCGGCGAGAGGCGGCTCTGGCGCAGCGATCCCTTCGCCGCCGAAATCCGCGACGGCACGCTTTGCGGCCGCGGTGCCGCCGACATGAAATCCGCCATCGCCGCCTTCATCGCGGCGGCGGAGCGGTTTCTTGAGAGCGGCAAGCCGAACGGCTCCATCAGCCTGCTGATCACCGGCGACGAGGAAGGCGTCAACATCAACGGCACCAGGCGTGTGCTGGAATGGATGCGCGACAATGGCGAGCGCATCGACCATTGCCTGGTGGGAGAGCCGACGGCATCGGCGCATGCCTGCGACACCATCAAGATCGGGCGGCGCGGCAGCATGCGCGTCGAGCTTGCCGTGCGCGGGGTGCAGGGCCACACCGCCTATCCGCATAGAGCGATCAATCCCATTCCCATCCTGGCGGCGCTGGTGTCGCGGCTGGCCACCGAGCCGCTCGATTCCGGCACGCCGCATTTCGAGCCCTCGACGCTCGCCTTCACCACCTTCGACGTGGGCAATCCCGCCTCCAACGTGTCGCCGGCGGAGGCGCGCGCCGCCTGCAACATCCGCTTCAATGACCTTCACACGCCGGAGACGCTGCTCAGGCGCCTCGAGCGAGCGGCGCAGGAAGCGGCGCGGGAGAGCGGCAGCGAGATCGCCATCACTTCCAGCGTGGGCGGTATTGCGTTTCTTACCCAGCCGGGTCCCTTCATCGAGCTACTCTCGAAGACCATCGAGCAAGCGACCGGCGCCGCTCCGCATCTCTCAACCAGCGGCGGCACGTCGGACGCGCGCTTCATCAAGGACTATTGCCCGGTGGCGGAGATCGGGCTTCCCGGGGCCACCATGCACAAGGCGGACGAGTGCATGCCGCTTTCGGAGATTCACCGCCTCGTCGATATCTATCAGGCGATCCTCGGTGCCTATTTCGCCTCGCCGCCGGCATGAACCGGAAGCCCATCGGCATCTTCGATTCGGGCATGGGCGGGCTGACCGTGATGCGGGCGCTCGCCGCGCGCTTGCCAAACGAAAGCTTCGTCTATCTGGGCGACACCGCGCGGCTGCCCTACGGCACCAAGAGCGCGGAGACCGTTCGCCGCTATGCGCTGCAGGCTTCGCGCGCTCTGGTCGAGCGCGACGTGAAGCTGGTGGTGGTCGCCTGCAACACGGCGTCGGCCGTCGCCGTACCGGATTTGGCAGTGGCCTTTGCGCCCATACCAGTGATTGGGGTGATTGAGCCGGGAGCCGAGGCGGCGTGCCGGTTTTCTGCAGATGGTTTGATCGCCGTGATTGCAACGGAGGGAACGGTAAGGGGCGGCGCATACGCGCGAGCAATCAAGGTACGAAGCTGGCGTGCTTCCGTGATTCAGAGAGCCTGTCCTCTCTTTGTACCGCTGGCCGAAGAAGGCTTGGTCGATGGCCCTATCCCGGAATCGATAGCGCGGTACTATTTGGATCCAATTTTTTCACCTCCCATATATCTCGACCCTATGAATCTGAAGCAAGTTCATCGGCCCGAGTGTCTCGTGCTCGGCTGCACGCATTTTCCGGTCCTCAAACAAGTAATCGAGCGCGTAATCGGTGCGAACGTCGCAATTGTCGACAGCGCCGTCACCACGGCGGAAGCCGTTGCCTGCCTGCTGAGCGAAAGAAATCTGTCGAATGACGGGCCGATTGCGACGCCGCGTTTTTTGGTCACCGATGCGCCGGAACGCTTTGCCCGCGTCGGCGAAATCTTTTTCGGCAGCGCCATCGATCCCGCGACGGTCGAGCTGGTGGATTTACAAAGTTAGCTCCGGCGGCTCCGCGCCTCCGCGTGCAAACTTTTTCTCGCCCCCCACCCCCAACCCCTCCCCTCGCTGGGGGAGGGGAGCAACTAGGTCAGTAATCCACGCGCACCAGGTAGAGGCCATCCGGCGGCGCCACGGGGCCGCAAGCCGAGCGATCCTTCGCCTCCAGCGCGCGGCCCATGTCGCGCGGCCGCCACTTGCCTTCGCCCACCAGTTTCAGGCTGCCCACCATGGAGCGCACCTGATTGTGCAGGAAGGAGCGCGCCTGCGCTTCGATATGGATCTCGTCGCCGGCGCGGCGCGCCTCCAGCCGGTCGAGCGTCTTCACTGGCGATTTCGCCTGGCATTCAGAGGAGCGGAAGGTGGTGAAATCGTGCTGCCCGATCAGCGCGCGCGCGCCCGCCTGCATCGCCTCGGCATCGAGCGCTCGCACCACATGCCAGACATGGCCGCGTTCCAGCGCCGGCGGCGCTCGGCGAGTGAGGATGCGGTAGAAATAATGCCGCGCGGTGGCCGAGAAGCGGGCGTGAAAATCGGACGCGGCGATTTGCACCTCGATCACCGCCACGGGCGCCGGACGCAGGAAATGGTTGAGCGCGTCGCGCACTTTCTCCGGCGCGAAGTCTTTCACCAGATCGAAATGCGCCACCTGCGCGAAGGCGTGCACGCCGGCGTCGGTACGGCCGGCGCCGGTAACGGTGGCGATTTCGGAGGACAGCTTGAAGATAGCCTCCTCGAGCGCGCCTTGCACCGACGGTCCATTGTCCTGCCGCTGCCAGCCGGCGAAAGGGCCACCGTCATATTCGATGGTGAGGCGATAGCGGGGCATTAGGACAGCATGTCGCCAGGTGACAGCGGAAACCCGCGCAACAATTCGTCTGCCGTCATCGCAGATTTTCCCGCCCGCTGGAGACGCAGAAGGCGCAATGCACCCTTGTTGCAGGCGACGGTGAGCTTGTCGTCGATAATCTCGCCGGGCTTGCCATTTGCAGTGACCGGTTCGGCGTAGAGAATTTTCAGCCGCTCGCCCTTAGCCTCGCACCAGGCGCCGGGGGATGGCGACAGCGCGCGGATCAGACAATCGATCTCGCGCGCGGATTTCGACCAGTCGATGCGCGCTTCCTCCTTCGAGATTTTCTTCGCGTAGGTGACGCCGTCGGCCGCTTGCGGCTGCTCCACGAGGCTCTCGCGCTCCCGCGCGGCCAGAGCGCGCGCCATCAGATCGGCGCCCAGATGCGAGAGTTCGTCGTGCAACTCGCCATAAGTCTTGCTACCGATGGAAATGCGCTCAGCCATCAGCACCGGGCCGGTGTCGAGGCCCTCTTCCATGCGCATGACCATCACACCTGTGTCTTCATCGCCGGCCATGATGGCGCGCTGGATGGGCGCGGCACCCCGCCAGCGCGGCAGCAGCGAGGCGTGCAGATTGAAACAGCCGAGCCGGGGAGCTTCCAGAATTGGCTTCGGCAGCAGCAAGCCGTAGGCGACCACCACGGCCGCATCCAGATTCAGCGCGGCGAAGTCGGCTTGCGCGCTCGCATCCTTCAGCGTTTCCGGCGTGCAGACCGGCAAGTCCTGCGCCGCGGCGAGCTTCGCCACCGGCGAAGGCTCCGGTGCAAGTCCCCGGCCCTTGGGTCGCGGCGGCTGCGTATAGACGGCGGCGATGTCGTGGCCCTGGCCGATCAGCTCGACAAGCGCAGGGACAGCGAACTCCGGCGTCCCCATGAAGGCGAGGCGCACGCCCTACCCCGCCTTCTCGAGACGCTTGGCCTTCTGCAGCTTGCGCAGCGCGATGGAGCGCTTGAGCTTGGAGAGATGATCGAGGAACAGCACGCCTTCCAGGTGATCCATCTCGTGCTGCAGGCAGGTGGCAAGCAGGCCGTCGGCTTCCAGGACCTGCAGCTTGCCGTCGCGGTCGAGATACTCCGCGCGGATGCGCGCGGGCCGCTCGACGTCTTCCCAGATGTCGGGCACCGACAGGCAGCCTTCCTGCGCGCTGGCGGTCTCTTCCGAGGCCCAGAGGATTTTCGGATTGATGAAGGCGCGCGGCTCGCGCTTGCCCTCCCGCTGCGCCAGATCCATCACCAGCACCCGCTTGGGCACGCCGATCTGGATGGCGGCAAGGCCGATGCCCTCGGCCGCATACATGCTCTCCAGCATGTCTTCGATCAGCTTGCGGATGCCGTCATCGACGTGCGCAACCGGCGCGGAGACGGCTTTCAGCCGTGGATCGGGCGCGGTCAGGATGGGCCGGATGGACATGGGCCCGAAATAGGGATTCCGGGCCTTGCGGTCAAGGATTTGGCGGATTTTTGGCCAGTGCTTAAGGCCCACTTTCCCAGTAGAATAAAACGGAAACACCCGATTCGGTTTTCCCGATGGTCATGGCCCTCCTGGTTTTGGCAGTAGCGCAGCTGGTCACCACTGCTTTCCTCTTGTTCGCGTTGCTTCGGCGCAAAACGGGTGAAGCGGCGACAATCCAAGCATTCGGAACAATCGCAGATACGGTGCGTACGGAGGCTGACCGAGTGCGCAGCGATGCCGCCGGTCAATCGCTTACCGTGCGGCAAGGTTTGGATGAAGCAATACAGCGCTTTCAGGATTCACTGTTAAATCGTCTAGACGTTGCGATCGAAAACATTCGACTCCCCATCGCGGGAATTGGTCAGAAGCTTGACACGGACATAGCGAAGATGGGCAAGGAGGCAAGTGAAAATCGAGAGGCCCTGCGCCAGGCAATTCAAACCCGGTTGGACACGTTCGGGGATCGGCAGGTTGTGGCAGCTCGGGAGTTGCGCGAGGAATTAACGGGAAATTTCAAGCGAACTTCCGACATACTCTCCGCTACCTCACGCGATCTTGGCGCACAGCAGCAAGAACGACTGGACAAGGTCGCTGCAGAGCTAAAGAACATGTCCGATCAGCATGCGGCCATGCAGGAAACTTTGCGGAATGCGGTTGAAAGCCGGCTGGATGCAATACGGACCGAGAATTCTGCTAAGCTCGACGAAATGCGACAGACAGTTGACGAGAAATTGCAAACCGCACTGGAACAACGGCTTGGTGAATCATTTCGAACGGTGAGTGAACAACTTGATCGCGTCCACAAGGGTTTGGGCGAAATGCAAACGTTGGCCACGGGCGTGGGCGATCTGAAGCGGGTCCTTTCCAATGTGAAGACAAGGGGAACGTTGGCTGAAGGTCAATTGGGAAACTTGTTGGGGGACTTTCTGTCACCAGATCAGTTCATCAAAAACGCGCAGATCAAAGCGGGCAGCGCGGAACGCGTCGAATTCGCCATCAAATTTGCGGTAAACGGGACAGACAGTCCCTTGCTGCTGCCTATTGACGCGAAGTTTCCTCGAGATGACTACGAGCGATTGGTCGAAGCAGCGGATCGTGCCGATTCTGAATCCATGGAACAGGCTTCACTTGCTCTAGAAACTCGCATCAAGGCCTTCGCCAAGTCGATTGGCGATAAATACATTTCCCCGCCCGTGACGACAGACTTTGGAATCCTTTTTTTGCCGACAGAGGGGCTTTTCGCGGAGGTCTTACGGCGACCAGGATTACACGAGGCTGTGTTGCGTGAGCATCGTGTCATGATCGCAGGTCCAACGACTCTATCTTCCATGTTGAGCGCATTTCAGATGGGTTTCCGCTCGTTGGCAATTCAGCAACGATCAAGCGAAGTGTGGAAGATATTGGGGGCGGTTCGCACCGAGTTCGCCGACCATGGCAAGGTCGTCGGAAAATTGCAGAAACTGCTTGGTACGGCAAGCAAGACAATTGACGACTTGGGTACGCGAACCAGAGCAATGAATCGCAAGCTAAGGGATGTCGAGACGCTTCCCGGCACAGATGCCCAGGCTGTGCTTGGACTAACTGTAGCCGTCCTAGCCTCCGAAGAAGAGGACAGCGTTACTGAAACAGAAGCTACAGTGGCCGCCTTGCACTGAAGGCGGCCGACAGCGTGCCTTCGTCGAGATAGTCGAGTTCGCCGCCGACCGGCACGCCATGCGCGAGCCGCGTCACCTTCACGCCCAAGGGCCCCAGCGAATCCATCAGGTAGTGCGCCGTGGTCTGGCCCTCGACGGTCGCATTCATCGCCAGGATCACTTCGCCGACGCCTGATTGCGCGCGCGCGATCAGGCTCGCCACGTTGAGCCGCTCCGGCGTGACGCCGTCGAGCGCCGACAGCGCGCCGCCCAGCACGTGATACTTGCCGCGGAACACGCCGGCCCGCTCCAGCGCCCACAGATCGGCCACGTCCTCGACCACGCAGAGCAGCGAGGCATCGCGGCGCGGATCGCGGCACAGCGAGCATGGCGTGATGGTGTCGAGATTGCCGCAGACTTCGCAGACCCGGATCGCTGCCGCGGCGTCGCGCATGGCGGCGCCCAGCGGCTCGAGCAGGCCTTCGCGTTTCTTCAACAGCACCAGCGCCGCGCGCCGGGCCGAGCGCGGGCCAAGCCCCGGCAGCTTCGACAGCAGCTGAATCAGGCGTTCGATCTCGGGACCGGCGGGCAGCGATGCCATCAGGCGGTGAGCCCCGGCGGCAGGCCCATGTCGCGGGCGAGCTTCTGCATTTCCTCGGAGACGCGGCGCTCGATCTTGGCCTTGGCGTCGGCATGGGCCGCGACGATGAGGTCCTCGACCACCTGGGGCTGCTCGGGCTTGAGCAGCGAAGGATCGACCGACAGCCGCTTCAATTCGGACTTACCGTTGAGCGTCACGCGTACCAGACCGGCGCCGGATTGGCCCTCGACCTCGATGGCGCCGAGCTCGGCCTGCATGGCCTGCGCCTTGGCCTGCACGTCCTTGGCCTGTCGGAACAGATCGGCGAGGTTCATGGCGATTCGTCCTGCGGCGGCTCAGGCGGGGGCTGCTCGGCGGCGATGTCCCGCACTGCCACCACTTCGGCGCCGGGAAAGCGGTCGAGCACCGCGCGCACCATGGGCTCCTGCAGCACGCTTTCGAGCTGGGCCGCGTGTTTCTGGCGCCTGGCTTCCGCGATCGTGGGCGCGCCGCCTTCGCGCGCCACGGTGACGATCCAGCGCACGCCCGTCCAGTCCTTCAGCCGCTGCGCCAGATCGGCGGCGAGGCTGCGCGGTGCTTTTTCGGTGGGCCGGAATTCAATCTGCCCTGGCTCCAGTCGGATGAGGTGCATGTCGTTTTCGACGTGCACCTTGAGTACGGGCGCACCCTTCTCCGCCGCAAATGCCGCGAGGTCTTCCAAGGTGCGGAAGGACGGCATCGCCGCGGCGTCGAATTTCGGAGCTGTCGCCAAGGCCGCGTTCTCTCTTTCCGGCTTGGAGGAGACGGCTGGCGTGAGGGTGTTGGACGCACGGGACCTTACCCCCTCACCCTTACCCTCTCCCCCGGTGGGGGAGAGGGACGTTCGAGTGGTAGACCCGCCGTCCATCAGATCGCGCACGAGTTTGTCCGTGGGCGGAAGATCTGCGGCATAGGCGAGTCGGATCAGCGCCATCTCGGCCGCCTGCATGGGCCTCGTGGCGTCGCGCACTTCCAACAGGCCCTTCAGCAGCAGCTGCCAGACGCGGGTGAGCGTCGGCACGGAGAGCTTGGCGGCGAGCTCGGCGGCGCGCCGCGCCTCTGCACTGCCGCCGTCGAAGAAGCCTTCGGCATTGGGCGCCACCTTGAGACGGGTGAGGAAATGCGTGGTCTCCAGCAGATCCTGCACGATGGCCAGCGGATCGGCGCCGCGATCGTAGAGCGCGGAGAGATCGCTGAGCGCGGCCGCAATATCGCCGCCCATCAGCTTCTCGAAGAGATCGAGAATGCGGCCGCGGTCGGCCAAGCCCAGCATGGCGCGGACGTTCTCCGCCGCGATGGCGTGGCCTTCCTCGTGCGCGATGGCCTGGTCGAGCAGCGACAGCCCGTCGCGCACACTTCCTTCGGCGGCGCGCGCGATCAGCGCCAGCGCGCCCTCCTCGATGACGATGTTCTCCTTGCCCGCGATCGCCTTCAGATGCGCGATCAGCTCCGGCGTCTCGATACGGCGCAAATCGAAGCGCTGGCAGCGCGACAGCACCGTGACCGGAACCTTGCGGATCTCGGTGGTGGCGAAGACGAACTTCACATGCGGCGGCGGCTCCTCGAGCGTCTTCAGCAACCCGTTGAAGGCCTGCTTGGACAGCATGTGCACTTCGTCGATGATGTAGACCTTATAGCGCGCCGAGGCGGGGGCATAGCGCACGCCCTCGATGATCTCGCGGATGTCGTCGATGCCGGTGCGGCTGGCGGCATCCATCTCCTGCACGTCGACATGACGAGATTCAGCGATCGCGATGCAGGGCTCGCAGACGCCGCAGGGATGGATGGTCGGTTCCTTGCGCGCCCCGTCGGGCCCGATGCAGTTGAGCGCGCGCGCGATGATGCGCGCCGTGGTCGTCTTGCCCACGCCGCGCACGCCGGTGAGCATGAAGGCATGCGCGATGCGGCCGGTGGCGAAGGCGTTGGAGAGCGTGCGGACCAGCGCCTCCTGGCCGATCAGCCCGGTGAAATCCTGTGGCCGATATTTGCGGGCGAGCACGCGATAGGCTTCCGCCTTGGCCGGCGGCGGCGCCGGCTCGAGCCCGAGGCCCAGGGAGGTTTCGTCCGTTTGATCCATGGTGCGACTATAGCAAAGCGGCGGCGGCGAAGGCGCGGCCGAATTGCGCGGTTCTGGTGGATAGGCGGGAGATCGGCGGCGACCCGAGGCGGATTCGGTACGGCTGCTTCCTTCCGGACCTGACCGGGTTAGCGAGCGCTTCGTCCGCCGCCAACCTCCCGGGCTGGATATAGACTCCGTTATGCCGAAATGCGAG
The DNA here is from genome assembly GCA_036564785.1 of Rhizomicrobium sp. GTDB lineage: Bacteria > Pseudomonadota > Alphaproteobacteria > Micropepsales > Micropepsaceae > Rhizomicrobium. Next base: position 1,464 of record DATCOJ010000016.1, on the reverse strand, counting down.
TCGCGAAATCGATCATTTGGCGCTCATTTGGCGCTGAAAATATCCTCGATGCGGCATTTAAAGTGCCGGGCGATGGCGAAGGCAAGCGGCAGGCTGGGATCGTAGCGCCCGGTCTCGATGGCATTGACGGTCTGGCGCGAGACGTTGAGCGCGTCGGCCAGGTCGCCTTGCGTCAGCCCGCGCTCGGCGCGTAGCTCCGGAAGCTTGTTCTTCATCAGCGGCGCGCGAAGTGCATGATGCCTCCGGTCAACGCCCACGAAACGGCGAGCGTCGGCCACGCCCAGGTGATCCCCAGCTCCGGAACCCCGGCGTCGGCCAGGAACGCGTAGCTCACCAGCAAGCTGGAGCCGATGCCGAAGGAGATGGCGAGCGTCTCCAGGAACCGCGTCTTCTCGAACTCGTCGATGCGCCGGTAGTAGCGCCAGACCACCAGAAACAGCGCCCACACGGGCAGCGCCGGCACAAGCGCGGCGGCCAGGCCGAGGCCGTATGGCGCGGCCATGGCGATCAGCCAGTGGCGCGCGGCCGCGGCTCCCGCATAGAGCAGGGAAACGATGGCGACTTCGATGACATAATCGCGGCCGGCATATTTCACCGGCGCGGTTGCGGCTGGCATGAGCTTCCTCCTGTAAAGCGAGCTTTACATAGGGCGGCCTGAAAACAGTGTCAAGGACGCTTTACAGCTATTTGCCGGCCCGGTGCTTTCCCTTGGCCAGCGCCACGATCATGCCTCGCAGCGTCTGCACTTCCTGGTAGGTCAGCCGGGCGCGATGGAGCGTGGCGCGGATGGCGCGGGCCATGGCGTCGCGCTTTTCCGGCGGAAACAGAAAGCCGCTTGCCTTCAGCTCGCTTTCCAGGTGATCGAACAGGTCGATCATCTCGCGGCGCGTGGGCTTGCGCTGCAGTGGCCCATGCTCCAGCCGGGCAGGCGGCGTTGCATCGCCCAAGCGGAACCATTCGTAGGCCGCCAGCAGCACCGCTTGACCAAGGTTGAGCGAAGCGAATTCGGCGGTGGGAATGGTGATTACGGCATCGGCCAGCGAGATCTCGTCGTTGTCGAGGCCGGCGCGCTCGTTGCCGAACAGGATGGCGCAGGCCTCCCCGCGCGCCGAGGCCGCACGCAGCCGCCGCGCCGCTTCCGCCGGCGTCAGCACCTCCTTGGTGATGCCGCGCTCGCGCGCCGTGGTGGCATAGACCAGATGCAGATCGCCGAGCGCCTCTTTCAGGGTGTCGAACACGCGGGCTTCTTCCACCACGTTGGCGGCGCCCGCCGCCATGGCGGTGGCTTTCGCGTCTGGCCAGCCGTGGCGCGGCTTCACCAGCCTGAGATCGGATAGTCCGAAATTCGCCATGGCGCGAGCCGCCGCCCCGATGTTCTCGCCCAGCTGCGGGTGCGACAGGATGATGGCGGGGGGAAGGCTCACGACGCGCGAGCCTCAAACCTTACCTCCCCCAACGCGGGGA
>DATCOJ010000015.1:0-8986 GCA_036564785.1 Rhizomicrobium sp. | reverse complement strand
GCTCCACGGTATTGAGCAGGTCCTTCTCCGACTCGATATCGAAATATTCGGCGAACTCGCCGCCCGCCTCCGGCAAAGAGGAGACGTTGGAGATGATCGGCACTTTTCCGTAACACAGCGCCTCGGTGACCGGCAGGCCCCAGCCTTCATAGGAGCTGGGGTAGAGCGTGCACAGGCAGTTCTTGTAGAGCACGGCCAGCGCCGGGTCGGAAATGCGGCGCAGCATCAGCACGTGATTGGTGAGAATCTCGCTGGCCGACAACGTCGCGTAGGCGGCATCCATCAGCCAGCCCTCGTTGCCGACGCAGACAAGCTTCGGCACGTTGCGCACGCCATGCTTCTTGATCAATTTCAGCCACACCGAAAACGCGGCGATGTGGTTCTTGCGCGCCTCGATGGTCGCCACGAAGAGCACATAGTTGCCCTTCTTGAGGTCGTTCGACTCAAGAATATAGGCCGCGTCCTCCATCGCCTGATGCGAGGTCTCGTCCAGCGTCTTGCGGAAATCGGCGTCGAGCTTGATGACGGCGGCGCCGGGCACCTCGTGTCCCAGCTTGGCGCCGACCGTGCGCAGATCGGCGAGCGTGGCTTCCGAATTGGCGAGGAAGTGATCGGCGTGGTCGAATGCGCCGGTCACCCAGGAGAGGAAATCCCGCCGCAGCTCCGGCGTGCAGTACTCCGGCGTCATTACCGGAATGAGGTCGTGCATGAACGGCACGTATTTGACGTCGTAGAGGCTCTTGGCGAGCCGCAGGTTGAGGAAGTAGTTGCGCAGCCACCAGGAACTGCCCAGATCGACCAGAAGGCTTCCTTTGGGAAAACGGAAGTGCTGGCCGCTTTTCAGCACGCGGTCGAGCTCGGCCAGCAGCGAGCGCCATTCCGGCGCCGAAACGTCGCCGCTGATGACGGAAAACTGGCAGAAGCGATAGAACAGCGGCGGCGGAATCTCGATCCAGAAATCGGCTTCCGGCGTGAAGCACACGATCGAGTAGCCGAAATCGGCCTCGCGGTTGTCCATCACCGACTTGATGACTTCCATCTGCACCCGCTGGATGCCGGTCGGCAGGCGCAGATTGTGGAAGTAGGACATCAGGTCGCTGATATCGAAGACGATCGTCAAGGCGCCTTCCGGCATGGCCTTCCGGCTCGACTTGTAGGTCGGCGTTGCAAGAACGCCGGCGTCGCCGAGATTGCCCTCGACATTCACGCGCGCGCGCAACGCCGAAATCTCCACATGCGCGTCGGTCAGGCGATGGTCGAGTTCCATCGCGCGGTTGTAGCTTTCGAGCGCCTCGGCGATCTGGCCGCGGAGCTTTAGCAGGTGACCCAGCTGCAGGTGGCCGTCGGCATCGCCGGGTTCGAGCTCGAGCGCCCTGCGATAGGCCCCTTCGGCGGCAAAAAGATCGCCGGATTCCTTGGCGGCATGGCCCAGCTGAATCCAAATGGGCTGCAACGTCGAATTGAGCCGCAGCGCCTCCTCGTAGTTGGTGCGCGCGCCGGCCCAATCCTTCTCGTCGCGGCAGCGATTGCCCATCGCGACAAGTTCGGCCGCCGCTTTGTGATTCCGCACGATGTCATCGGGCGTTAGAGCCGGGGCGCCCCCGCCGCTCTTGTCGGTCGCTGACGCGCTCCCGGAACGGGCTTTGGCACCCTCGTGGTCGGTTTCTTGGCCATCCATGGCAGAAGCGGACTCCGCTCGCATTTTTAGGGGTTGGGGCACACTAGGAGATGCTTTGCCCAAATTCCACCCTGGAAGTCAAAGGGGTGGCGCTTTCAGCCCCTGCGCCCAGGGACCTTCCGAATCGATTTGGCTCGGTCTCGATTTGGATAGCCGAACGTCCGGCAATAGTCCTGCAACGCGGCCAGGACGGCGGACCGCTGCTTGGCCGAGAGAACCGTCTCGAATTTCCCGATCGTTCCGTCCCCGACATGGCCGGGATGCCAATGGGTCTTCGGATCGAAGCGGTCGGGATCGGGGGAGCGGCCGAAAACGCCTTTTCGTTCCAGGGCGTCAATCTTCCGCTTGACCTCTTCGCGGGTGAGCGAGCGGAAAATCCGATCGCGCGTCGCGGCCGATATCCTGGCGCCCAGATGCGCCGCCACCTGGCTCACACCCTCCGGGCGGTCGTAGAATCCATCCTCGTAGCGCAGGATCAGAACGTTCGGCGCTTTCGACAATTCGATGATCCGCTCAGCCCCGGCCGCCACTTCAGCGAGACAATTGGCGAATTCGTGATCGAAGCGCTGCATCAGGGAGGCGATGGCGTCGCGCGGCTCGCGAACGGTGATGAAGATCTTGGCCCGGACAAAGCGCGCCAGGAACTGCAGCGAAGCGGAGGGAATGTGGGTCTTGACGGCGAGCTGGCCGGCAAATTCGGCATTTGCGGGGAACATTCGCAGGTCTTCGGCATAGAAGGCCGCGAGCGATCTTCGTTTGCCGGATCGGGCACGGCCGGCCTCCAGGATTTGGATGACCGCGTTATACAGCCAGGTCGAGCCGCTGCTCTTCAGACCGGCGCACAGGGCCATCTCGGGGACCCCGTCGCGTCTCGAGAATGGCGCAGGTCGTCGCAACGGCTACCTTGTGGGTCAGTTCGAAATTAACTTTCGATGCCTCGATGCAACCTGGCCGCCCCAACGCGGCTCAATCCTCGTCATCGGGCTTATCCCGCTTGCGCCCTTCCTTCTTGGTGGCCCGGACATCGTCCTTGCGGGCGCCCTTCAAGGCTTTGCGCTTGGCGGCGGCTTCCATGTAGCGGACCTCGGCCTCCGCCTCGCGCGCATGGAGCTCGGCCAGATGGACCCGCCGCTCCAGCTCAGTCACGTCGATGCGCTGAGCGTGTTTTTCCGTCCTTTTGCCGCGCTTTTCGTCTGACGCGTCGCCCGGCATATCGGAACTCATCGAATCCTGCTCCATGGTTAAGCCCTGAGGTCTGGTTTGCCCTTCGGCGGGCGGTTATTCCAGAGGCCTTTGGCTGCGTCAAGAAATTCGGGCGCCCGCTGCACGCTCACGACGCTTGACGATGTGCCCATGGGCTTTGCAAAAAGGCCGCCGATTTCCAAAGTGCCGACCCCCGCCGGGTCGGACAACTCATATTCCGCGCCGGACGGTGGGATGCGCGAGTTCAGGGGCTGGTGTTGCCTTGTCGTCGGAGAGCTTGAAATGAGCGGCCAGGAAGGCCCGGACTTCATCTGCATCGGCATGCCGAAGGCGGGGACGGGCTGGCTGTTCGACCAGCTCCAGTATCACCCCGATTTCTGGATGCCGCCGGTCAAGGAACTCCACTACCTCAATCGCGACACGCCCAGAATGCGCAACGTGAGCAAGCGGCTGGAGCGGGCTCAGCAGCGCGGCGACTCCGCCAAGGAGAAGAAGCGGCGCAAGGACAAGCCTCGCAGACACAAGATCGCCAATCGCCGTCCCGGCGATGAGCGCGATTTGCGTTTTCTGGAAGATGCCGGCGCAGCCCGCGGGCAGCCGATGGATCTCGCCCGCTACGCCTCGCTGTTCCGGCACAAGGGCGAACTCCTCTCCGGCGACATCTCGCCGGGATACTGCCAATTGTCCGATGAGGTCATTCAGCGGATCGCGGGCGGCCTGCCGGAAGCCAAGATCGTGCTGCTGGTCCGCGATCCCGTGGCGCGCGCCTGGTCGCGCATCAACATGTCGTATCGCGACGGCAAGTTCGACGAGAGACTGGTGGACGATCCCGACGGCTTCCGGCGCTATTTGGAAGGCTCCGACAAAATCCAGCGACGCTCGCTTCCCAGCAGGATCGTGGAGAATTGGCAGCGGTGCGCGCCGCAACTCCGGTTCAGGCACTTTCTCTTCGACGACATCGTCGACGAGCCGGAGAAGGCCAGAGCGGAGATTCTGACGTTTCTCGGCGCCGACCCCGCCAAGAAGAGCGGCGAGCTATCAGCGGGTTACAACCGCAAGGCTTCGGCAAAGAAGCTGACGTTGACAGTGGATGCCAAGGCCGTGCTGGTCGATCATTTCAGGAACGAATTGAAGGTCTGTGCCGAGCTGTTCGGCGGGCACGCGCGGAAATGGGCCGCGAATTATGGTGTTTAACGCCGAAAGCAGGGTCGAGGGCCCGGATTTCATCTGCGTCGGAATGCCCAAGGCCGGCACCGGCTGGCTGTTCGATCAGCTGCAATATCATCCCGATTTCTGGATGCCGCCGGTCAAGGAATTCGACTATCTGATGCGGGACGTCCCCAGGCTGAAAAACGTCCGCAATCGGCTTGAGCGCTCCAAACAGCCCCATAGAACCGGCAAGGACGGAAAATCGCTCAAATGGGCCAACCGTCGGCCGGGGGACGAGCGCGACACCAATTTTCTCCAGGAGGCCAGCGCTAGTATCGGCCAGCCAATGGATATCGGCCGCTACATCGCGCTTTTTCGTTTCAAGGGCGAGCTTCTCTCCGGCGACGTGTCTCCGACCTATGTCACCCTGAAAGACGACGTCATCGCCCAGGTTGCTCAACGGCTGCCGCGCACCAAGGTCCTCCTTCTGGTGCGCGATCCGGTCGCGCGTGCTTCCTCGCAGATCTCCATGGCCTATCGCCGCGGCAAGCTGGACGAAACGCTGGCACAGGATCCTGGAGCGCTTCGCGCCTATCTGGCGAAATCCAAGACAACGAGCGAGTCGTCCTTTCCCACCCAGCTGGTCGCGCGCTGGAAGCGCAACGCGCCGGAAATCGGCTTCCGCGTCTTCCTTTTCGACGAGATCGAGCGCGACGCGGATCGCGCGCGGCGCGACATCCTGTCGTTTCTCGGCGCCGATCCCGAGAAGAAGAGCGGCGCGTTCGCGGCCAACCACAACCGAAAGTCCGACGCCAAGAAGTTGCAGTTGGCAGACGGCGCGAAGGCGGTGCTGGTGGAACATTTCGCCGATGAAATACGCGCCTGCGCCGCCATGTTCGGTGGGCCTGCGCGAGACTGGGTCAGCCGCTATGGCCTCTAGCCGCAGCCAGATCGCCGGCCCCGATTTCATCTGCATCGGCATGCCGAAAGCCGGCACCGGCTGGCTGTTCGATCAGTTGAATACGCATCCGGACTTCTGGATGCCGCCGGTCAAAGGGCTTCACTATCTGGGCCGCAAGAATCCGAGAATGACCAATGCGACCAAGCGGCTGGTGCGCTCCAGCCGCGGCCGCAGCCTCGCCTGGGCCAAAGGCCGCGACGGGGACGAGCGGGACTACGAATTCCTTCGCGAAGCCGCCGCCTATAGCCGCCAACCGTCGAACCTGGCCCGATATGCCTCCTTGTTCCGGCACAAGGGCGAGTTTCTTTCCGGCGACATCACGGCGGCTTATGCCGATCTGCGCGAACACGATATTTCCGAAATAGCCCGCGACCTTCCGCAGGCCAAGATCATTCTTCTGATCCGCGATCCGGTCGCGCGCGCTTGGTCGCGTCTGTCGATGGCGCACCGCCGGCGGGAGTTCGATGCGGCCCTGCTGGACGATCCCGATGGCCTGCGCGGCTACCTGAACTCCGCCAGCTGCGTCGCCGAAGAACGATCCTTGCCGACGAGGATTCTCGCGCGCTGGTCGCAGCAGGCGCCCAAGATGCAGTTTCGCCATTTCCTGTTCGATGATATCGAGAGTGAGCCCGAGAAGGTGCGGCGGGACATTCTGCTCTATCTGCAGGCCGATCCGGACAAGAACAGCGGAAAGATTTCCGCCGGGCACAATCACAAGGCCAGCGCGGCCAAACTGGTTCTGACCGATCGGGTCCGCGGCATCCTGGTGGAGCACTTTCGGGACGAACTCGTCGCCTGCGCCGAACTGTTCGGCGGCCACGCACGCAACTGGCTGACGCGTTACGGATTGTGAGGACGACGAAATGCACGAGTTCGAAACTTTCGCCTATCTGGATGTGCAGAAGACGGGCTCCACCTTCATCTCGTTTCTGCTGCAGAAATTCTGCACCGAGAAGGAGCTCGATTTCCGCAAGCACGGCCAGGTGGGCGACCGCTACGATCCGAAGAAATTCTATTTCATTTCGGCGCGGGATCCGCTCGACCAGTACATGTCGCTCTATTCCCACGGCTGCGGCGGCAAGGGAAATCTCTATCACAAGCTGCGCCGCAAGGGCGTCGACGACCTCTACAATTCGTCGTTGAAGGGCTTTCGGCGCTGGCTGAGGTTCGTGCTCGACCCGGTAAATGCGAAGCTGCTGGACAACGACTACGGCAGCTCGGAGCAGGTTTGCGGTCTCATCGGCTTTCAGACCTACCGCTATCTCGAGCTCGCCATCCTCGATCCCGCGGAAACGCTGGCGGCCTGCAAGACGCAGGACGATCTGCGCAAGGCCTACAAGGCGAAGAACATCGTCAACGACACCGTGCGCAACGAACGGCTGAACGCCGATCTCGGGCGGCTGATCGCCACCCGGTTGCGCGCTTCCATCCCGGACGCCGAGGGCGCGCTCAAGTTTCTGGAGGAAGGCCATCGCCTGAACGCATCCGACCGCATCGATCGGTTCGAAGAGGGCAATCTGGTGAACAAGAAAGGCACGAAACGCCTGCAGGAGCGCGAATGGTTCCTGCACGAATTGTTCGGCTATTGAGGGAGGATCGCCCCTTGGCGGAGGGCCGAAAACCCGGTCGCGCCCGTAAATCGGCGGCCTTGGCCGCGCGCGAGGCGGAGTTGCGCCGCAAGCATTGGCGGGCTCGCGTCAACAGCATGCTTTCGCGTTTGCTGAGCGGTCGCCAATATCTCCTCAAGGAGATGTTCTGGCGCAGCCGTGGCCTGGCGGGGCGCGCGCTGTCGTCGCTGCGGGCGCGCGGATCCCGCTCCGGCAAAGCGGGCGACGCCAGGGAATACGTCGTCGAGCTCCCCTCCGGCTTCGGGGCGCGCCGCGCCGTGGTCCGGCTCAGCGTCCCCAAGCTGCCGGAAGGGCGCATCCATTCATTTTCGGAACACGCCCGGGATGATTCCGGCGATCGGATCGTCGCCTGCGCGCTCGGCGGCTTTGCCGTCTCCGACGATCTGGGCGAGAGCTGGCGAACGGTGCGGCCGAGGGGCTGCGCGCATTTGCCGTTCACCCATTCCCGCCTCCTGGGCAATGGCGAGATTCTTCTGCAGGCCGTCGATCCGGACGATCCCGGCGTTGCGCCGCGCCAGAATTGCCGGCTCGTCGTCGCCGATCTCGCAGGCAATGTGCTGCACAGCGCGAAAATGCGCGGAGCGATGTGGCATGGACCGCGCGCGGTGGACGTCCGGGCCGGCACCCTGATGTACGCGGAGTACACGCCGAACGGCGTCCGCAACACCAAGGAGTCGCCGCCGCACTGGCCAAGCCGGGTCTGGCGCAGCCGCGATTTCGGACGCAGCTGGCAAATGGTCCGCGAGGAGCCCAACGTTCGTCACTTTCACTTTCTGCAGGCTCATCCCGACAGGAACGGCGAGTGGTGGCTCTCGGCGGGGGACTCGGGGAGCGAATCGCGCATCTGGAAATCGGCCGACGACGGCGACAGCTGGATCGACCAGACCGCAAAATTCGGCAATGCCGTGACGATCGGAAAGACGGCGTTTTCGCGCCGCATGTTCCGGCTGACCGATCTGGTCTGGGAGGGAGACGACCTCATCTGGGGTTGCGACGACGTCCTGAAGAAGCCCACGGATTCCAATGCCAAGGCGGCGAGGGAAAAGTTCGGCGCGCGGGTGTTTCGCGGCAATCCCGCCAGCGGCGTGGCGCCGCAGATTCTCGGCTATTGCGGCCCGGAGGTTCGCAACATCGTCCAAGTGGGGGACTTTCACGTGTTCATCACGCAGTCTTCCCACCACTATCCCAACAACGATCGCCCGCGCGTTTTTCTGCTGTCGAAAGGGGGCCCCGGCGGGAAAGCCGCCTTCCACCACCTCTTCGACGTGGAGCGGCATGGGCCGGGGCGCACCGGCTTCACCTACTCGCGGGCCAGCCGCCGCGCGACGAACGGGACGTTCTTCACGTTCCGCACGCCGACCGACGTGTCTCTCGGGCAGAATCGCATCCTCAAGTGGCAAATGGAATTCGATTGACCCGCATGCCGGTCTCGATCGGAAAACTCCTCGGCCGGACGCCGCGTGCGGCAGCCGGCAAGATCGTGGCGCCCGCGCCGTGTCCGCTCTGCGGTTTCGCCATCGAGCGTGGCGACAGCGAGAATTGCGTGGGCTGCGACTCCCGCGTGCGCGTCCGTTCGCTGGCGCCGTTGCTGCGCGAGGCGATCCTGCCTGCGCTCTTGCAGGCGCCGATCGCCTCGCTGCCGCTGCTGGCCTTCGCCCCGTCGCGCTCGGAGCAGACGATCCTGTCTCGGAGCTTTTCGAAATTCGTTCCGGTCTCGCTGTACGGCAAGTACGGCAGGGATCACAAATCCGGCGTGGATGCCCGCGCCCTGACCGATTTTTCGGACGCCTCGTTCGCGGGACATTACAGCTGTCTGCTGTTCGACTATTTCGCCGAGCATGAAGTGGCGCTGGCGGAGGCCCATCGCGTGATCGCTCCGGGCGGCGTGTTCTTCACGCATATTCAGGGCTCGTGTTTGGATGAGAGTTTCGTCCCGCCGACCAGGCTCTCAACGATCAGGGGACGGCCGGGCTACTACAAATACGTTCCCTCCGGCGACCAGATGCTGATCGTGCGGGTGGGTTCGCATTGGTTCCTCCGCGCCATGGAGGAGGCCGGCTTCCGGGCGTCGCGCTACGCCGTCGAAGATCCCTGCGGGGTGACCTGCGACTGGTTCGTGGGCTGGAAATAGCTCAAGCCCGGCGGCGGAATTCCAGCGCGGCCAAGACGATCTTCTCATCGGCTTCAAGGCGCTGATTGCCGAGATTGACCTGCACCAGCTCGAGTTCGCTGAGCGATTTCTTCAGGAAGCCCAGCGGCCAGGCCCAGCTGCGATGGCGATAGCGCAGCGGCGTTTCGGACAGCGAAGCGTCGAACAGCAGTCGCGCGCCCGGCTTGCGGCAGAGCCGCATCAGGGTCTGGAAATAG
>DATCOJ010000014.1:0-7210 GCA_036564785.1 Rhizomicrobium sp. | reverse complement strand
CCGAAGGGCTGTCCGTCATCATGCTCGATTGCAATGCCTTCGGCGGCCAGGCGGGCGCCTCCATGCGCATCGAGAACTATCTCGGTTTCCCCACCGGCATCACCGGCATGGCGCTGATGGGGCGCGCCTACAATCAGGCGCAGAAATTCGGCACCGACATGTCCATCCCCAACGAGGCGGTGCACCTGGGAAGCGATGGCGCCGGCGGAGACTTCATCATCGACGTCCGCGACGACCAGCGCGTCCGCGCCCGCTCCGTGGTCATCGCGAGCGGCGCGCGCTACCGCCGGCTCGACATTCCGAATCTTTCCGAGTTCGAAGGCTCGCACGTCCACTATTGGGCGTCGCCGCTGGAAGGCCAGCTTTGCGCCGATCAGGAAGTGGCGCTGGTTGGCGCCGGGAATTCCGCCGGCCAGGCGGCCGTCTATCTCGCGACCAGGGCGGCCAAGGTCTATCTGCTGATGCGTGGGCTACGGCTTGAGGACACCATGTCCCACTATCTGGTCGAGCGCATCGCGGCGCAGGACAACATCGAGGTGCTGCCGCAGACGGAGGTCACCGCCCTGATCGGCGAAGGCGGCGTCCTCAACGCGATCCGCTGGCGCAACCGGGCCACGGGCGAGGAAACGACGCACGACATCCGCCATCTGTTCCTGTTCATCGGGGCCGAGCCAAACACCGATTGGCTGCGGCCCTGCGGCATCGAACTCGATGCCAAGGGTTTCGTCCTCACCAATGCGGAATTGGGCCAGGGCAAGCGCCTCTTGGAAACCAGCCGGCCCGGCGTATTTGCCATTGGCGATGTCCGCTCCGGCTCGGTGAAACGCGTGGCGTCCGCCGTGGGCGAAGGCGCCCAGGTGATCGCCACCTTGCATGCCTATCTGGCCGAGCACGGCACGGCCGCACCGCCGTGAGGATTTTTCGATGAACGAAACCTGCCGCCATCTCGACACCATCCGCGACGTGACGCCCAGCGCGCTCGGCTGCGAGGAATGCCTGCGGATGGGCTCGGTCTGGGTGCATCTGAGGCTCTGCCGCAGCTGCGGCCATGTCGGCTGCTGTGACAGCTCGCCCAACCGCCACGCCACCAAGCACTTCCATGCCACGCGCCATCCCATCGTCGAGGGCTACGATCCTCCGGAGGGCTGGGGCTGGTGCTATATCGACGAGGTCATGTTCGATCTTTCCGATCGCATGACGCCACACAATGGCCCCATCCCGCGTTACATCTGAAGGAGAAAGAAATGTTCGAGGAACGTGTCCGCGAAGGCTTCGATGTCTTCGTCCATGACGGCGAGAAGGCCTTCGGCGCGGTGCGCGAGGTGGGTCGCGGCGAACTCGTCGTCTATGTCGAGAATGCCGGCGACTTTCGCATTCCGTTCAGCGCCATCACCGACGTGCACGCCGAGAAAGTCATTCTCGATTGCGCCAAGCTCGAGCCCAAGCTGAAGCGCGCCATCGGCCACGCGCATGAGCGCGAAGATCCGCGCATCTGATCCCTTCAAAGGAGAGGCAAAATGAGCAACGACACTTTAAAGACGCGGCGCACCGCCGCGCTCGACACCCCGTCCGGCCTATCGCCGAATGCCGTCAAGGACATTCCCGCCGCGCTCACCGCGCTGCTGGCGGATATGTTCGCGCTCTATGTCAAGACCAAGAACTTCCACTGGCACGTCTCGGGGCCGCACTTCCGCGACTACCATCTGCTGCTGGATGAGCAAGCCACACAGGTCTACGACACCACCGATGCCATCGCCGAGCGGGCGCGCAAGATCGGCGGCACCACCATCCGCTCCATCGGTCACATCGCGCGGGTCAAGCGCCTGTTGGACAATGACGCCGAGTACGTGACGCCGCAGGACATGCTGGCCGAACTGCGCGAGGACAACAAACAACTCGCCGCCTCCATGCGCGAGGTTCACGGCCTCTGCGACGAACATGGCGACGTGGCCACGGCAAGCCTGCTCGAGGTGTGGATCGACGAGGCCGAGCGGCGGGTGTGGTTCCTGTTTGAGACAAGCCGGCGCGGCGGCTGATAGGGCGGCGCGGGCCGGATCGAGCGATGGCCGAGAACACGCCTTCCGACCGCTTGTGGTTGCGCGAGCCGGTCGATCCGCAGCGCGACCACATCCGCGGCGATCCTTCGGCCGACGGCGCCGTCACCCTGCTGCTCTACGGCGACTATCTGTGTCCCTATTGCCGGCGCCTGCGGCCGGTGATCCGGCAGTTGCGCGAGGCGCTGGGGGATCGTCTTCTCTACGTCTTCCGCCACTTCCCCAACGAGCAGGTCCATCCCGGCGCCACCTTCATGGCGCGGGCGACCGAAGCCGCCGCGCGCCAGGGCCGCTTCTTCGAGCTGCACGACTGGCTGTTCGACAATCCGGCCCCGAGCGAAAAGCAGCTGGTCGAGCATGTCCGCTCGCTCGGCTTCGACATGGATCGCTTCATGCGCGATCTCGACAGCGACGACGTGCGCCGCCGCGTGGAAGAGGACCGTCAGCTTGCGCTGGAGAACGGCGTCACCGGCACGCCGACCATCTTCGTCGACGGCCTGCGCTACGACGGCGCCTGGGACTACTATTCCATGCTGGAGGCGCTGGAGCAGCCGGTCGGCACCCGCCTCCACCGCTCGGCGCGCGCCTTCGCCAGCCTGCCCGCCTCGGGCGGCATCGCGCTGCTGATCGCGGCCGCGGCGGCGCTGATCGCCGCCAACACGCCGCTGGCGCCGCTCTACCATGCCTTCGTCAATGCCGCGTTCGGCATCGGCCCGCCGGGTAGTCTCTTGTCGCTCCGATTCGGCGAGTGGTGCTCCGAAGGCCTGCTCGCGATCTTCTTCATGCTGGTGGGACTGGAGATCCGCCGCGAGCTCACCACGGGCTCGCTCGCCTCTCCGCGCGCCGCCGCGCTTCCCGTCATTGCCGCGATCGGTGGCGTGCTGGCGCCGGCCGCCATCTATCTGTCGCTGAATTCCGGAGCCGCCGCACCCGGCTGGTCGGTGCCGACCGCCACCGACATCGCCTTCGCGCTGGGTGTGCTGGCGCTGTTCGGCTCGCGCATTCCAGCGAGCCTGCGCGTGTTCGTGGCCGCCTTCGCGGTGGTGGACGACATCCTCTCGGTGCTGACGCTGGCGATCTTCTATCCGCACGAATTCAGCCTCTTCTGGATCGCGGCCAGCGCAGTCAGCATCGCAATTCTCTACGCCCTCAACCGCTGGCGCGTGTATGCGGTGTGGCCCTACGTCGTCACCGCCATCCTGCTGTGGCTATGCCTGCATTCCTCCGGCGTTCATGGCGCGCTCACCGGCGTGCTGCTGGCGGCGTTCCTGCCGACGAGACCGACGCCCGCCGTGGCGCCGCTGCTGGCGCAAGCCGCCACCGCGCTGGCGACCTTGGAGGCGGAGCAGAAGCAAGCGGCGCGCGCGGATTCGTCAAAGCAGCGATTGGAAGAAGAGGCGGTGTGGGAGTGGGCGAGCCGCAATCTCTCCGCCGCAACCGACCGCCTGCTGTCGCCCGCCGACCGCATCGAGCAGGCGGTGGCGCCCTGGACAGCGTACCTGATCCTGCCGCTGTTCGCCTTCTCGGCCACGGGTATTGCGCTGAACGTCGATCTCTCCTCGCCGGGTGCCGCGATGGTCATGACCGGCGTGATCCTCGGCCTTGTCCTCGGCAAGCCGCTGGGCATTTCGCTGGCCGCGCTGGCGGCCGTCAAAACGCGCATCGCGGTGGCGCCGGAAGGAATCGACCTGCGCAACTTTCTGGGGGCCGCCTGCCTTTGCGGCATCGGCGATACGGTCTCGCTGCTGATGGCAGACCAGGCCTTTCCGCACGGTTCCGTCGCGGCCGTGGCCAAGATCGGAGTGCTGATCGGCTCGGTGCTGTCGGCCGCGCTGGGCGCCGCGGTCCTGTCGCTGAAGCTGCCCTCGGCCGCTACGACGGAGGCGGCTCAAGCTCGGTGACGATGGAGAGGCCACGCTTCAGCGTGAGCGTCACCGGCGTGCGCTCCGCGATATCCGCCATTCGAGCGCGCTGCTCGGCGCTGAGATTTCCCTCGAGGCCCAGCCTTCGCTCGATGCGCTCGCTGTCCCCTTCGCGGAAATAGCGCACATCGACGGTTGCGGATTTCAGGTCCCATTGCTTGCGCTCGCCATACATCCGCAAGGTGATGGCGGTGCAGGCGGCGAGCCCCGCCAGCAGCAGATCGTAGGGCGAGGGTCCGGCATTGCCGCCGCCTCTCGCGGCCGGCTCGTCGGCGACGATGGCATGGCCGCCGCCTTCCATCTCGACCTTGTAGTGCTCGCCCCCAATGCGAGCCTTGACGCGCGCCATATCCTTGCTCCGCTTTTGGATGACCGAGCGGCCCGTGATGCAGGCCAAGGCCAAGTTAACTTAGGTGATTTTTGTACGCCTTCGCCAAGTGATATTCTGCACTGGCCAAATGTTATCTTTTGCGGGAGCCGAATTGGAACTTTCGCGTTCTGGTATGCGGTAGGGTGTTTGTGAAGGGAAGGGAGGGGACTTTGTCGGCCATCAGCCCGATCGCGGTGGGCGAAATTCCCGTCGAGGGACTGCGTGGAGCCGTCCCGCACGGCTCTCCGGCGGCCGATTCCAGGGTCGCTTTGGTCCAGGGCATCGGCCAGGCTTTGCGGCAGAACGATAGCTATTTCCTTCAACTCATCCAGAACATCCCCGTAGCGATCTATTCCACCGATGCCGAGGGCCGCATCGTCTTCTACAACGAGGCCGCGGCACATCTTTGGGGGCGGCGCCCGAAGCTGGGCGAGGACTGGTGGTGCGGCTCCTGGCGCCTGTTCTGGCCCGATGGCCGTCCCATGGCGCATGACGAATGCCCCATGGCGGTGACGCTCAAGACCGGCACAGCCCCGACCGGCGTCTGGGCCTATGCGGAGCGTCCGGACGGCAGCCGCTTCCCCTTCATTCCCTATCCCACCCCGCTGTTCGATGCCGAGGGCAAGCTCATCGGCGCCGTCAACATGCTGATGGACATCACCGAGCAGAAGCGCGGCGAGGAAGCCGTCCACCGCCTGGCGGCAATCGTCGAGTCCTCCGATGACGCCATCGTCAGCAAGGACCTGAATGGCGTCATCGCCAGCTGGAACAGCGGCGCGGAGCGGCTGTTCGGCTATAGCGCGGACGAGGTCATCGGCAAGCCTGTCACCATTCTCATTCCGGAAGAGCGCCACGACGAGGAGCCGGGGATTCTTGCGCGCCTGCGCCGCGGCGAGCGCGTCGACCACTATGAAACAATCCGCCGCCGCAAGGACGGCACGCTGATCGACGTCTCGCTGACTGTTTCGCCGGTGAGGGACGCGCAGGGCAATATCGTGGGCGCCTCCAAGATCGCGCGCGACATCACGGAGCGCAAACGGGCGGAGGAGCGCCGGGCGCTGCTGATGGGTGAGCTGAAGCATCGCACCGCCAATCTCGCCGCCGTCATCACCGCCATCGCCAGCCAATCGCGACCCAAGGATTCGCCGGTCGTCGACCGGTTCGTCGACAGCCTGCTGGGCCGCATCCGCAATCTTCTCGCTGTTGGGGAGCTGGTTGTCGCCTCGAACTCGCGCACGCCCGATCTCCGCGAGGTGGTGCGCGCGGCGCTCGAGCCGTTCCTGGGAACCCCGCCGCGGATCGCCATCGAGGGTCCGTCGCTGACCATCCCGGAGCAACTGGCGAGCGGCCTTGCCCTCGCCTTCCATGAACTCGCCACCAACGCCATCAAATACGGCGCCCTGTCGCCCGACGGCGGCACCGTGTCGGTCTCTTGGACCGTCGCTCCGGCACAAGATGGCAGGCGCGTCGAGATGCTCTGGCAGGAACGCGACGGGCCGGCCGTGGCGGCGCCCGCGGGGAGCGGCTTCGGCAGCCGCGTGATCCGATCCGCGCTCGCCAGCGCCAGGAATGGATCGGTCGATCTGGACTATGCCGCGCACGGCCTCAAATGCCGCTTCGCGTTCGAACTTTTTTAGATCGTCATGGCCGGGCTTGCCGCCTTCGCTGAAGCTACGGCGGCCAAGCGTGCGCACTCTCGCCCGCCGAAGCCTTTTGGCGTAGGCGGGACCCGGCCACCCATTGCGCTCGCGTCCGCGAGCGCGAGAGACCTCTTTTCGGCGCGCCGACGCGCGCCAGATGGGGGGCCGGATTGAATCCGGCCATGACGAAATTGGAAATTTGATTCACCCGGTTAGAATCCGCTTCAACGAACCACATTGAGACGGATGTCGCCGGGCTGTCCCAGCACGTCGATGGCGACCTCTTCGTCGCTGCGCCGCTCCAGCAGCAGGTCGATGCTGCCCTCGCCCAGCCTGAGATTGCGGATACGCGCCTGATCGATGAAACCCGGCAGCAGCGGCCGGTCGAAGCGTATCTCCCGCGCCGCGTGATCGCAGGTCATGCCGAGACAGGCGCCGAGCAGCGCGAACGGCGCCACGCTGGCCCAGGCCTGCGGCGTGCAGGCGACCGGATAGAGCGTCGGCGCATTGCTCTTGCGCCGCGGGAAGCCGCAGAACAATTCCGGCAGGCGCATCTGACCCATATAGTGGATGGCGTCGAACAGACCCGAAAACACCTCGGCGGTTTCCCGCTTGAGCCCATAGCGCGCGAAACCGAGCGCGATCAGCGCGTTGTCGTGCGGCCACACCGAGCCGTTGTGATACGACATCGGATTGTAGCGGCGCTCTTCATGGCTCATGGTGCGGATGCCCCAGCCGGAATAGCTGTCGGCCTTGAGCAAGGTCTTGGCCACGCGCCGCGCGCGCTCCGCCGAAGCAATGCCAGCGAACAGCGCGTGGCCGGCGTTCGACGTGCGCACCCGGCAAGGGTTCTTGTCGCCATCCAGGGCCAGGGCATAGGTGCCGAGATCCTCGCACCAGAACGCGTCCTCGAAGCGCTGCCGCAGCGCTTCCGCCTCGCGCTCCAGCACCGCCGCGCGCGCCTCGTCGCCCAGCGAACGCACCAGCCGCGCCGCGTGGCGCTTGGCCGCGAACACATAGGCCTGCACTTCGCACAGCGCGATGGCGCCCAGGGCCAGCGAGCCGTCGGCATGCACGATCGAATCCTTTGAATCCTTCCAGCCCTGATTGCCGAGGCCGGTCTCGCTCTTCTTCATGTATTCGACAAAGCCGTCGCGATCCGGATCGCCGTAAGTGTCGATCCATTTGAGCGCCGCTTCGATGTTTGGCCACACAGCGCGGATG
>DATCOJ010000013.1:0-7819 GCA_036564785.1 Rhizomicrobium sp. | reverse complement strand
CTCAAGCTCAAACGCGCAGGATGGAACGAAGACTTCCTCTTCGAACTCCTCGCCCATATGCGATAGCCCTGCCCTCAAGGGGGAGGGGAATCCATTGTGCGTGTGTCGCGAGCCCGTCCTCGTTGGGGGAGGGGAATCCATTGTGCGTGTGCCGCGCACATGCGGCTCAGCGTGGAAGGATCCGCTGATGTGTCCAGTGGCAGCCGAGACCCACGAGTTTGTCATCCTCGCCGATCTGGCCGAACCAGCCGGTCAGCGCGCCTCCGGCCCCGTCGGCACCGGCGCTGGAGAACGGCTTGCCGTCCTTGTTCTGGCCGGCGCCGGCTTCCGTCGGACTCGCCAAAAGCTCGCCGGAAACGTCTATCGCCGCCTTGCGCACCCGAACCTGATTGATGCGCTCGTCCCATGCGCCGAACACGCCGACAATCGACTCGTTTTCGGCCAGCACGATTTCAGTGCGGCTCTTGCTTTCCTTTCCGGCCATCAGCGCGCGCGAGCCGTCGATGTCGACCTCGATCCCCTCGAGCTTGTCGTCATTGTGCAGCACGACCCGCGTGATGCGGCTGTTCTCCTTGGCGCTGACGGAAAAATCGCGATGCTTGCCCGGGTAACTGGCCCAGTCCGGCGGCGCGGCCACCATGCCCCACCGTCCCATGGAGACGGTCTTGCGCTGCCGTTGCGGCGCGAACGGCGCATCGGGGGGACAATCGAAATAGGTCCACAGATCCGCAACCTCGAGATAGACGTCGAACGTCGCATCGAAGGTGGGCCCGCTATTGGAATCCCGGAAATAGGCTTGATTGCGCTCGGCGCTTCCTCCCGCGCTGTTCTCGGCGTTTACGTTGTTGTAGCTCCACTTGTCCGACTGCCAGCCGGTGTTGTCGTCGAACACCTGATAGGAGCCGGCGCCGCCGAACGACCACCATTTCTTGTAATGCTGTATCCAGACCTGCTCTTGGCGGCGCTGGCGGGCCATCTGAACTCCATCGTAAACGGTCTTGCGCAGGTGTCTTATCCCGGAGTTCAGATTGGCCAACTTCTGGTCGTAGTCGGTCTCACTCGGCTCGGATTTATAGATATCCGTGTAGGAGAAATAGCCAACCCGATAAATCGCCAGCGCGATCGTGCCGAAGATGGTCACGTAGCCGAGCGAGCTTGCCGGATCTTTGCGATTGGTGAACAGGGCCTCGATCCGGCGCACCTCTTCATAGAGAAAGTCGAATTTCTTTTCTGTCGGCGACGCCCTTGTGTCGGCGATCACATTGCCCAAACCCTTGATCAGGCTCTCCTCGATATTGCCCGTGACGTCCGCCACGACGCCGTGCAGCACGGTCTTCACCCAGCCGTGCATTTCCGCCCAGATCGCAGTCGAATCCTCGCCGAAGGGCCAGATCGCTGAAAGGATGCCCGAAAGAACGGTGCCGACTTCCGGAGCCGCGCCGAGGGTCGAAACTGCGAGGTCCTTGACCGTCCGGTTGATGGAGGCGCGCCGAAGGTCGCTCAGCGTGTAATGCGGCCGATCCTCGGTCGCCGAGCCAGCCCAGTCCCTTGGCCGGTTGGCGTGGAGCCGCATGCTTTGCGCAGCGGCGCCGAAGCTCTTCCCGTCAACGGAGAAATTGCCCAGATCCCGGATCGTGCTGTTGGGACCGAGCCGCAAGACGGAGCCGCGAAAATCGTGATCCCGGAACAGCTCGACCCAGCTTTCATCGCCTGTGCTGATCGACCAGGCCCGCCCGTCCCAGTTGCCGCTCCCGGCGGCTTCGATCCTGGAAAGGCTTTGGCCGCCATCGAACCTGGTGGACGCGCCGGTGTAATTCTTCTTGTCGAAAAGATAGACGAACGTGCCGTAGCCCATGCTTGGCTCCTACCGGTTGCGGTCACGACGATACAACGGAGCGCAAGCAAGGCCCGCCGCGCTCGACTGACATTGTCAGGCGATTCGCGGGCCTGACAAGGAGCGACTCTAAGGGACGCTCGCCTTCACGATGCGGTCGGGTTCGCCGCGCACGGCGCCGCTCGACCCGTCGCCCTTCTTGATGGCGTCGACATGCTCCATGCCCGCCGACACCTTGCCAAACACCGTGTACTGACGATCGAGCCAGGGCGAGGGCTCGAAGCAGATGAAGAACTGGCTGTTGGCGCTGTTGGGCGTGTTCTTGCGCGCCATGGAGACGGTGCCGCGCACATGTGGCTCGCTCGAGAATTCCGCCTTGAGGTCGGGCAGTTCGGAGCCGCCCGTGCCGGTGCCGGTGGGATCGCCGGTCTGCGCCATGAAGCCGGGGATGACGCGGTGGAAGACGACGCCGTCGTAGAAGCCGCGCTCCGCCAGTTCCTTGATGCGCGCCACGTGATTGGGCGCGAGGTCGGGGCGCAGCGCGATGGTGACGCGGCCGGATTTCAGATCGAGATGCAGGGTGTCGGACACGGGAGATGCCTTTCTTACTCTCTATGGGTTTAAGCGCGATCTTTGCCATCCGCTCCGTTCTACTCCCCTCCCCCAACGAGGGGAGGGGTTGGGGGTGGGGGGCGCAAGGATGATAGCACTTCTTGCGCGATCGCTTCTTCGTTTGCGTATACATTCCAAAAGCGCATCACGCGATAGCCGGCGGACTCCAGAAAGCGGGTGCGCTCGGCGTCGTAGTTCCTCTGCTCCGGCAAATCGTGATGGGAGCCATCCAGCTCGATGATGAGCTTGGCGCGATGGCAGGCGAAGTCGGGATAGCAGGGTCCGATCTGCGGTTGGTGGCGGAAGTGGAGTCCCTCACGGCGCAGCAGCCGAAGGCCGCGCCAAATTCGTTGTTCGGATTCGGTGGCGTGTTTGCGCAGCGATCGAGACCGTTCAACAGACATCTTTGTTTCGCCCCCCACCCCTAACCCCTCCCCTCGTTGGGGGAGGGGAATTCATTGTGCGGCGTTACGAGCCCGCCGGCTGCGACGACGGCAAGGGCGATAACGCCTAGCACCGCGAGACCGATCAAGGTAAGCCCCAAACGATCGGCGACCGCGGGGAACAGCAGCGCGATCAGCGGGCTCCTCAGATGGTTGACCGCCGAATGCGACAGGCTCGACGGCCAGATGCTGCCGCTCCTGAGCCTGAGCCAGCCGAACACGATCGACAGCAGCACCGTGTAAACCGGAAAGATGACGAGAACGAGTTGCGGATGCCCGGGCAGTTCCGTGCCGAGCATCAGCAGGGGATAGTGCCACACGCCCCAGATGAGGCCGGTGGCGATGGCGGCGAGCAGCGGCCGCGAGGCGAACAGGCGAAGCTGCAGATAGCCGCGCCAGCCGAACTCCTCGCCCCACAGGATCGGCGTGGTGACGATGGTGTAGAGCATCAGCACGGCGATCACGACGGGCAGTGAGCGTGGCATCGCCGCACCCGGCAGCAGCGCCGGCGCGTGTGCGAGCGAAAAGTCCGGTGCCGGTTGGCCGAGATGCGGCGCCAGCGCGGCAATGGCGAAGGCCAGCGCCAGCGGGATCAGCAGTGCCCACAGATAGTAGGGCCACTTGCCCGGGTTGAGGCCGGCATCGGCGAAACCTTCGCGCGTCACCCATTTGCGCACCACGAAGCAGGCCAAGGCTGGCGCGAAGGCACCGATCAGAATGACGGTCGGATAGAGCGCGCTTTGCGGCGAGAGGCCCAGCCACAGTGGAATCATCCAGACCGCCCACGCCAGCCCGAAGGCTAGGGCGAGATAGGCGACGACGCCGAATGCGGTCTGCTTCATTTCAAGTCCGAGTTATCGAAAAGCGCGTTCCGCTTCCCCCCTTGTGGCCGCCTACGCTGAAGCTTCGGCGTGCCAAGTGAGATTCACTTGCCGCGGCGTAGCCGAAGGCGAAGCCGGGGGGAAGCTGTCAGCGGTCGCGTCAGCGACCGATGACTGAAGGGGGGATGTTCATCATGGGCTCACTCCTCGTGGGCACCCCCCTTCCGTCTGGCTTCGCGGCGCTAACCGCGCCGCTCGCCAGCCACCTTCCCCCACAAGGGGGGAAGGAGAACGCAATGGTGCATTTACCGGCCGCTCATTCCCTCACGCCTTTGCCTGCTCCTTGCAGCGCTCTTTCAACAAGGCCGCGACGTGGGGGCTGGTGAAGGCGGAGACGTCGCCGCCGAAGCTGGCGATCTCCTTGACCAGGCGCGAGGCGATGGCCTGGTGGCGCGGATCGGCCATCAGGAACACGGTCTCGATCTCCGGATTGAGGCGCTGGTTCATCGCCACCATCTGGAATTCGTATTCGAAATCGGAGACCGCGCGGAGGCCGCGCACGATGACGCCGGCGCCGATCTTCTGGGCGAACTGCATCAACAGCGAATGGAACGGCTCGACCGCGATGGTGGCGCGGCCATCGCCGGCCAAGGGTCCGGTCTCGTAGCCGATCATGGCGATGCGCTCGTCCAGCGTGAACATCGCCGTCTTGGAGGGATTGGTGGAGACCCCGATCACCAGGTGATCGACCAGTTTCACCGCGCGGGTGACGATGTCGAGATGGCCGCGGGTGAAGGGATCGAAGGTCCCGGGATAAAGTCCGATGCGCCGCTTGCTCATGTCTCCCCTTCACCGGCGGCTTCGGCGATGCGCTCGACCGAGACCACCCGCTCGTTCTCTTCCAGCCGGAACAATACCACGCCCTGCGCGGCGCGGCCCTGGACGCTGATGCCGCCGACGGCGAGCCGGATGGTCTGGCCCTGATCGGTGATCAGCATGAGGTCGTCGCTCTCCTCCACCGGGAAGGCGCCGATGATGGCGCTGTTCTTACGCCCCATGCCCATGGCGACGATGCCGGAGCCGCCGCGGCCGGTGACGCGATATTCGTAGGAGCTGGTGCGCTTGCCGAAGCCGTTGGCGGAGACCGAGAGGACGAACTGCTCGCGCGCGCCCAGCGCCGCATACCGCTCGGGCGTGAGCGTGGCTTCCTCGACGCCCTCATCGCCGTCCTCCGCCACATCCTCAGCCTGCGCTTCGGTTTCCTCCCCGGCCGCGCGGCGGGCAGCACTGGCCTGCTTGAGATAGGCGCGCGCCTCCGCGGTGGTGGCGTCGGAATGACCGAGCAACGCCAAGCTCACCACCTCGTCGCCGCCCTCCTTGCCGAAGTTGGCCAGCTTGATGCCGCGCACGCCGGTGGAATCGCGGCTCTTGAACACCCGCACGTCGGTGACGGCGAAGCGGATGCACTTGCCGGCGCGGGTGGTGAGCAGCACGTCGTCGTTCTCGGTGCAGATCTGCACGCCGACGATGCCGTCACCCGGCTCGAGCTTCATGGCGATCTTGCCGCTCTTGTTGATGCTGACGAAATCGGAGAGCTCGTTGCGGCGCACGTCGCCGGAGCGCGTGGCGAACACCACGTGCAGCTTCTCCCACTGGGTCTCGTCTTCCGGCAGCGGCAGGATGGTGGTGATGCGCTCGCCTTCGGACAGCGGCAGGAGATTGACCATGGCCTTGCCGCGGCCCTGGATACGGGCCTCCGGCAATCGCCAGACCTTGAGCTTGTAGGCCATGCCGGTGGAGGAGAAGAACACCAGCGGCGCATGCGTGGAGGCGACGAAGATGCTGGTGACGAAATCCTCCTCGCGCGTCGCCATGCCGGCGCGTCCCTTGCCGCCACGGCCCTGCACCCGATACTCGGCGATGGGCGTGCGCTTGATGTAGCCGGCATGGGTGACGATGATGGCGACGTCCTCGCGCTCGATCAGCGCCTCGTCCTCGATCTCGACTTCGCCATCGATCAGCTCAGTCAGGCGCGGCCCGGCGAACTCCGTTTTGATGTCGGCAAGTTCCTGACGCACGATGGCGAGCACGCGGGCGCGGCTGCGCAGAATGTCGAGATATTCCTTGATCGCCTCGCCCAGCTTGGTGACTTCGGCGGCGAGCTCATCGCGGCCGAGCGCGGTCAGGCGCTGCAGGCGGATCTCGAGGATGGCCTTGGCCTGCTCTTCGGACAGATGGATGGTGCCGTCGGCGGCGACCACGTGGCGCGGATCGGCCACCAGCGCCACCAGCGGCGCCACGTCCTTGGCCGGCCAGGCCCGCGCCATCAATTCCGTCTTGGCGGCGGCGGCATCCGGCGCGGCGCGGATCAGCGCGATCACGTCGTCGATATTGGCGACGGCAATGGCAAGGCCCACCAGCACATGGGCCCGGTCGCGCGCCTTGGTGAGCTCGAAGCGGGTGCGCCGGGTGACGACCTCCTCGCGGAACACCACGAAGGCGCCGATCATGTCCTTCAGGTTCATCAGCACGGGGCGGCCGCCGTTCAGCGCCAACATGTTGACGCCGAAACTCGTTTGCAGCTCGGAGTAGCGGTAGAGCTGGTTGAGCACGACGTCGGCGGAGGCGTCGCGGCGGAGCTCGATGACGAGACGCATGCCATGGCGGTCGCTCTCGTCGCGGATGTCGCCGATGCCTTCGATGCGCTTGTCGCGCACCAGCTCGGCGATGCGCTCCTGCAGGCGCGCCTTGTTCACCTGATAGGGCAGCTCGGTGGCGATGATGGCTTCGCGGTCCTTGCGGATCTCTTCCACGTGGCAGCGCGCCCGCATCAGGATGGAGCCGCGGCCGCGGGCCAGCGCTCCGCGCGCCGCCTGCTTGCCGATGATGAGCGCCCCGGTGGGGAAATCCGGTCCCGGCACGATCTCGGTCAGCGCGTCGAGGCTGATCGACGGGTCTTCAATATAGGCGAGGCAGGCGTCGATCACTTCGCCCAGATTGTGCGGCGGCACGTTGGTCGCCATGCCGACGGCGATGCCGCTGGCGCCGTTGACCAGCAGGTTGGGGAAGCGCGCCGGGAACACCACGGGCTCGCGCTCCGAGCCGTCGTAATTGTCGCGGAACTCGACGGTGTCCTTGTCGAGATCTTCGGTCAGCGCATGGGCGATCTTGGTGCGGCGGACTTCGGTGTAGCGCATCTGCGCCGGGCTATCGCCGTCCACCGAGCCGAAATTGCCCTGCCCGTCCACCAGCGGCGCGCGCATGGAGAAATCCTGCGCCATGCGCACCAGCGCGTCGTACACGGCCTGGTCGCCGTGGGGATGATACTTGCCGATGACGTCGCCCACGATGCGGGCGGATTTGCGGTAGGCCTTGTTCCAGTCGTTGCCGTTCTCATGCATCGAATAGAGGATGCGGCGGTGCACCGGCTTGAGGCCGTCGCGCGCGTCGGGCAGCGCACGGGCCACGATCACGCTCATCGCATAGTCGAGATAGGAGCGGCGCAGCTCCTCCTCGATGGCGATGGGAGGCGTGATGGGGGGCCCGGGAGGGGGCGCTTCGTCACCCGGCGGCTGGCTCAAGAATCGGTCCTCGGCATAGGCAAAAAACAGGTCCCTGAAGGGTCAGGACAGGTAGCATTTCAGTAGCCGATTCCACCAGCAAAATGCGTATGCTAGGTGAGGCAAAAGGAGGCGCCATTGAAGCAGATTTCCACTGTTGGAATCGCCGCAAGGAGGCGGGCCGCAGGCCGGCGCGCGGTCCTGGTCGCCGAACTCCCCAAGACCTTTATTGAGGCGATCACCTCCACGCGAATGGATGCTCGCCACAACCACCTCAATAAACTGCTCAAGAAGCAAACTTCCCGTCGAAGCAAGACGGCCAAGCGCGGTTAGTGGCCTCCGGCTTGTCGCTCGACGGCCGCGAGTTCGGCGTTCACCCGCGCCATGTCGTAGGCGTAGATGAGGCGGCCGGAGCCTTCTTCGTCGTTATAGCCGAAGACGATGCCGAGGAGCGCGCCGCTTGCGGCATCGAGCACCGGGCCGCCGCTGAAGCCCGCGCCGGCATCGCCTTCGAAGGCGAAGGGATGCTGCACCGGGCAGGACGGGCAG
>DATCOJ010000012.1:0-8508 GCA_036564785.1 Rhizomicrobium sp. | reverse complement strand
GAGGCTGGCACGGCTCTATCCGCTGCATCTGTTCACGCTGCTCCTGATGCTGGCGATGGTGCTGTTCTTCCGCTGGTTGGCGGCGATGGGCGGCTATATCTCGATCTACGACCTGCCCGGCTATCATCCATATACGAGTTTCTGGAGCTTCATCGGCAACCTGTTCCTAGTACAGGCTTGGGACCTGTTCCCGCGGCTGTCATGGAACGGCGTGTCGTGGTTCGTCAGCGTGGAATGGTTTCTGTGTCTGATGTTTCCGCTCTACCTGTGGATCGCGCGCGGACGGGCGTGGCGCGGCGCGGCGCTGATCGCCGCGGGCTTCGCGATCCTCTGGATCATGATCCACTGGTCCAAGCACGGGCTCGACATCACCTTCGACTACGGCATCCCGCGCGGCATCGCGGACTTCGCCATCGGCGTGGGACTGGCGATCGTGTATCGCGACTTGAAGCCGCGCGGCGATGCGCTGGCGGAGCATTGGCATTCTGGGGCGCAGATCCTGGTCTTGGCGGCACTCCTCTATGCCATCTATCACACCGGCTGGTCGCACACGCCGCTCGACTATTGGCTGTTGCCGCCGATGTTCGCGTTGATATTGGCACTCGCTTTCGATCGCGGAATCGCGGCGCGCTTCTTCCGGTCGCGGCCGTTGCGGCTGCTCGGCGAGTGGTCGTTCGCCATCTACATGGGACAGACGACGTTCCTGCAGCTGCTGCGCGTGTTCGAGGCCCGCGTCTATCCCAACCCGGCGCCCGCCTGGGCGCACGCCATCCATCTGATCGAGCCGGCGGCGCTGGTGATCCTCTGCACGGCGTGGGGTGCTGCGCTCTATTACCTGGTCGAGCGCCCCGCCAACGACTGGCTGCGCAAGAGCTGGCTCGCAAACCCGCGGGCGCGCGGCGCGGCGGCTTGAGAGCTCTCGCATGCTCGTCACTCTGGCCGCGTTCGATAAACAGCAGGAGGCGCACCTGTTCGCCGGCCGTCTTCGCGCCGAGGGCATTTTCGCCGTCACGCTCCACGGCCAGCACGTCGGCAACAACTGGCTGCAGTCGATTGCGCTAGGCGGCGCCAAGGTCGCGGTATCGAGCACCGAATATGAAGCAGCCAAAGCCGTCGAGAGGCTTTGCCGCGACTGCGAATTCAAGCGCCAGCTGGCGGCCGAGTTTGGCAACCTCGACGATTTGTGCTGTCCCTATTGCGGATCGTCCGACTATTGGAAGCGCCGCCCCATCGCCCAGCTTCTGCTGAGCGGTTTGTCTCTGGCCTTTGGAGGCATTCTGCCGCCGTGGCGCTGGATCTTCACCTGCAATGTCTGCGGCCGCGAATTCAAGAGTCGCTATGGTCTCATCGGCAAGGTATCGGGTTTCCAATTTCCGATGGACTTCGCGGAGGCTGCACTCCCTGATGTTCCGGACATGCAGCGGCTGCGGGAGAGGCGCGAGAAGGCGGCAGTGGACTCCGGGGAAGAGCGAATCCTCGACCCCGAACTTGTGCCCTCGGATGATCGCCGTGGCTGGGTCTGCCGGATCGAGGGCGCGCTGCGGGGCTTCTCGCTTGCTGACAGAAGGACAAGGCGCTTGGCGGCGCTGCTTGTCGATCCCGATTTCGAGCGCTGCGGCATCGGCCGGCAGCTGCACAACAGCGCCGTTGACTGGCTGTTCGCGAACGGACCGCAGCCGATTTGGACAACCGTGGCACCTTATACCAAGAGCTACAAATTCCTCCGCGCCGCGAGATGGAAGCTCTCGGACCAAGAGCCGAATGGGGACTATCGCATGGAGCTCGAAGCGGATATCTGGCGAGTGCGGCGAAAGAAGTTTTGATGGGAGTGGATCGGCGCAAGCTTGTCACGTGGGGGCGCCTTCGGCTACCGGCCAGGGCCGAGGAGCACTCTTGTTCCCCTTCCCCCCTTGTGGGGGAAGGGGGCGCGACCGAGCGCAGCGGGGGCTGCTCCGGAAGGGGGGTGCTCACGATCAACAACCCCCTTCAGTCATCGGACGCTGATGCGTCCGCTGACAGCTTCCCCCACAAGGGGGGAAGCGGAAGCGTAAGGGAATCGTTTTGAATTTCGCACGCGCGCTCTGCTAAGAGAGCGCCGCCAAGACCGAGGAGATTTCCGACATGACCATTCGCTTCGACGGAAAGGTTGCCATCGTCACCGGCGCGGGCGGCGGCCTGGGCCGGGCGCATGCGCTGGAGCTGGCCCATCGCGGCGCCAAGGTGGTGGTCAACGATCTGGGCGGCGCGGTGGACGGCACCGGCGGCGGCTCGGACGCGGCGCAGAAGGTGGTCGCCGAGATCGAGGCGGCGGGCGGCGAGGCCATCGCCAACGGATCCTCCGTCACCGACGACACCGGCGTCGCCAACATGATCAAGCAGGCGATGGACGCCTTCGGCCGCATCGACATCCTGATCGCCAACGCCGGCATCCTGCGCGACAAGAGCTTCTCCAAGATGGAGATCGCCGATTTCGAGGCGGTGATGGCGGTGCATGTGATGGGCACGGTGAAGCCCGCCAAGGCCTGCTGGCAGATCATGCGCGACCAGCAGTACGGCCGCATCGTGGTGACCACGTCTTCGACCGGCCTCTACGGCAATTTCGGCCAGACCAATTACGGCTGCGCCAAGCTGGGCCTGGTCGGATTCATGAATACGCTGAAGCTGGAAGGCGCCAAGGACAATATCCGGGTCAACGCCATTTGTCCGGTGGCGGCCACGCGCATGACCGAAAACCTGATGCCGCCGCAGATGCTGGCGATGCTGAAGCCGGAATACGTGACGCCGGGCGTGGTCTATCTGGCGGGCGAAGAGGCGCCGTCGGGCGTGATTCTCACCGCAGGCGCCGGCGTGTTCTCGGCCGCGCATCTGGTGGAAACCGAGGGCGTCAATCTCGGTCATGGCGCCGATGCCGATACAGTCGCGGCCAACTGGACGAAGATCGCCGATTTCTCCGGCGCGCGGCACTACGAGACCGGCATGGAGCAGACCCAGAAGATCGTCTCGCGGCTCCAGGACAAGCCGGTGGCGCCTTAACAGCCGTTGGCTAACACGTTCCGCTTCCCCCCTTGTGGGGGAAGCTGTCAGCGGTCGCGCCAGCGACCGATGACTGAAGGGGGGATGTTGATCTCGGACCCCCCTTCCGGCGCAGCCCTCGCTGCGCTCGGGCGCGCCACCTTCCCCCACAAGGGGGGAAGGGGAACGCCTGTCCGGTTACTCCCGCTCCCCCGGCGGCGGCTCGAGCGGCTTGAGGCCGGCGGAGGTCTTGGCCAGGCGCAGCATCTGCACGAATTCGGCGCGATAGCCGAAACGGTCCTCGCCCTTGGCGGCCTGCGCGATATCGATGGCGCGGTCGAAGCCGAAATCCTTGACGTAAGGATCGTGGCGCATCAGCTGCGCGCTGCCGGCCACCGCGGCGGCGAAGCGCATGTCGGCCGGCAATTGCGCGAAGCTGTGCGTGGCGTCTGCATCGGTGATGGGTCGCGCGATCAGATGCGACACCGTCTCGCCCGGCAGCTTGTAGCGGATCTTGAGGAAGGCGATCTCCCCCTTGGGATCGCCCGCCGCCTTGTTGCCGTAGCGTAAGGGATCGCTCATCTGCGCCTTCGAGCCCACCGGCGTGATCTCGTAGAGCGCCGTCACCGTATGGCCCGAGCCGATGTCGCCCGCATCCACCTTGTCGTTGTTGAAATCGGTGCGGTTCAGGAGCCGCGTCTCGTAGCCGATCAGGCGGTACTCGGCCACGCGCGCCGGATTGAACTCGACCTGAAGCTTGACGTCCTTGGCGATGGTGAAGAGCGTGCCCGCCACCTGGTCGACAAACACCTTGTGCGCCTCGTTCAGCGTGTCGATGAAAGCGGCATTGCCGTTGCCGGCCTGCGCGATCTTCTGCATCATCGCGTCGTTGTAGTTGTCGTTGCCGAAGCCGAGGCAGGACAGCTCGACGCCCTTGTCGCGCTCGCCCACTACGAAGCTTTCCAGCGCATTGGGATCGGTGATGCCGACGTTGAAATCGCCGTCGGTCGCCAGCAGCACGCGGTTGACGCCGCCCTTGATGAAGCTCGCCTCCGCCAGGCTGTAGGCGAGGCGGATGCCCTCGCCGCCCGCGGTCGAGCCGCCGGCCTGCAGCTTGTCCAGCGCGGCCAGAATCTTGGCCTTCTCGCTGCCCGGCGTCGAATCGAGCACCAGGCCGGCTGCGCCGGCATAGGTGACGATCGTCACGCGATCCTTCTCGTCGAGCTGGTCGACGAGGAGATGGAACGCCCGCTTGAGCAGCGGCAGCTTGTTGGGCTCGTCCATCGAGCCGGAGGAGTCGATCAGGAACACGAGGTTGGCGGGCGGGCGCTTGGCCTTGGGCAGATCGAACCCTTTGATGCCGATATGCAGTATCTCGGTGTTCTTGTTCCACGGCGTGGGATAGACCGCGACGCTGGCGCGGAAAGGCGTCTTGCGATCCTCAGGATAGGGATAGGCGTAGTCGAAGTAGTTCACCATTTCCTCGACGCGCACCGCATCGGCGGCCGGCATGGCGCCGTTGTTGAGCGCATCGCGCACCACGCCGTAGGAGGCGGTGTCCACATCGATGGAGAAGGTGGAGACCGGATCGTCGGCCGTGACCTTCACGGCGTTGGGCGCGTTGTGGCTGAATTTCGAGGTGTTCGCAGGCTGCCAATAACCGCCGATGCTTTGCGAGGCCCTGGCCATGGGCGCATTGGTGTAGAGGCCCGGCTGCGGAGCGCGGCTGCCGCTCACGATGGCGGTTTCCACGTTCGCTTCTCGAGGCGGGGGTGGCGGCGGAGGAGGCGGTGGCGGCGGAATATTTCTTTCGCTCTTGTCCTGCGGGGCGTGCCGGGCGCTTTGATTCTCGCAGGCCGCGACGGCCACAATGGCGATACCGGCCAGCACCAGAGCGAGACCACGTCCAAATCCGCGTTTCATGGAACTCCCCTTCGCAGGAATGCGTGCGAGAGGCTGGGCGCGCATTTCGCCCGACCCAAGGCGGCATTGGGGCCGATTGAAGGCGTGCGGGCTTCGCCTCGCGGCGAGAGTTCAGATCGCGTCCATGAAGTGGATGTCGGGAGGGCCGGCCAAAGTGGCGCCGATCTTCGGGCTCGCGGCGCGGAAGTGATCTGACTTGCCGTGCGCCTTCATGGCGTCATCATCCTGATAGATCTCCATCACCACGTAAGTGCCCTTGTCCTTGCGCGAGCGGAACACGCGATAGAGGTGATTGCCGGGTTCCTGCGTCCGCACCTCCCCCATCAAGCCACGGAAGATCTCCTCGAACTCCGCTTCCTTGCCGTCCCGAATCTTCAAAGTCGCAACGACACCGCTCGGCATGGCTACCCTCCCAATTTTGCCGCAGGCAACAGAGCAGCCTTTCCAAGCGCGCGCAACGCCGTTAACCGCCCGTTCACCACGTCCCGCAAACCGGCTTTAACTCGGGCCGCCGCAGGATGGGGCGTTGCGCACAACGCGGCCGGAATGATCGAGACAGAGTCCGCAGACGCCACGGCGTCCAGCGCCGGGCCGGGACCTGAGCGCGCCAATCTCGCGCTGGAGCAACTGCGCCTCGCGCTCAAGAACCTCAAGCCCAATCACTGGTTGATGCCGGTGTTCGCCGCGATCGTCTGCGTGATGTTCGCCCGCTGGGTGAGCCGGCCGCTGCTGCTGACCTGGTTCGCACTGGTCGCGATGGGCGGCGCGCCGCTCGGCTACGTAGCGACGCGCTTCCTCAAGCTTCGGCCCGAATCTCTCCGCCGCGAGCCGTGGATCAAAGCCGCGACGGTGTCCTATTTCCTGTTCACCATCGCCTGGACGGCGCAGGGGATTCTGTTCTGGCGGGTCGGCGACGACCTCAATCACATGCTGATCATGCTGATCCTCGCCTGCACCTTGGCGGGCAATTCGGCGCTGGTCGGCGCCAGCAAGCCGCTCGCCATCAACGGCTTCGCGGTCTATGGCCTGGCGCTGGTACTGCTGCCCTTGCGCGAAGGCGGCGTGATCTATGACGGGCTGGCGGCGCTCGCCTTCCTGTTCGTGGGCTACCTCGCCTACATGTCGCGGCAGATCTATTTCACCGCGCGCGACATGCTGACCCTGCGCGACGACAAGAACGACCTGATCGCGGCGCTGGCGCAATCCAAGCAGCAGTCGGATTCGGCCGCCGAGCGGGCCGAAGCCGCCAGCCGCGCCAAGTCGCAATTCCTCGCCAATATGAGCCACGAGCTGCGCACGCCGCTGAACGCCATTCTGGGCTTCTCCGAGATGATCCATTCCGGCACCTTCCGCGCGGCGCCGGGAAAGCATGCGGAATACGCCCGCATCATCCACCAATCGGGGCATCATCTGCTGGCGCTGATCAACGACATTCTCGATCTCGCCAAGATCGAGGCGGGCGGCTTCCAGTTGCGCGAGAGCGAGATCGACTTGGGCGCCCTGATCGCCGATTGTCTGAAGCTGATGAACGGTAGGACCGAGAACGGCGAAGTGACGTTCTCGGTGAACGTCGCGCGCGGGTTGCCGCGCGTGTGGGCGGACGAGCGCGCGCTGAAGCAGGTGCTGCTGAACCTGTTCTCCAACGCAGTCAAGTTCACCCCGCCGGGCGGCCGCATCGTGGCGTTCGCGCGAACAGAAGCGGACGGCACATTCGCCTTCGGCGTGAGCGACACGGGCATCGGCATCGCCGAAGACGACCAGCATCGCGTGTTCGAGAATTTCGGCCAGGGCCGCCACGACGTGGTCACGGCTGACAAGGGCACCGGCCTCGGGCTTCCCATCGTCAAGGGCCTGGTCGCCGCCCATGGCGGGCAGGTGAAGCTCGAAAGCGCGGTCGGCGAAGGCACTTGCGTGACGGTGCTGCTGCCGGCCTCGCGGGTGCGGCCGCTGCTGAAGGCGGCATCGTAGGTCTCTCGCTCGCCGCCCGGCCGGTTTGCATTTTAGGCAAACCGTCTTCACCGCCTCAGCGCATTCTTCATCAACCCATATGGATTTCCGGCGCCAACCGGCCGCGCACGCGTTTGCCGCTGATCGGGGTGCAGAAGGAAGGCATCGCCGCGACCTGTTCGAGGATGACCCGGCGCCATCGTGGCGCCGCGCCCTCCCCGACGCCCCAGTGCAAGGAGTGAATTGCCGTGCCAGCGAGCCATTGCGAACGCCTCCGGGAGCCGGCGGAATCTTCCGGTCAACCCACGGTCAGCACCATCTCACTGGCGGATGTCGAGACGAACGAAGTCCGTCGCGTGATCAAGGCGTGGCGGCACTGGTGCGGCTTCTCCTCGCTGCCGCCGAGCGATCGGCTCATGCCGCGCGACCTGGGCCCGGCGCTCGGCCATGTGAGCGTGGCGCGGGTGCGCGGCGAGGACTACGAATTCATGATCATCGGCGACGTGCATGTGCGCGCCTATGGCCACAGTTTCCAGGGCCGGATGCTGAGCGAAGTCCTGGCGCTGACGCCGCGCTTCGGGCGCCAGCTCAAGGCCTCCTACGATTTCGTACGCAACACCCGCCGCCCGCTCGGCTTCCGCGGCATGATCAGCCACGACGTTCCCGGCACGCAGTTCAACGGCTTCGAGACGGTGTATCTGCCGTTCGGCACCCAATCGGCGGGCGTCGACCACATCCTCAACGCCGCGGTGTATGCGTAGAACCTGGAAATCGCAGCGCTGATTTCCGCGGGAAATTTTCGCGGAAGATCGCTCGGATTTGTGGGGTCGTTTCGGACGCAATACGAACGTCGACCGAATCGAGGTTTTTCCGCAGATCCGGGCGGACGCAATGCGAGCGTGGCTTGAGTCGCGTATGTTCGCGCGGGCTTCGGTCAGCAGTGTTCGTCGCCAGCCCCGAAGGGCTAGCGGAACGGCAATCGAGACATGCTGAGGACTCCTGTTGTACGCGCCGGAAGCGAACTCCCGGCGCGGCACGCGCCAAAACGAAAAAACGCGGGACTCCGGGAATTTCCCGGCCCGCGTCGTTCAAGGCGCATTTCTTGAGATGGGAAGAATATGCAAAACCAGCGTCACGCTGTCAACCAGAAATTGTATGGCCTAGTTTTTTCCCGTAAACGCCGGGAGTTGCAGTTGAATTTCCCTTCGGCCCGGTGAGCGGTGCCCAAGAATTCCCTCGCCCCCACGAAGTGGGGGAGAGGGTTAGGGTGAGGGGGAACGCTAATCGCGACGATAGTAGTCGCGATCGACA
Source organism: Rhizomicrobium sp. (assembly GCA_036564785.1). Lineage (GTDB taxonomy): Bacteria > Pseudomonadota > Alphaproteobacteria > Micropepsales > Micropepsaceae > Rhizomicrobium. The sequence goes on along the minus strand of DATCOJ010000012.1, from coordinate 315 downwards.
AAAGCTCCACGTTTCGATGCAGCAGTTTTTGTAGCGCTTGCCGGACGCGCACGGGCAAGGGTCATTGCGGCCGAGCTTCTCGATCAGTTCCTTGTCGCCGTGGACGATGCGGTCGCCGCGCTTGACGTGGGTCTCGCTGTTGAAAGCCCCTCCGGCGCTTGCTCATTGGCTCAAAAGCAGAAGTCTTGATGTTTGCCGCGCATGGCCGCCTCCCGTGCGGAATGAAGGCGCGCTTCTACACGATTCCAGTCGGGAAGCCAGCCCCCCTCACCCCAGCCCTCTCCCCCGCTTCGCGGGGGCGAGGGAGTCTAAGAG
>DATCOJ010000011.1:0-2768 GCA_036564785.1 Rhizomicrobium sp. | reverse complement strand
CGCGATCACCCCCCTTCAGTCTGGCCGCGCGACGCTTTTTGCGTCGCTTGCCAGCCAGCTTCCCCCACAAGGGGGGAAGCGGAACATGAATCTTGCAGCCCGACCTACAATTGCCCCATCACGTGCTCGGCGCTGGAGACGGCAAACGAGCCCGGCTCCTCGACGTTGAGCTGCTTGACCACGCCGTCATCGACCACCATCGAAAAGCGCTGCATCCGCTTGCCCATGCCGAAGCGGCTGGCGTCCATTTCCAGGCCGAGGGCGCGGGTGAAATCGCCATTGCCGTCGCCCAGCATCATCACCTTGTCGCCGGAACCCTGGTTCTCGCCCCAGGCGCCCATCACGAAGGCGTCATTGACGGAGACGCAGGCGATGGCGTCGACGCCCTTGGCCTTGATCTCGTCGGAATGCTGGATGAAGCCGGGAAGATGCTTGGCCGAGCAGGTCGGCGTGAAGGCGCCGGGAAGCCCGAACACCACCACCTTCTTTCCCTTGAACAGATCGTCGGTCTTGATGGGCTGCGGCGCGCCGCCCTTCATCTGCGTAAGTGTCGCCGAGGGAACATGATCGCCCACCTTGATCGTCATAAATCGTCTCCTTGCCTCGAAAGTGCGTGCCTTTTAACCCGCCGGACGGCATCCGGAAAGCATGAAATGGCGCATGGCCGATCTGTTGGAACGCAGGCCGGGCGTGTTAGTCTCGCGCATGGCGAAAAAGGACGCACCGCGCACCATCGAGGGCGAGAACTTCCTGGAAGGAAAGCTTCTCATCGCCCTGCCCGGCATGAGCGATCCGCGCTTCGAGCGCAGCGTGATCTTCATGTGCGCCCATTCGCTGGCCGGCGCCATGGGCCTCATCATCAACAAGCCGATCGAGGGCTTGAGTTTCCACGAGCTGATCAAGCGCCTCGAGCTGCGGGTGACGGCGAATACGCCCGACTCGCCCGTGCTGTTCGGCGGGCCGGTGGAGACGGGCCGCGGCTTCGTGCTCCACAGCGGCGAATACGAGAGCGCGGAGTCGACCCTGCCGATCTCCAGCGAGATTTCGCTGACCGCCACGCTGGACATCCTGCGGGCGATGGCGGAAGGCCGTGGGCCGGAGAAGGCGATCTTCGCGCTGGGCTATGCAGGCTGGGGCGCGGGCCAGATCGAGGACGAGATTCGCGCCAATGGCTGGGTGCATTGCGACGCCGATACCTCGCTGCTGTTCGATGCCGGGCTGGAGGAGAAATGGTCGATCGCGCTGCGCAAGCTGGGGATCGATCTGTCGGCGCTGTCAACTCACGCCGGCAGAGCCTGACGGCATCGCAGCCTGTGACGGGAGCGGATGCACTTCCGGCACCTTGAAGCGCCGCGCGATGAACTTCAGCACTTCGGTCGCCGGCATCGGCGGGCTGAAGTAGAAGCCTTGCGCAAATTCGCAGCCGATCTCCTTCAGCCAGACGGCATCGCGCTCCTGCTCGACGCCTTCGGCCACGACGCTGCGCTTCAGTTCATGGGCGAGCGCCACGATGGAGCCGATGACCACGGCGCCGTCCTTCTCGCCGGCGGTGCCACCGGGCCGGGCGAAAAAGCTCTTGTCGATCTTCACCGTCTCGAACGGCAGATCCTTGAGTTGGCTGAGGGTGGAAAGCCCGGTGCCGAAATCGTCGATGGCAAGGCCGGCACCCAGCGCGCGCAACTTCTCCAGCGCCTGCTTCACCTCCTCGCCGCCTTCGACCACGCTTTCGGTGATCTCGAGCTTGAAGGTGCCGGGATGCAGATGCCCGGCCGACAACAGCGCCTTCAGGCAGGAGCCGAGATTGTCGTCGCGCAATTGGCGGCGGGAAACGTTGACGGTGGCGAAGAGCGGCGGCTCGAGGGGAAAGAAGCGCTGCCAATCGGCGAGATCGCCGGCCGTCTTCTCCAGCACGAAGCGGCCCAGCGAAACGATGAGCCCCGTCTCCTCGGAATGGGCGATGAAGTCGGCGGGCGAGATCAGGCCCTTTTCCGGATGGCGCCAGCGCAGCAGGGCCTCGAATCCCGCCACCGATCCATCGGCGAGCCGCATGATCGGCTGGTAGTAGACGGCGAACTGGTTGTCGCCGAGGCCGCGGCGCAGATCGGTCTCCAGCGCCACCGCGTCGCCGCGGGCCAGCGCCTCCATGTCGCGGGCGAAGACGCGGGCGCAGCCGCCGCCCTGGCGCTTGGCCTGGATCAGCGCGAGCTCGGCGTTCTTGAGCAGGTCGAGGGGGTCTTCCGCATCGCGCCCCGCCGCCACGCCGACGCTGACGGCGGCGAACACGTTGCGCCCGGCCACCAGGAACGGCGTGCCGCAGAGATCGACGAGTTCGCTGCCGATGGAGGCGCAACGGTCCACGGCATCCGGCACGATCAGCGCAAAGGCATCGCCGCCGACACGATAGACCTTGGCGATGGCCGCGAAGCGCGCCTTCAGCCGCGCAGCGATTCCAGCAAGCATCTCGTCGCCGCCGGCATCGCCGAGGCTCGCATGAATGGATTTGAAGCGGTCGACATCGAGCAGCGCAAAGGCGAGATCGGCGAGGCGCGGGCCTTGCCGCTCCAGTTCTTCGATCAGAGCCACGCGGTTGCCCAGGCCGGTGAGCGGATCGTGCAGGGTGCGATCCTGCAGCGCGGCCTCGGATTCCTTGCGCGCGGTGACGTCCGCCATCAGGCCGAGGCAGCGCGACGCCTCGCCGCCCTCGCCCAGCATGGTGGCGCGCAACTCGAACCAGGGATAGCGGCCGCTCTCGCTCTTCACGCGGAACT
>DATCOJ010000010.1:0-9139 GCA_036564785.1 Rhizomicrobium sp. | reverse complement strand
CAAGGGGGGAAGGTGAAGTCAGAGTTCGATCTTCCGCTTCCCCCCTTGTGGGGGAAGCTGGCCGCCGAGCTGCGAAGCAGCGAAGGCGGACTGAAGGGGGGTGACGCTCACTCCCGTTGGAGCGCATCATGGAACTGATCGATCCGTTCATCTTCCGGCTGTCGATTTTCGTGCTGGCGATCTTCGTCGGCTATTACGTGGTGTGGAGCGTCACGCCCGCACTGCACACGCCGCTGATGAGCGTGACCAACGCGATCTCCTCGGTGATCGTGGTCGGCGCGCTGATCGCGGTGTCGGTCGCCACCATCGGCAGCGCGGCCTGGACTTCGAAGCTCCTCGGTTTCTTCGCACTCATTCTCGCCAGCGTAAACATCTTCGGCGGCTTCCTCGTAACCCAGCGCATGCTGGCGATGTACCGGAAGAAAGAGAAGAAATGAGTCCTTCTCTTCAAGCCGATTTCGCCGCGCTCGCCTATCTCGTCTCGGGCGTGCTGTTCATCCTGGCGCTGCGCGGGCTCTCGTCGCCGGTGACCAGCCGCGCCGGCAACCGCAACGGCATGATCGGCATGGCGCTCGCCATCGCCACTACGTTGTGGGTGACGCATGTCACCGATGCGCTGACCTGGGGGATGATCGTGGTCGCCATCGCCATCGGCGGCGGCATCGGCGCCGTCATCGCGCGGCGCATCGCCATGACCGCCATGCCGCAGCTGGTGGCCGCGTTTCATTCGCTGGTGGGCCTTGCGGCCGTTCTGGTGGCGGCCGCCGCGTTCTATTCGCCCGCCGCCTACGGCATCGGCAGCGAGGGTGCCATTCGCATGCAGAGCCTGATCGAGATGAGTCTCGGCGTCGCCATCGGCGCGGTGACTTTCGCCGGCTCGATCATCGCCTTCGCCAAGCTCAACGGAAACATGTCGGGCGCGCCGATCCTGCTGCCGGCGCGGCATGTCCTGAACCTGGCACTCGCGCTCGCCATCGTGGCGCTGATCGTCTGGTTCGCCATGCACCAGCCGGTGTGGGCATTCTGGGCGATCGCCATCCTCGCCTTCGTCTTCGGCATCACGCTCATCATCCCCATCGGCGGTGCCGACATGCCGGTGGTGATTTCCATGCTCAATTCCTATTCGGGATGGGCGGCGGCCGGCATCGGCTTCACCCTGGAGAACACCGCGCTCATCATCACCGGTGCGCTGGTCGGCTCCTCGGGCGCCATCCTCAGCTATATCATGTGCGCCGGGATGAACCGCAGCTTCATCTCGGTGATCGCCGGCGGCTTCGGCGGCGAAGTGGCGGCGGCCGGCAAGGCCGAGACGCGTCCGGTGAAGCAGGGCAGCGCGGAAGACGCCGCCTTCATCATGAAGAACGCGGGCTCGGTCATCATCGTGCCGGGCTACGGCATGGCGGTGGCGCAGGCGCAGCACGCGGTACGCGAGCTGGCCGACAAGCTCAAGAAGGAAGGCGTCAAGGTCTCCTACGCCATCCATCCGGTGGCGGGCCGCATGCCGGGCCACATGAACGTGCTGCTGGCGGAAGCCAACGTTCCTTACGACGAAGTGTTCGAGCTGGAGGACATCAACTCCGCCTTCGCGCAGACCGACGTGGCCTACGTCATCGGCGCCAACGACGTGACCAATCCCGCCGCCAAGAACAATCCGCAATCGCCCATCTTCGGCATGCCGATCCTCGACGTGGAGAAGGCCAAGACGGTGCTGTTCATCAAGCGCGGCATGGGCTCTGGCTATGCCGGCATCGAGAACGAGCTGTTCTTCCGCGACAACACCATGATGCTGTTCGGCGACGCCAAGAAGATGACGGAAGAGATCGTCAAGGCCCTGGGCTAGTCAAAGCCCGTCCCGCTCGTGCTATGATCCCGCTGCGCACGGGAGGTGCGGCATGGACGAGCTGCTGAAGCGGATCACGGTCGATCCCGAGGTCATGGTCGGAAAGCCCGTGGTTCGCGGGACCAGAATTCCCGTTGAGGTCATTCTGCGCGAACTCGCCAACGGTCTTACCGTCGATGAGATCATCGAGAGCTATCCCCGCCTGACTCGGGACGATATACGGGCGGCCAATGCCTATGCTGCGCGTGTCGTCGCCGACGAAGACATCTACGTAAGCTAGCAACCCGTGCTGCGGTTTTTGGGCGACGAGTGTTGTGAAGGGCAGATCGTTCGGGCGCTTCGATCGTCGGGATACGATGTCAGCTACGTGCCAGAGTGGAATATCGGATTGTCGGACGTATTGGTGCGGCAAGCATCGATTCGCGAGCGGCGCATACTGATCACCCAGGATCTCGGCATATGGCCTTCCCGAAGGGAGAACGCGGAGCTATTCGGCCTCATTCTGACCCGTCTTGAGCGGCTCAGTCCGAATGCCCGTGCCCAGCGGGTCATGCACGTCGTGGGGACTCTTGGAGACAAATTGATCGGACACATCACGGTCGTGTCGGAATCGAACTTCCGCTCTAGGCCTCTACAGAGTTCGGCGATGCCAAGGCGATGAGTGGCTTTACAATCCGCGAGGCGCGGCTACCGGACGACAAGCCGGCCTGCCTGTCGTTCATCGCTGGGCTGCAGCGTTACGAGCATCGGTTCGAGCCGGACCGGCGCATCGATGCGGCGGTCGCCGCGGACTATTTCGCCGTCCTGACGAAACGCGTGACCGAGCAGCAGGGCCGCATCTTCATCGCCGAGATGGACGGCGCGGCGATCGGCTGGGCGGTGTTCGTCGTCGAGCGGAACGCGATCTATGTCGTCGAGGACGAGCGGACTTATGGCTACGTCGCGGAATTGTTCGTCAACGAGGAAGTGCGCGGCTGCGGCATCGGCCGGGCGCTGATCGCAGCCTGCGAGGCGGAAGGCCGGGCGCTGGGACTCAAGTTGATGATGATCGGCGTGCTGGCCGGAAACCGGCGCACGGCCTCCATCTATGCCCAGGCCGGCTATTCACCCTACGCCACGGAACTCAGGAAATATCTCTGAGCCGCGGGTTGGAGGCGGGCACGCCCGCGCCTATTCTTCCGCCATGGCGCACGACCATGCCCACGATCACGGCTTGTGGACCCACGACCATCGTTTCCTGGGCCACGGCCACGAACATGCCGAGCGCCGCGCCCGCGCCGCCATGTGGCTCACCGCCGTCTTCATGGCGGTGGAGATTGCCGCCGGCGTCTATTTCGGCTCCATGGCGCTCTTGGCCGACGGCGTGCACATGGCGACGCATGTCGGTGCGCTGGGACTCGCGGCCGGTGCCTATTGGCTGGCACGACGCCACGCGGCGAACGCGCGCTTCACCTTTGGCTCCGGCAAGTTCGGCGACCTCGCCGCCTTCGCCAGCGCCATTGTCCTCGGGATGATAGCGCTGGGCATCGCCGCGGAGTCCATCGGCCGCTTCTTCATTCCGATCGCCATCGATTACGCCAGCGCGCTGCCCATCGCCGGTGCCGGGCTTTGCGTCAATCTCGCCAGCGCCTTCATCCTGCGCGACCGTCATCACGAGGAGGAGCATCATCGCGGCCGCACCCACGACCACAATCTTCGCGCAGCCTATCTTCACGTTCTGGCGGATGCCGCCACCTCGGTGCTGGCCATCGCCGCACTGACCGCTGGACTCTTGTTCGGATTGCGCTGGCTTGATCCCGCGGTGGGAATCGTCGGGGCCGCCGTCATCGCATCCTGGTCCTTCGGCCTGGTGCGCGACAGCGGCATGGTGCTGCTCGACGCCGAGGCCGATCCGGCTCTGGCGCGCGATATCCGCGCCGCGATCGAAGGCGAGATCGGCGCCACGGTCGCCGACCTGCATCTCTGGCGCCTCGGGCCGGGACACCGGGGCCTCATCGTTTCCATCGTCGCGCCGGACGACATCACCGCCGAGCGGGTGAAAGAGATGCTGCGCGACCGCCATCCCGATCTGTCCCATGTGACGGTCGAAGTCTCTATCTGCGCCGATTGCGGCCCGCGCTAGTTTTCATCCATGCGGGGGCTGCGCGGCCTTCCCAGGGACGTGAGCCCTCTCCTGGCCGCGGCAGAATACGCTATGATTGCCGCGGGGATTCGAAGGGGCGCCGGTCATGACCATCGCCGGATTGTTCGTTGGGGAGGACCGCAAGCTTCGCTTCTTCTGGCGCGCCATCCTCTTCATCTTCCTGGGCATCGCGCTGCAGTTCGCGCTCCATCCTCTCTACGACTGGATCGTGGCGCGCTATCGGATCGACGACAGCGGACTGTCCGCCACCTCGATCGCGCTGGGCGAGACCGCGAATTTCCTCATCGCCTTCATTCCCACGGCTCTTTTCGCGCTCTACGAGAGGCGCAGCATCGGCAGCTACGGCATGCCGATCGCCAAGGCACTCTCGGCCAACACGTTCGAAGGCTTCGTCATCGGCATCGTGTTCGCTGGCGCGGTCGCCGTCGGAATGCTGGCGCTTGGCGGGATGCAGGTCCACGGCCTCGCGCTGACCGGCGGAGCGCTTGCCCTGTCAGGGCTTGCCTGGCTCGGTGCCAATGTCATCGTGGGCATCGCCGAGGAGCTCTGGTTCCGCGGCTATCTGCTGCGCGCCCTGTGGCGCAGTATCGGCTTCTGGCCTGCCTCGCTGGCGATCGCGGCGCTGTTCGCCGCCATCCACTATTTCTTCAAGCCGGGCGAGAACATCTGGGACGTGATCACGCTGGTGGCGTTCAGCCTGCTGTGCTGCTTCACAGTTCTGCGCACCGGCAATTTGTGGTTCGCGGTCGGCTTCCACGCCGCCTTCGATTTCATGCAGTTCTTCGTCATCGGCACGCCCAACGGAACCCTAGTCCCCAAGGGCCGCATGCTCGACGCGACGTTCAACGGTCCCGCCTGGATCAACGGCGGGGTGCTGGGCACGGAGGCGAGCTGGTTGATGTATCCCGCCTTCGTCCTCGCGTTTCTATATGTCGCCTGGCGCTATCGCGGCCGGGATCTGACGGAGCCGTGAACTGTCCGCTCAGCCTTCTTTCGCAATGAATTCGAGGGCCTGGGACGCGGTGCGCAGGCCTTGGCGGCGCTTCATCGGCGTCAACAGATAGCGGTTGACCGCGGCGCACATCTCATCGGCCCAGGGCGCGTCCGGCGCGGCACGCAATTCGTCCTCCAGCGCGAACAGCACCTTCAGCCGGTGACAGGCGACGATCGGCTCGGGAACGCCGTGATCGTAGAGCGATGCCATGTTCGTCTTGAGGAAGGCTTCGCGGTCGGCGACGCGCCAGCGCGCGACGTTTTCTTCCGCGTTCACATATTTCCGATTGCGGCCCACGAACAGCGCCAGCTGCAGAAGCGCGCGCGGCCATAGCTCCGGCCGCTCCTCGCAGAGATGGCGGCAGGCATTGGCGAAGGTGAGGGCATGGGTGAAATCGAGCCAACCGACATTGTCGGCGATGGCGTTATCCGTCGCCCGCTCGAAGGCCAGATCGAAATGAAGGAGATTGAAACCCGCCGCACCGAGCAGCGCATCGTAGAGTTCGCGTGGCGGCCGGCCGCGGCTTGCCAAGGTCCGCTTCAGGGCACCGTCGATGGAAAGTCCGATGAAATCTTTCGCGCTTGCGGGCTGCTTGCCGCTGCCGCCCCATGTCGCCAGCGCCTTGGCATAGAAGCGGAACTCCGGCAGGCGCTCCTCCCGCGTGGCCCGCACCAGCATTCGCGTCAGAGCAAGAAGGATCGGCTCCGCGGCAGCCTCGCCAAGCCGCGCGATGAGTTGGCCCGATTTCAGCGTATAGATCGCGCAATGGCCGAAATCGGCGTAGTGCGAAAGCGCGGCGCCGGCGAAGGCGGGTCGCAATCGCTCGTAAGGAATGCGCTCGGCAAAGGCGCCACGAACGAGCGCGACGGCTCTCGCCTCATCTTCCGCTTCCATGGCCGCAAGAAAGGCGATCGGCTCCCACGGCGCGCGTCCCTCCGCGTAGGGAAAGCGGCCGGCGCCCATTGTGTCCTCTGCGAGATGCGAGATCGGCTCCAGAATGGCGGCGAGCCGCATTTCCGCGGACGGCGCGCGCTCCGCCAGCGCCAGCCAATCGGCCGCGGCGGCATGGGCGTGGGTCATCCCTTCCTCAAGCCGGTCGCTCGTTGCCGCGATGGCATGAACCAGCGCCTCGGAAGCCTCGAACCCGGCGCGCTCAAGCCGAGCCAGCTCGCGCGCCATGCGGGCGAGATCATTGTCGGACAGAGCCGCGTCCAGGCCCTTGAGCGCCCGTTCGCGCTGTGCCTCCGCTGGCGGATCGGAAAGATCGAGGAAGATCTCGCCGTCGCGCAGTTCCACCGGATAGCGCCGCACGGGGTCGCGGCCCACCAGCGCCTCCCCGGAGGCAAGATCGAATTTCCAATTGTGCCAGTTGCAGGTGAGCAGGCAGTTCGGTCCCAGCGTGCCCTCGCTCAGCGGATAGCCCTCATGCGGGCAGCGGTTGGCGACGGCGAAGACGCGGCCCTCAGCGGCGATGAGCAGGATCTGCTTGCCGGCCCGGCGCACCACCTTGCGGCCCCTCTGCCGCAGGTCCGCTTCCGTCATGCCGGTCGCGCTGAACATCGCTGCTCCCAAGTTTTCTAAAGCCTATCCTATACAAAATAGGCGTGGCCGTTGATTTAGTCAAAATGATACTTTAGAAAGCCACCCATGCAGAAAACGCAGCCCGAGCTTACTCCAGGGAGCAGCCGCGTGCTGGCTCTGCTCAAGCGGCAAGGACCGATTTCCGCCGATTCCCTGGCCGAAATCCTGGGGCTGACCTCCATGGCCGTCCGCTTCCATCTGGGGGCGTTGCATATCCAGGGGCTGGCCCGCTTCACCGACGAGGCGCGGCCGCGCGGCCGGCCGGTCCAGATGTGGACCGCTACGCCGGAAGCCTGGGCCCACTTTCCCGATTCGCATGGCGCGCTCGCCGCCGACCTCATCGTTCAGGCGCGCCGAGCCTTCGGCGAGGAGGGCGTCGACCGCATGCTGAAGCTGCGCACCGCCGAGCAGGAAAAGACCTACCGCGCGCAGACGGATTCGAAGTCTACGCTCAGGGGCAAGCTCGACGCCTTGGCGCGTATTCGCGAGGCGGAAGGTTACATGGCCGAAGTCCGCCGCGACGAGGATACCGGCGGATACCTCTTCATCGAGAACCACTGCCCGATCGTGGCGGGCGCGCGCGCCTGCCAGGGCTTGTGCCGCGAGGAGCTGTCGCTGTTCCAGCGCGTGCTGGGCAAGGGGGCGAAGGTTGAGCGCACCTCGCACATCCTCGCCGGCGCCACCCGGTGCGCCTATCGGGTGACCGCGGCCTGATATCCCAAAACACAAAGGCCGCCCTTGCGGACGGCCCCGGCGAATCTGCAATGAGAATTGATGTTACGTGCGTACCGCCTTCTTGGGCGCCGGGAGCACGCCTTCGCGCTGCAGGCGCTTGCGCTGCAGCTTGCGATAGCGGCGTATGGCCTCGGCCCGCTCGCGCGCCCGCTTCTCGCTCGGCTTCTCGTAATGGCCCCGGAGCTTCATCTCGCGGAAGATGCCTTCCCGCTGCATCTTCTTCTTCAGCGCTTTCAGCGCCTGGTCGATGTTGTTGTCGCGTACGATGATCTGCAAAGGCTATGCTCCTGCCGGTTTCACGAGGGGCGGCTAGATAACAGAAGGCCTTGGAACTGTCCATCGGCCCCTTGCGAACGGACGGCAAAGAACATAGGTAGAACTAGTGGGCCCGGAGAGCAAATAAGCCCTGCGATCGCTTGGGGACTTCCGGGCGGACAAAGTGTATCCATCTTTCCTCCCGGGGGAGGGAGCAAGGAAGGGTGGGGTACCGGGGACAGTGACTTCAAAGATCAAGATGTTGCATTTTGTGGAAATGGTACCCCTAGGGATTGAGGGTTCGCCGGACGTGCCATGGCCATCCTGAAGATCGCGCGCATGGGACATCCGGTGCTGGCCGGCAGGGCGACGGCGGTGGCCGATCCCGCGGCGCCGGAGATTCGCCGGCTGGTGGCCGACATGATCGAGACCATGATCGACGCCAATGGGGCCGGGCTGGCGGCACCCCAGGTACACGTGCCACTGCGCATCGCGGTGTTCCAGGCGCCGGAGGAGCGGGTCGAGGAGGGCTTCGACCAGGCCGAGCGCTACGATCACTCGGCGCCGCTGACGGTGTTGATCAACCCGGTCATCGAGGTCGTTGGGCAGGAGAGAGAGGGTGGCTGGGAAGGCTGCCTGTCGGTCCCGGGCCTGCGCGGCTATGTCGAGCGGCCGGGCCATATTCGCTATCGCGGCGTCGATCATGAGGGCAAGCCCGTGGAGCGGACCGCGCGGGGCTTCCATGCCCGCGTGGTGCAGCACGAGGTCGATCACCTGGACGGCATTCTCTATCCGCAGCGCATGAACGATATGACCAAGCTGATCTTCGAGTCCGAAGTACGCCATTGGCTCAGGCCGGAGCCGGAATGAGCGCGGAGAAGAAATCGCGCACCAGGAAGCCGCGCGACGATGCCGCGCTGAAGCGGGCCGTCGTGGCGGCAGCGCTGCCGCTGATCGAGCGCGACGGCTTGACCGAGTCCATGCTGAAACAGGCGGCGGACAAAGCGGGCATGGATCGTGCGGCGCAGGCGCGGCTTTTTCCCAAAGGCCCGCTCGATCTGGTGGAAGCGATCTCCGAATTTCACGACGAGGAGATGGAGAAGCGGCTCGCCAAGGCGAGGCTCTCCGCGTTGAAGGTGCGCGAGCGGATAAAACGCGCGGTGATGACGCGGCTTGAGATCCTGCGGCCGCACAAGGAGGCGGCGCGGCGCACGGCGGCTTTCCTGACCCTGCCGCCCAACGCGGCGACGGGCGCCAAACTGCTCTATCGCACGGTCGACCGCATGTGGCGGGCGGCCGGCGACACCTCCACCGATTTCAATTTCTACACCAAGCGCGCCATCCTGGCCGGGGTGTATTCGTCGACCCTGCTGCGCTGGTTCGCCGACGACAGCGAAGAGGAAGCCGACACAAGCGACTTCCTCGACGCCCGCATCGAGAACGTCATGCAGTTCGAGAAGTTCAAGGCGGACTGGCGCGAGCGGACGAAGGATTGGCCGTCGCTGTCGGAGATTCTGAGCCGCTTTGGATCCTCACATTCTCGCCAATGAAATTCCCTCGCCCCCACGAAGTGGGGGAGAGGGTTAGGGTG
>DATCOJ010000009.1:0-2136 GCA_036564785.1 Rhizomicrobium sp. | reverse complement strand
CTGCAGTACGCCATGCGCGATCGGCTGGTGGCGCTGGGATGGTCCGAGATCGAAGTGATCGACGATGACCTCGGCCGCTCTGCCGCCGGCGGCGTGCAGCGCGCGGGCTTTGAGCGAATGGTCGCGGAGGTCTGCCTCGGTAAGGTTGGCGCGGTGTGCGCACGAGAAGTGTCGCGCTTTGCCCGCAATAGCCGGGACTGGCAGCAACTGATCGAGATGTGTCGCGTCGTCGACACGGTGCTGGTCGACCAGGAAGCGATCTACGCACCTCGGCACGGCAATGACCGGCTGCTGCTCGGCCTCAAGGGCAGCCTTAACGAGTACGAGCTCGATCTGCTGCGTCAGCGCTCGCTATCGGCTAGGTACGAGAAGGCACGCCGCGGCGAACTGGTGGTGACGGCCCCGATCGGCTTCGTCAAGGCAGGTGATCGCTACGAGAAGGACCCAGACCGGCGCGTGCAAGAGGCCATTGCGCTTGTTTTCGACAAGGTCGCAGAGCTGGGCAGCGCGCGCCAAGCGCTGTGCTGGCTGCACGAACACGATCTCGATCTGCCCGTGAAGCAGCCGGGCGGCGACACGGTTTGGCGTAGGCCAAGTTACGCCTCCATCCACCGGATCATTGAGAACCCGGTCTACGGTGGCGCCTATGCTTATGGTAAGACCGCCGTGGCGGCTGGATATAGTGTCGGCGGCGCCAGCGTGAAGATCCGCCGCAAGGCACGTTCGGAGTGGCTGGTGCTGAAGCCTGACGCCCATGAAGGCTATGTGAGCTGGGAGAGGTTTGAAGCGATCCGCACGATGGTCTCAGGCAACATTCCGAGCGGCAGGCATCATGGCGCGCCCAAGCATGGCGATGCGCTACTGGCTGGCCTGATCCGCTGCAAGCGCTGCGGCCGCAAGCTGACGCTGCGCTACTCCGGCGCCCAACATCACATTCCCCGCTACAGCTGCAGCCGCGCCTGGATGGACAATGGCGGCCCTCATTGCATCGCTTTTGGTGGTTTGCGCGTCGACGATGCGGTTGAGGAAGCGCTTCTCAGCGTGGTCGGACCGGGCGGGATCGCTGCGGCGACGGCAGCCGCGGAGCAGGCCATACGACAGTGGGATCAGGTGCGCCACGCGCTCGACCGCGATCTTGAAGCGGCGCACTACGCCGTCGACCGCGCCTTCCGGCAATATGACGCCGCCGATCCCGCCAACCGGCTCGTGGCCGGCGAGCTTGAAGCGCGTTGGAACCGCTCGCTCGCCCGCGTTGCCGAGGTGGAGGGCAAGATAGCCGCGCATGACGCGGCGGCGGCTCCGCCGGTCGTCGATCCTTCGACGCTTGCCCTGATGGCCTCGAACCTCAAGGCGGTCTGGGCGGCGCCGACAACCGATGCGCGCCTGAAGAAGCGCATCGTGCGCACGTTGATCCACGAGGTCGTGGCCGATATCGACGACGAAGCGTCCGAGATCGTTCTCATCGTCCACTGGGGCGGCGGAACTCACAGCGAGATGCGGCTGCCGAAGCGACGGCGCGGGCAGCGCAACAGCACGTCCACCAACATCCTCGAAGCCGTACGGCAACTCGTGCTCATCGCCAGCGATGATCTGATCGCGGGGCTGCTCAACCGCAACGGCCTCAAGACCGGCAACGGCAATCGCTGGACCCGCGAGCGCGTCACCTCCATGCGCTCGAACTACCGCATCCCGGTGTTCAAGGCAGCGGCAAACGGCTTCGAGCCCTGGCTCAACCTCGGCAACGCTGCCAAACTCCTGAAGGTTGCTCCCAAGACGCTCCGAGTGGCGGCCGAGGCTGCCGAGATCGAAGGTGTCCACCCGCTGTCCGACGGACCGTGGATCTTCGAGCGGTCGGCGTTGACGACATTCGCCGCCCAATCCATCGCGGAACGCGCCCGGCAGAATCCAAAATACCCCGCAGGATCGCATCCCGACCAGCAAAACCTCTTCTCTTCAAACACATAGCCAGATGGGTGTTCTGATGCGCGGTTGTAGTCGCGCCGCCAGTCTTCCAGCGCCAGGCGCGCTTGCATGAGTGAGGTGAACAGGGTTTCGTTCAGGAACTCATCGCGTAAGCGGCCATTGAAGCTTTCGACGAAGGCGTTCTGCATCGGCTTGCCCGGCGCGATGTAGTGC
>DATCOJ010000008.1:0-10850 GCA_036564785.1 Rhizomicrobium sp. | reverse complement strand
GTACTACCACCACACCGGCTATATCGGCGGCATCAAGGAGCGCACCGCGGGACAGATCATGCGCGGCAAGTTCCCCGAACGCGTGGTCGAGAAGGCGGTCGAGCGGATGCTGCCGCGGGGGCCCCTGGGGCGCAAGCAGCTCGCCAATCTGCGCGTTTATCCCGGCGCCGAGCATCCCCACGAGGCCCAGCAGCCCGAGAAGCTCGACGTGGCGGCGATGAATCCCAAGAACAACCAGCAGAAGACGAAGGCGGCCTGACATGGCGGAAGATGTGAAGAGCTTCGGCGACCTGAAATCGACGCTGATCAAGGCCAAGCCGCAAGGCAGCGCCGAGCCCGGCGAGCAGCCCAAGGCCAATCGCGACGCCAAGGGCCGCGCCTATGCCACCGGCAAGCGCAAGGATGCCGTCGCCCGCGTCTGGATCCGCCCCGGCATGGGCCGCATCGTGGTCAACGGCAAGGAAGAGAAGGTCTATTTCGCGCGCCCCGTGCTGCGCATGATCCTGCGCCAGCCGCTGGTCGCGTCCAACCGCGACGGGCAGTTCGACGTCACGGTGACGGTGGCGGGCGGCGGATTGTCGGGTCAGGCCGGCGCGGTGCGCCACGGCATCTCCAAGGCGCTGGTCTCCTACGAGCCGACCTTGCGGCCCACGCTGAAGCAGGGCGGCTTCCTCACCCGCGATCCGCGCACCGTCGAGCGCAAGAAGTACGGCCATCCCAAGGCCCGCCGCAGCTTCCAGTTCAGCAAGCGCTGATCCGATCGCTTCACATACCAGCGCAACGCGCCCGGAATTCCACCGGCGGCGGGCACGTTGGCTGTGCCCTCAGAGTGGCATCCAACTGCCAGACTCCTCCTCAAGGGCTTTCCAAGATTTTGCGATAAATTCAAAACAGCCCGAACTGTCGATATATATCATGTAGTGCCGCAAACCCCATTTCGGCCGTAGCACTTCCGGAATGTCGGAAATGATTTCCGCCAACCACGGTGACTCTTCGATTTCGACCAAAGTGTCGTAGCTTCCTTCCACATGCCACGCCGTGCAACTGGGCTCGGCGCGTTCGCGAAGCGCAGATATGTTCTCGAACTGTATGCCACTCTTCCGCAACGACCCATCCCTAAAATATTCGAATAGAATGGCGCCACGGCACAGGAAGGCCCCGCCCCCCTCGAACGTCGTGGAGGCGATGGGAAGCGTAAACAGGGTTTTCTTGTTCATCGTAGTGGCGCTACCAATCTCCTCCCGATTGTAGCCCGCCGGCATCGCCGCGCTCGCGTTTGCCGATGGGACCGCGCGGGTCAGGTCTTGGGCAGCACCCGGATGATCGCCATCATGCCGCCGTCCTCGTGATCGAGGATGTGGCAGTGATAGACGAAGTCACCGACCACGGCGCCGCGGAAATCCATCAGCACCTTGATGCTCGGATAGTGTCCGGTGCCCTTGTAATAGGGCACCTGGAAGGTGTCGTAGAACTGCTGCTGGTCCAGCGGGATCGCCTTGTGGTTCACCTCCTGCACCAGGAAGTGAATCTGGTGCATGTGGAATTCGTGAACTTCGGGCGAGCGGTTCTCGATGGTCCATTCCTCCACCGCGCCTCTCGTCGTCGTGATGTCGGGTGGATTGTTGGGGTCGAACAGGTGCAGCTGCTGGCCCTCCACGGCGATGTAGAACTTCACCGGATCGACAGGCGGCTTTCCCTTGGGGTCGCGGGACGGGATCTCGATGAAGTAGAGATGGCGCCGCGCCGTGATCTTGGCGTCGGTCAGCTTCTCGAAGCGCTGGGTGTTGGGAGGGCCGGTGCGCTCCGCCGTCCGCGGCAGCCAGTGGGGATCGTCGGTGACCTGGATGGCGGCGAGCGGCCGCTGGGGATTGCTGTCCGAAGCCGGGCCGCCGTCGATCGCTTCGGTCTCGAGCACCGCCTGCTTCACCTGGCTGGTGGGTCCGGTGACGATGAACTCGACCCGTCCGGCGGTGGGAACGAGAACGTGGGTCGCGGTCACGATGGTGCCTTGCCGCTTGCCGTCCTGCGAGCCCGTCGGCACGCCGTCGAAGGCGACGATCTGCAGCTGCTGCGGCACGCCGTCATATTTCACCTGAAGATCCATGATGGTGTTGGCCGAGGCGTTGGCGACCCGCCAGAATTCCTGCGTCCCCTGGTGCATCTTGATGACGGCGGGCGGATAGTCGGGGAACGGCACCGTCACGTAGTTGAGCGAGACGTCCCAGTTCGGGATCGGCTTGAGGTGCGATTCCCGATGCAGATTGCCGATGAGCTGCTCGTCGCGGATGACGAGGTAGCGCTCGGGCAGGCCGGCGACCGCTGGCTGCAGGTTGGCGATGCCCTCGACTTCGATCAATCCCGAGGCTCCGCCCTGCACCGCGGGCGACGAAATGCCGTGGACATGGGGGTGATACCAATAGAGTCCGGGCGGCTCGTTCGCCGGAATCTTGATTGCGTAGTCGAAAGACTCGCCGGAATTGACCAAGGTGTGGACGACTTCGTCGCTGTGGCAGCGCGGCGACGTGTTGGTGCCGTGGAAGTGCATGTTGACGGAGGCAGCCGTCATGGTGGCGTCGCCGCATTGCGTGCCGGGCGGCACGGTCATGCCGGCCATGGTCATGCCGGCGGTGGCGATGGGGCTGTCGGGAACGTGGTTGGTCAGATGGACCTTGATGGTCTCGCCGGGATTGACGTGCAGCGTGGGCGATTCCTGGCCGTCGTCGGTGACGAAGCAGAACAGGGTGCGGCCCTGATCGTCGACCGATGTGTAGTAGCCGAGATTGACCTTGAGCACGCCGTTCTGGCTATAGAGGTCGGGCGGGCGCTGCACCTCGCTTCCCACCGGCGGCCGGGGACATACCCCGCCATCGGCCAGCGCCATCTGGGGCACAAACAACGCGAGAGCGAACGCAACCAGCGCAAACCGAACGACGCGCGACATCTTCCGTTACCTCGTGATTTCCCGCTCCGCCCACACCGCGCCGGACAGGCGACTTTACGTCCATGCGAGCAAGTCGCAAAATCAATTTTTGCGGCGGCGAGTCAAGCGGTGCATGTCAGCGATTGGCTGCCATTCCCAGTGACATCAAACCCTAACTTTCCTACGCCTGCTCGCGAACTCGGGCCGGATCGTGCGTTCAGTTCCCCTGGCCGTATCTCGTCACGATCAGGTTTTCATCCACCACGTTGCCGATGCCGTGGCAATAGAGCTTGTTCTCCGGCGGCGCGGTGGTGTCCAGCCCGTCGCTGTCGTAGACGCGCAGACAACCGGTGAGCGTCCCCGCCGGGGTGTCGACGGTCACGTCTTCCTCGATGATTTGCGAGCGGTCGAGCGCGATGGGCGGCGCGTTCTCCTGCAGGAATTTTGCGCCGAGCAACGGCACCCCCGGCATCAGCATGCCGAACTTCGCGCCCTTGCTGCCCGACTGCCAGGATCCGGAATGGCCCGAGACCTGGCCGTCCTTGTATTGCGTGGCGTACTCGCCGAAATAGTAAACGCTGGCGGTCTCGGTCGAGATCGCCATGTAGTTGTCGGTCACCTCGGTCAGCGCGCCGTCCTTGTATTCGGTTTCCGTCACGATCCGGGTCTCGACTCCGCCGATCGCTTTCGTCCTGCCGGTGACCTTCACGACGACCTTGACCGTGTGCTTGGGATTCTCCAGCACCTGGAACAGGCCCGGAATCAGCGGCAGAAAATAGTTGTCGCCGGAGGTGGCAAAAGAATCTTCGCCGGGGAATTCGCTCGTCCACTTCTTGCTTCCCGCGCCAGCCGATGCCGCAACCACCGTCGCGCAGAGCGCGCAAACCAGCAGGGTGAAAATTCTCGATGCCGTAGATCGTGTTGACATGCTGGCCTCCCTAGTGTCCCGATTCCGAAATTCGCTCCATCACGATATCAGGCTGCTTGCGAATTTCGGAATCGAAGGACACTAGCAACCTATTGATTCTAGTGTCGCTCTGGTTTCGAAGTTCGCCAAGCGCCCGATATCGATTGGAGGGCGAACTTCGAAACCGCGACACTAGTGTTCGTCTCCACGCCCCGAAACGTTATCCAATCCCTGTTGTCCGGCCTACAGGAAATGTTGCGAAAATTTCAGCTGTGCGCGGTGGGGTTGCGCCGCCGCGGCGGCGTCTCAATCACTTGTCCCGGACCGCCGTCAATCATGCCAGGTCAGGCTCAATCCGATCGTCCGCGGTCGCGGCGGGGTCACTTGCAGGTTGGGATCGAACGGGTTGCCGAAACCGAACGTGTTCTCATCTTCCCGCTCGAGATTGCGGACGAACAGCACCGCTTCCCAATTGCCGTTGCTCAGGCCGATCCGAAAGTTGGCGATGTGATAGCCGCCCATGGCGGGTGAGTTCGTCTCGTCGAAGCCGAGATGGGAGCGGCCGACATAGCCGTAATCGGCGGCAGCGAAGGCGTCCAGCGAGCCGAGCGGAAAGTCGTAGCGCCCGGTGATGCCGAATTTCGTGCGCGGCGCCCCCGGCAAGACACCCTCGGACTTGACCAGAAGCGGGTTGACGTTCGTGAATTTGGGGCTGTTCCAGAAGAAATTTCCCGACAGCGTCAGGTTGTCGATCGGCTGCAGCGTGACGTCCGTCTCGAACCCGACATTGTCCACGGTGCCGGCATTGAGGATGAAGAAGGAGCCGTCGAGACCGATCTGATCGGTCTGCACGTTCTTCCAGCGGTCGACATAGGCGGTTGCATTGAACAAGACGGCGCCGTTGAAGAAGCGGGTCTTCGATCCGATTTCGTAGTTCCACAGCGTGTCGGAATCGAAGGCGTTGTCGTCGTCCGATCCGGCGCTGCCGGCGGGTCCGTCGACATTGAGACCGCCGAGCCGGTAGCCTTCGCTCACTTGAGCGTAAAACATCAAGGCTGGGCTGGGGCGGTAGCTGAGAACCAGCTTTGGCGTGGCGCCGGACTGGTTGTTCGAGCCTTTGAAATTGGACGAGCCGCTCGCCTGCAAAATCGTGTCGACGGTCGCGGCGACCTCCCTGGCGGCGTTGAAAGCGCGAATACCGCCGGTCAGCGTAAACGCGTCGGAGAAGGCGTAGCTGACCTCGCCGAAGATGGCGGCCTCGTTGGCGCGGTCCTCGCGCATCTCGGAGCGGGCGACGATGGTATCGCCGGAGGCATCCGGGCCCGACAGCCTCGAATGAAAATCTTCGTCGCGGTGCGAGAGGAAGATGCCGGCCAGCCACTTCCACGGACCTTCGTTCGCGGACAGCAGCCGCGTTTCGTGCGTGTACGAAAGTATGCGGCGGCCGTCGTCGAACGGGCTCGGCCCCAGGGGAAACCCGGTGAGCTTGGGCCAGGCGAGAGTGGCGTCGAAGCGCTCGTCAAGGCGGCGGTCGACCACGGCGCTGGAGGAGACCAGGCTCACCCCGCCGAGATTGGCGTCGATCGTCAGGCTCGCATCCAGGAACAGATCGGAATGCGGCTCGAGCAGGTAGCTGTCGCGCTGCAGCGGCGGCGACCCCTCATCGTAGTACTGGGAATCGTCGGCTTTGATGTGCTGATACGCCAAGGCGGCGGTAACCGACCACTTGGCATTTGCCTGCCAAGTGAGCGCGGCGCGTCCGCCCTGCGTTCCCGTGCGATTGGAGTTCGGGATATTGAGCCGGGTCTCCTCGATGAAGCCGCCGTCACGCCTGACATAGCCAACGACGCGCAGCGCCAGCACGTCCGGAAGCAGCGGAACATTGAGCATTGCGTCGAAGCCGCCGGACAGGCCGCCATGCTTGGTGGCCGCTACGGAGGCGGCAAACATCCTCTGATATTCGTCCAGTACGGGCTTGCGGGTGACGATGCGCACCAAGCCGCCCAGCGAGCCGCCGCCGTAAAGCGTGCCTTGAGGACCGTTGAGCACCTCGATGCGGTCGATATCGACCAGTCGCAGGTCCGGATCGGGGGCGTCGTCGGCGATGCGCGATTCATCCAGGTAGATTCCGACCATCGACTCGCTGAGGCCCGGAACCACGCTGTCGGTGAGGCCGCGCAGGAACAGCTTGTCCTGGCCCGCGCCCATATTGGTGGCGGTGAGTTGGGCAACCTGCGTCGTCAGGTCGCCGATGGTCTCGGCGTGCAAGTCCCCGATCTGACGCGCCGTGATCGCCGCGAAGGAATAGGGCAGTTGGCGCGCAACCTCCTGCCGCTTGGTCGCGGTGACGATCACGATTTCGATGCCCGAACCGTCTCTCCGGCTGTTTGAAGCGGGTGACCCGAGGGCGCGGATGCGCACCGTCGTGCGGTCGAGAAACTCGAAGCCGAAGCCAGTTTGCGCCAGCAGCTTCGACAAAGCATCTTGCGGCGAATAGGTGCCGGAGACGGCATTGCTCTTGGCGTCGCCAAAATCGACGCTGGTGTCCCCGATCGACAGCTGCGTCTGCAGGGCAAAATCGACCAGCGCCTGCGAGATCGGTTCGGCCGGGATCTTGATCGGCAAGGGAGCCGCGTCGGCCGTGCCGATGCGGAGCAGCGCGGCGCAAAGAGCGCCGCACGCCAGCCGTCCCCACTCCTTGCCGATACGCCGCAACCGGTCGTTTTCCGTGGCTCCAGCCGCGCTATCGTCTTAGTCCCTGTGCTTCGGAGTCCGCAAGACGATCCCGCCGTCGGCGCGATATTCGGCCTCGACCGGCAGAAGGCGGGACAGTCGCCTCAGCACCGCGTCTTCGCGATCCATTCTCAACACCCCCGAAAAGCGCTGCCCCGCGGCCCTGCCATCTCCGATGGCGACCCGTCTGGCGAAATAGCGATTGAGGTCGCTGACGATCATGGCCAGCGGCGCATTCTGGTAGACCAGGTAGCCGCTGCGCCAGGCGAGCGCGACGCTGGGATCGACGCGGCGAAGCGTGGCCTTGCCCGTCGCCTCGGCGAGAGCAACCTGATCGCCGGCAACAAGCGTCAACCCGCGGTCGGCTTGGGCGTGCGGCTGGAAAAAGCGGACCTTGCCCTCGGCCACGGTCACGGTGACGGTTCCTTCGTTGCGCAGCACGTCAAAAACGGTTCCGACGACGCGGACTACGCGGCTTCCAACCGACACATCGAACGGGTGCCGGCTGTCCTTGGCGGCGTGGAACAGCGCCTCGCCATGATCCAGCGCGACTCGGCGCTCCGAACCACCGACCCGCACGCGGATGGTCGTGGCGGTGTTGAGTTCGACCACGGTGCCATCGGCCAGCGCGACGGATCGCGTCTCTCCCACTCGCGTGCTGTAGGCGGCGCTTGCCGGTTGACGAGGCTGAAGCGGCAGAAAGATGAACAGCAGGGCAGCGGCGGCAATAGCCATCGCCGCAGCGGCCCAGCCGTAGCGCGATCTCAGGAGGGAGCGAACGCGCGGGGGAAATCGCGCAGGGCCGATGTCGGCGAGACTCTTCGAATCTCGCGCCACTGCAACCGAGCTTTCGAGTTCCTTAGTGAAATCCTCGACTTCGTCGAAGGCGGTCCGGTTCGCCTCGTCGGATTCCAGCCAGGACGTGAACGCCAGCCAGGTGCGTTCATCTGCTTGATCCGAGCTCAAGCGCACGTGCCAGGCGACGGCTTCGTCGAGTCTGCCGGGCGGTTTCTTTGAGTCTGTCATGGCCGTTGCCGTTGTCGCGCGATCGGGGGCACCGTTGCGCTCGTACCGAGGACCTCCATTGAAGCAGACGCTGCGCGAGGCGGCCTTCCGCCATCCCGGCAGCGCCACGCGTGCGCGATGTTTGCGAGCTGTCGCATTTCAGCCACGCCCCAGCCGACGGATCAGGTGATTCAAGGCGGTGTTCATGTGCTTTTCGACGGTGCTGCGCGAGATGCCGACCTGATTTGCGATCTCCTGGTGGGAGCGGCCTTCGAATTTGTGGAGCAGGAACACACGGCGGCATTGCGGCGAGAGTTCGTCCAGCGCCTTGCGCACAGCTTCGACGCGCTGCTTGGCGCCATAGCTCGCTTCGGCGGAAGGTGTGTCCGCCACCGTCTCCGATCCCATCACCACATGGCGCGCGCTCGCCCACGCCGCGTCGCGAGCCTGCGCGCGCTTTTGGCTGCGCCGATGATCGTTGGCGAGATTGGCCGCCATCCGGAAGACATAGGCGACCGGGTCCCGGATTTCCGACACTTGAGCCGGCCGATCGAGCCGCAGGAAGAGATCCTGGAGCACGTCCTGCGCGCTCTCCCGGCTGCCCAGGCGGGCAGCAAGGAAGCGCGCCAGCTCCTCGCGCCGGGAAAGATACGCCTCCACGAGGTTCGACCGGACATCCCCCACGCGCACGATCCCGAAATTCATCCGGCTTCCACTCTCGCAGGTCGTCTGCCCGACTGCGAGGCGGTCGCGTGGAGAGAATATTCGGTGACGCCGGACGCTCGGGACGGCTCTTCCAGCGGAGCACCGCCGGCCGCCTCCGGCCGGGGCTGCTCGTAGACATCGGAAACCACGAACAGCGGCCTTTGCTTGGCTTCCATATAGAGCCTGCCGAGATATTCGCCGATGAGGCCCAGGCTGAACAATTGGAAGCCGCCCAGCACCATCATCACGACCATCACGGAGGCATAGCCCGGGACGTCTGCGCCATAGATCAGCGTCCTTGCCGTGAGAAATGCCGCATAGCCGAAGCCGAGCATGGAGACCAGGATTCCGCCAAGACCTGCCAGCCGCAGCGGTCCGATGGAAAAGCTGGTCAGCCCGTCGATCGCGAAGTTCAGCAGCCTCCAATAGCTCCATGCCGACAATCCGGCCGCGCGCGGCTGGCGCGTAAACGGGACGCCGGTCTGGCGGAAGCCGACCCAGGAGAACAGCCCCTTGGTGAAACGGTTGCGCTCCGGAAGCGACAAGAGCACGTCGACCACGCGGCGATCGAGCAGGCGGAAGTCGCCTGCACCCGGCGGAATGCGCACGTCGGTCAGCGCGTTGAAGACCCGATAGAAGGCCCCAGCGGTCCATCTCTTCAGCAGCGCATCGCTCTTGCGGCAGGCGCGCTGGCCGTAGACGACATCGAACCCCTCCTGCCACTTCGCCAGAAGAGCGGGAATGAGCGAAGGCGGGTCTTGCAGGTCTGCGTCGATGAGAACGACAGCCTGGCCTCTCGCATGGGCGAGGCCGGCCATGATTGCGGCTTCCTTGCCGAAATTGCGGCTCAGATCGACGATGCAAAGCCCGGGACGCGAGATCAGCTTCGCCCGCAGGAGGCTGAGGGTTGCATCGGTGCTGCCGTCATTGACGCAGACATATTCGACTTGGCAGGCGAGCGCGGCGAAGGCCCTGTCCGCCTCGCGAAAGAAAGCGTCGAGGCAGCGCGCTTCGTTGTGGAGCGGAACGACCACCGAAATCAGCGTGCCGCTCCCGATCGTGCGCAGAGGGCTGCCTGTCACATCCCCGCCTGCTTGAGCGAGCCTGCTCATGGCGCGGCCGCGCTTGCAGGTGATCCCAGGCCGAGCGGCACGCGGCCGATCGGGGCGCCGCGATAGCCGGCAAGCAGGAACGCGTGGTACCTGTCGAGCAGGATCCCGTTCCGCATCCGGTCGAAGGCGCCAGCGAACTTGACCTGGGCAAAGCGTGCCTCAACCCATGACAGATCGCGTTCCGGGTGCTCGGTGACATAGAGAAGCGGGCCGCCAAGCATTCTCGCCGTCGCTCGGGGCGAGGACAGAAAGCGATTGTCCTCATTCAATTGCATGATGGGGATCGGCGAGGCGCGATAGAAGGCCAGCCAGGCCGTCGTGGCGTATTTCGTGGTTGCGATGGCGACGGCGCCATCCTTTCGCGCGACTTCGGCAATCTGGGCGGCGACGGGCCGGAATCCCACACCCATCATGCGCGCGACCGGGTCGTCCTCTCCCAGCGGCAGGACGCCAAAGAAGGCTTGTGCATAGACGACAAGCAGAATGGCGAGCGCGACGGGAACCGCGAGATTGAGCGAAGCCTTCGTCAGGGAGGAGTGCCGCGCGGCGTGCCGCTGTTCGACAAAGCCCGATGCCGCCAGCAGAACGAGGGCGGGATAGATAAAGGAGGGCCAGTTGCCTTGGACGCGGTCGTGCAGCGCATGGAATCCGAAATAAGCGAGCGCGGGCCAGACCAGCGCCGCTGCGAAGGACAGCGGCTCCCGGCCAAATCGCCGCGATTGCCGGACAAGGCCCGCAATGGCCAGTACCGCGACAAAGGGCGAGGCCAGCACAATCTGACCGGCGACAAATTCGAGCAGGTGGCCGAAGGAAGGGCTGCCGGCGACGACGCGGCCAAACTGAAACTTGAACGAGATCCAATCGTGCTGCGCGTTCCAGATGAGCGTGGGCGCCAGGAACGAGAGCGCGACGGCACCGCCGAGATAGGGCCATGGCGTACGAAGCCAGCGGCGGCCCCGTGTCGTCGCGACCAGCCACAGAGCTACGCTGCCGAAGAGAAAGAATCCGGTATATTTGGCGAAGAGCGCCAGGCCGGTCGCCAGCCCGGCGGCGATCCACCAGCCAGGTTGGTCCGTCAGCTCCAGCTTGGCCATGGCGAGCAGCAGGAACGAGGCTGCGGCAAGAACCAGCGAGTCCGGCGTCGCGCTCATGGATTCGGCGGCGACCATCAAGGTGGCGTTGAAGAGCAGGCAGGCGGTCCAGGCGGCTCTCTTGTCCCCGAGGAGCAGCGAGGCGCTACGCCACACCGCCCAGCTTGCCGCGACGGAGCAGAGCAGCGGTACCAGCCTGACGCCAAATTCGGTATCGCCGCCGATCGCGGTGCCGGCGCGAATGGCAAGCGCGATGAGCGCCGGGTGATCGTAATAGGCCAGCGCCAGATGCTTGGACCACAGCCAGAAATATGCTTCGTCGAAAGAAAGCGGCAATTGCTGAGCCAACAGGAATCGAAGGAGGATCAGCGCGGCGA
>DATCOJ010000007.1:0-15407 GCA_036564785.1 Rhizomicrobium sp. | reverse complement strand
TCGCGGTGCGCGAGGCGCTGGGGGAACGAACGGAGCTGCGCATCGCCGGCCATTATGGGATTGCCGAACGCGCCAGGGATCCGTTCGGCCAGGGCGCGATGCTGATCGGCCCCGCGACGGAGCTGCCGCGCGCGATCGCGCTGTCCACGCCGGCCGGCGCCATCCATGTGAGCGAGGATTTCGCGGCGGCGCTGCAGGCCGGCCCCGCTGCGGGACGGCCGCATTGCGAGCTGGTGGGCGAGTTGCCGGGCGAAGAGCTCGACAATCCCATCCGCCTGTTCTCGCTGCGGCGGTAGAGGCGCCCGTCAAACGATCATGTCCTCGAGCCGCTGCGGCGCGACGATGACGAGTGCGCTTCCCTCGCGGCGCAGGATGCCGCGGCGCACCAGCGCGTTGATGGTGCGCGACACGGTTTCCCGCGTGCTGTGAACGCGCACGGCCAGCACGGACAGCATCGGCGCGGGCCGGATGGCGCGGCCGTCGCCCAGCCTCGCCAGCCGAAGCAGCTCGGCATGGATGCGCCCGGTGGCGGACAGCGTGGCGCGCTCCACCATCTTGGCGGCGGTGGCGCGCAATTGCGTCAGCAGCATCTTGGACACCGCCAGACCGACGCAAGCGTGGGTCTCGATCAGCGCCAGGAAATCGCGCAGCTGGAACACCGCGGTGCGCGAGGTCTCCACCGCCTGCACGTCGGTATCGGCCGGCAGCGGCTCGGCCTGCGCCACCGCGCCGAAGAAATCTCCCGCCAGGAATTCGTGCACCAGCACCAGCTGGCCGTCGGCGCCGAAGGAGAGCGCATGCACCCGGCCGGCGATGAGCAGGAAGGTCGCATCGATGCGGTCGCCCTGCTTGATGATGATGGCGCGCACCGGATAGCGGTGCTCCACGCAGCGCCGGCCGATGCTGGCGGCAATCTCCGGCGAGCAGCCGAAGGTCTTCTGCAGGAAGACGGTAAGATCGCTGTCCAAGACTTGAGCCCGCCCCGGCGAATACTTGGCGATTATGACCGTTCGGGGCTCTTTGGGAAATCCGGAGTTCTCCCCCCGCAAGCGGGGGGAGAACTCCTCCCTCAGAACTTCTGCGAGAAGTCGAGCGCGATCATGCGCGGCCGCGTCGGGATGATGTAGGGCTGGTTGCCGCACACCTGCGTGGTGCATTCGGCGTAGCGGTAGACTTGGCCCCGCTCGTCGAAGGCATTCTGCAGGGACAAATTGACCGCCCAGTTGTCGCGCGACAGGCCGGCTGTGAAATCGACGGTGGCGTAGCCGGGCGCCTTGCCGATCAGGCCGCGGATCGGCCCGATGACGCCGGTCACCGGATTGGGCGCCTGGATGCGCAGATCGTCCCAGCTGCTGCTCTGATAGACGAGAACCGCCTGGACGAAGGCGTTCAGCGTCTCGATGTTGAAATCGTAGCGGCCGGTCGCGTTCAGCTTGATCTTGGGCGTGACCGGGAGCTGCGTGCCCTTGGGCGCCTGCGGCCCATCGGGATCGTCCGGCCCCGGACACTTGGTGACGACCTTGCCGTTCACCACCGGGCCGCAGAAATCGGCGTCGAGCTTGGCGTCGTTATAGGCGCCGGACATGGCGAGCGTCAGGTGATCGGTGGGCACCCAATCGATGTCCCACTCCACGCCCTTGATGGTGGCGGCGGGTCCGTTGTGGATTTCGGTGAACGAATTGGCGCCCAGGAAGGAGAATTGGAAGTTCGTCCAGTCCTCCCAATAGAGCGCGCCGTTGATGCGCAGGCGGTTGTCGTTCCACGAGGTCTTCCAGCCCAGCTCGTAATTGGCGAGCTCGTCCGGCTTGTAGGGGGGAATGGTGCTGCGCCGGTTGATGCCGCCCGGCCGGAAGCCCGTCGAGTACGTGAGATAGACCATCTTGTCGTCGTCGACATGGTAGGTGAGGTTGAGCTTGTGGGTTTCGCCGCTGCCCCTCACCTCCTTGTCGAGATTCGTGCAAGGCGCGCCATTGAAGCCGTGGAACGGCATTGGACACTGCGAGACGCCGGTGTGCGAGCTGTAGCCGGCGCCGAAGCCGAAGAATCCCTTCAGCGAATTGTCGTAGCTGTAGGCGCGTATGCCCGCGGTGAAGGTCAGCTGCGGCGTGAGGTCCGCGGAGGCTTCGGCAAAGCCCGCCAAATCGTCGTCGGTGCGCCCCTGATCGGTGAGCCAGATGGTATCGGGCCACAGCGGCACTTCGATCTGGCTGCCGAGGCCGGCGATCTTGTAGTCCTGCACGATCCAGTGGGTCTGCCGCTCCCAGAACAGGCCGGCCACCAGGCGCACCGGAAGATCGGAGGGAGTCGACACCCGCAGCTCGTGGCTGTCCTTGGTGAACTTGTCCTTGCCGACGATGAACTGCGACGGGTCGATCGGGTTGCCGGCGTCGTCGTACCAATAGGCGCCGTAGCCGTAGAGCGTGTCGTACCAGAAGGAATAGTCGGTATAGTCTGAGCGCGAGTGGATCCAGCGCTCCATGTGGCCGCCGGAATAGACCAGATCGAGATTCCCGACTTTGCCTTCGACCGTGAGGGCGGCCTGGTACCAGCGGTCCTTGGCGAATTCGGGCAGGAAATGCACCACCTTGAGATCGCCCACGGCTGGATCGAAGCCGAAGACGCCGTCCGTCTTCTCGGTCTCCGCCGTGATCGAGGGCGTGATGGTCCAGTTGTTGTTGAGATCGATACGCAGCGCGGCGCGGGCGCCCTGCTTGTCGACCGTGTTGTAATTGTCCTTGACGCGATTGGCGTTGTCGATGGTGACGCCGGAGGTCGGGTAGAAGCGGGTGCCGTGCACGTTGTCGATATAGCCGGCATCGTGCTCGCTCCAGGCCACCAGCCGGATCGCCATCTTGTCGTCGATCGGCTCGTTGACATAGCCGTTCACCACATAGCCGATGCCGCCGTGATCGACGGAATTGACCTGCACCTGGTAGCCGGCCTCGAAACCGCTGGGGTCGGGCTTGTTGGTGATGATGCGGATGGTGCCGGCTTCCGAGCTTGCGCCGTAAAGCGTGCCTTGCGGGCCGGAGAGTGCTTCCACCCGTTCGACGTCGAAGGTCGGCACGTCCAGCGTGCCGCCGATGGTGGTGATCGGCTGCTCGTCGAGATAGACGCCGACGGTCGGCAGCGAGCCCGAATGGTTGCCGTCATTGCCGCTGTTGACGCCGCGCATCGAGATATTGGCAAAACCCGGTCCGCCGGTGCTGCCCTGGCCGCCCGCGGTATAGGCGACGCTCGGCAGGAAGCGGGCGAAGCTGGTGAAATCGATGGCATGCAGCTCGGACAGCTTGTCGGCACTGAGCGCCTGAATGCTGAAGGGGACTTTCTGCAGGCTTTCGGAGCGCTTTTCCGCGGTCACGATGACCGTCTCCAGGCCTCCGCCGCCTTCATTCGATTGGGCAAAGGCGCCGGTGATGCCGGTCAAGGCCGTGCTGGCAAGCAGGATGGGAAACGCCACCGACCGGCCGCGCGTGGATTCGTTGAAAGAATATTTCCGCATGATGGCCCCCGATGCGCCAGCCGGCGCGCCACTTCTCCCTCGCAAATCCGCTCAGATTCGCAATTCTGTCAAATTGAAACCCTGGTGATGGCTGCCGTCAATGGCGGGCGGGGGCGGCGCAGAAATTCACGGTGAGTGGGTAGTTTCCGGCACAGCCGGATAGGACGACAGCAGCGGACCAAGCGCCGCCTTCAAGTCACCGAGCCAGGGCTCGAACGGACGCCAGTTCTCCAGCCCGTCGGAGAAGATCGGCAGCCGCACCTGCTCCGAGCTGGCGGTGCGCACCGGCCGCTCGGTTTCATGGAACCGCAGGCATTGCGGCTCGAAGGGCAGGCCGCAATGCGCCAGCAGCGCGCCAATCTCGCTTTCGGGATCGTCCACCATACGCTCGTAGAACACGCGATGGATGCGACCCGGCAACACCGCATCGAAATGCGCCATCATCTCCACGTAGTTCGCGTAGTAGCGGCCGAGATCGGAGAGGCTGTAGGCGAAGCCCTGGCCGCGCGCGAAATGCTGCTTGAAATTCGACAGGCAGCAGGCAAGCGGATGCCTTCGCGCATCGATGATTCTTGCGTTCGGCAGGATCAGGTGGATCAGGCCGAGATGCAGAAAGTTGTTGGGCATCTTGTCGATGAAGAAGGGCAGCGCCTTCTTGCGGTGCACCCGGGTCCGGTCGAGATATTCCTCGCCCAGGGCGCGGCAATCGTCGCGGCCAAGCGTCTCCAGCACGGCGGGATAGGCGGAAGCGTCGTCGCGCTTCTTCCTGCCGCCCAGCCGCTTGGCGATGGCGATGATGTCGGGCAGCTCCATCGTGCCTTCGACCATCGAGTGGCTGGACAGGATCTGCTCGAGCAGCGTGGAGCCGGAGCGCGGCAGGCCGACGATGAAGATGGGATCGGGCGCCTTGCAGCCGAAGCCGGCACGCTCGGCGAAGAATTTCGCGGTGAATTGCGCCTTCGCCTGGCGCGCCAGCGCCGAAATCTCCTCGCCGTCATAGCCTATCTGTTCGCGGCGCAAGGCATTCGCCCTATCGTAGTTGGCGAACGATTCCGCGTAGTCGCCGGAATCCTCCAGCGCCTTTCCCAGCGCGAAATTCAGATGCAGGCGGTCTTCGACGCTGAGATCGCTGCGCTGAAGCTGCCCCTGCATCGCCGCGACATCGGCTGCATCGAAGCGGAAGGTCTTCAGGTTGGCGAGGCTCCAATAGGACTCGCCCAGATGGGGAAGCAGCGCGATGCTTTTGCGATAGGCGGCGATGCCCTCCTTGGTTCGGCCCAAAGTCTTCAGCGTGTGGCCGTAGCTCATCCAGGCTTTGGGGTGCTGCGGGAAATCTTTCAGCAGGCTCTCGTAATAGACGACGGCGCGCCGATACTCGCCGACCTGACCCAAGGCGGCCGCTTTCAGCGCGCGATAGCCGGGATTGCGCGCGTCGGTCTCGAGCAGCTTGTCGATTTGCTTCAACGCCTCAGCCGTCTTGTTTTGCCGGTAGAGCACGACGGCGTAGTTGTGTCTGGCGGGGGCGAAACTCGGCGCCAGCTCGAGGCAGCGCTCCAGCAGATGTTCCGCATCCTCGTAGCGGCCGAGCCGCGTGCCGGTCTCCGCCAGCATGCGGATGGCGGCGACGTCGGTCGGATGCCGGTTGAGGGCGTCGCGCAAGAGCCGCTCGGCAATGGCGAGCCGGCCCTCGCAAAGCGCCGCCGCGGCTTCCAGCAATTGCGGATCGCTGACCGAGGCTTGAATGGAGCGGGCGTAGGCCTGGTCGGCGGCAGCCGCGTCGCCCAGCAGAGTCCATTGATCCCCCAGTGCCCGCCAGCCGGACGCCAGCTTGGGATCGAGCTGCACCGCGCGCGCCAGCGCCGCGATGGCTTGCGTCGTTTCGCCGAGATCGGCAAGGACGAGACCCAGTTCCAGTTGAACCGCCGCCGCGTTGGTCTGGGATTTGGCCAGCGGTCCAAGAATGCTCCGCGCGGCCACCATCTGACCTTGCCGGCCGAGCGCGGTCGCCAGGAGTAGGAGCGCTTCCGGCTGGCCGGGGACGACATTCAGGATTTCGCGTGCCTGGGCTTCGGCGAGAGCGGGGTCCGTCTCGAGCAACCTTGCGGCATGGGCCAGCGCCGTCGCGAGCGAGCCTTTGGGCTCGCCGCCGGCCGCTGTCTCCCGCTCTCGCGCTGGGCTCTCCGACATAACCTTCGCCGCTCCCACCCTGTCGATCGATAGTCTATTCCGGCGCGCCGGGACTCAGCCAATCGGGAAGGCGGTCCGCCTTGCGCCCCTAACCACGAAACGCTCCGGTTCTCCTCGCCGGGAGGGCCTGCCCGGCTTGCGGACTCTGCCCCAATTTGCGCATGATGGGCCGTTGGAGCGAGCAGCCCCGCGCCGGACGGGGTGGCCGCGCACAGGCGAATTGGCGTCCGGCAGGTTACACGGGCACATGGCAAATCTCGACAATAGCGGCACCGGACCCCTCGCGCGCGCTTCGGCGAAGGGCACGGTCAAATGGTTCAATTCCACCAAGGGCTACGGCTTCATCACGCTGGAGGATGGCGGCGACGCCTTCTGTCACGCTTCGGCGCTGGCGGCGCTGGAGGCCCCGAACCTGCCTCAAGGCGCAACCGTGGTGTGCGACCTGCAGGACTCGCCGCGCGGGCTCCAGGTTGTCGCGGTGCACAGCGTGGATACCAGCACGGCCGATGCGACGCCGACACGTCGTCCTCCACGGAGTGGTGGATATGGCGGCGGCGGGGACCGCTTCGGCGGCCATGATCGCTTCGGTGGCGGTGGCGACCGCTTTGGCGGCGGCGACCGGTTTGGTGGCGGGCATGATCGCTTCGGTGGCGGTGACCGTTTCGGGGGTCACGATCGATTCGGCGGTGGCGGCGATCGCTTCGGCGGCGACCGCTATGGCGGGGGCCAGCGCGACTCCGGCCCACCCGGCGTGATGGTCGAGGGAAAAGTCAAATTCTTCAACGAGCAGAAGGGCTTCGGCTTCGTCATGCCGGAAGGCGGCGGCGGCGATGTCTATGTTCATGCCAGCGCGCTCAGACGGTCGGGAATTCAGACGCTGGGGCCCGAGCAGCGCATCCGCTACTCCACCCGTCAGGGCATGAAGGGCGTGGAAGTCGACCGCATCGAGCTGATCTAGGGGCCTCGCGCTACTGCCAATCTTCGCGTCTGGCGCAGGCGAGCTCTGCGCCGTTAGCCATGCTTTAACCCTTGAATCTCCAATCTCTGGCCATATATAGGCTCGATCTATATCGGGCCAATATAGCTGGGCTGGAAGGCCATGGACGTTCGCACAATTTGCCTGGGCATTCTCACCCGCGGGGATGCGACCGGGTATGAAATCAAGAAGCTTTTCGAGGACGACGGCTATCAGCACTTCGTCGAGGCGAGCTTCGGCTCCATTTATCCTGCGCTCAGCCGGCTGACCGAGGAAGGCCTCGTCTCGGTGCGGGAGGAGGCACAGGAGAAGCGGCCGGACCGCAAAGTCTATTCCATCACTGCGGCAGGGCGCTCAGCCTTCATCGGCGCGCTGATGAAACCGCTGCCCGAGGACAGGCACCGCTCGCCCTTCGTCTTCGCCATGCTGTTCTCCGACCTGCTGCCGCCCTCGCGGGTGCGCATGCTGATCGATTCCTACATCGCGCAGAACGAGCAGAAGCTGGCGCAGCTGGAGCAGAAGGCGGCCCAGCCGCTCAGCGCCAGCGAGCGCTTCGCCACCGATCTGGGCCACACGATCTATACGGCGATGCTCAATTTCCTCCGCGCCCACCGCGCGGACATCCAGGGTCAAGAAACGGCGCAAGCCGCGGAGTGAATCGATGATTGGACGAATGTTTGCAGCGCTGAGAGAGTGGTGGGAGCGGGTGCAGCCCGGCTTCTGGCGGCGCATGGGCTCCGGCTATCGCTGGGCGATCGTCATCCTCGCGCTGGTGGTACTGTGGGTCGGTTCTGGCATGCTCAGGGGCAGCGACCAGCCGTCCACGCCCACGGCGGCCGCCAAGACCAGCGACATTCCTCATGTGCAGGTCGCCACGCTCGAAGCCTCAAGCCGCAACGCCACGCTGACCATCCGCGGCCGCACTCAGGCGCTGCATGCGGTCGATGTGCGCGCCGAAGTGGACGGCATGGTCAAGGCCATCCATTTCGACAAGGGCGATCGGGTGAAGGCCGGCGACGTTCTCTGCGAACTCAAGGTCAACGATCGCGGCGCCCGCTTCGACATGGCTCGCGCGCTCGTTTCCCAGCGCGAAAAGGAATACGCCGCAGCCGCCAACCTCGCGAAGAGCGGCTACGTTTCCGAGACTCAGGCGAGACAGGCGGCCGCCGCTCTGGAGGCGGCTCAGGCACAGCTGCGCACGGAGCAGATCGCGCTTTCCAACACCAACATTCGGGCCCCCTTCGCCGGCATCGTCGACGACCGCTACGTCAACGAGGGCGACTACATGCGCATCGGCGACAAGTGCGAGATGGTGATCGCGCCAGAGCCGTTCCTCGCCGTCGGCACGGTCTCCGAACACGACATAGCCTCGCTCAAGCTGGGCGATCCCGCCAGCGCCACGCTCGTGACCGGACAGACCGTACAGGGCCAGATCCGCTTTATCGCCGAGCGCGCCGATCCGACAACGCGCACCTTCCTGCTGGAAGTGGAACTGCCCAATCCGGAGGCGAAGCTGCGCGACGGCGTCAGCGCCGACATCCATATCCCGGTCAACAAGGTGCTGGCGCAGAAGATTTCATCGGGCATCCTGGTGCTGGACGACAATGGCGTGGTCGGCGTGCGCACCGTCACGAACGGCATCGTTCACTTCATGCCGATCCAGATCGTCTCCGACGCGCCGGACGGCATGTGGGTGAGCGGGCTGCCCGACCGGGTGACCGTGATCACCGTGGGGCAGCAATTCGTCAATGAGGGGGCGCGGGTGAAGGCCGTGCCGGTGGGAGCGCGCGGATGACCCGAATTATCGACTGGGCCGTCAACAATACCCGCGTCGTCCTCGGACTGCTGGCCGTCGTCATTGTCGCCGGCATCAGCGCCTTCATCGCCATTCCGAAGGAAGCCGATCCGGACATTCCAATCCCTGTGATCATGGTTCAGGTCCCCTATCCGGGCATCAGCCCGGAAGACAGCGAGCGGCTGCTGGTCAAGCCGATGGAGACCTATCTGCGCTCCATCCAGGGGCTGAAGGACATCACTGCGCGCGCCTATACCGGCTTTGCGGTGATCATTCTGGAATTCGACGTCAACTTCAACAAGCAGAAGGCGCTGGAAGACGTGCGCGCGCAGGTGGAAACCGCGCGGGCCGAACTGCCGCAGGACGTCAAGCAGCCGGTGGTGCAGGAGTTCAACACCAGCCTGTTCCCGGTGATGACGGTGGCGCTTTCGGGCGAC
Source organism: Rhizomicrobium sp. (assembly GCA_036564785.1). GTDB lineage: Bacteria > Pseudomonadota > Alphaproteobacteria > Micropepsales > Micropepsaceae > Rhizomicrobium. Next base: position 6,510 of record DATCOJ010000007.1, on the reverse strand, counting down.
GTGCCCGAGCGCACGCTGATGCAGTTGGCGCGGGGTTTGCGCGACCAGATCAAGCAGATCCCCAGCGTGCTCGATGTTTCCATCGGCGGCGAGCGGCAGGAGCAGCTGGAGATCGTGATCGATCCGGCGAAGCTGGAAAGCTACGGCATCACCCAGACGGAGATGTTCAACGCCATCACCGCCAACAACCAGCTGATCGCGGCGGGACTGATCGACACGGGCCACGGCAGCTTCGCGGTGAAGGTTCCGGGGGTCATCTCCACCGCCAAGGATGTGCTCGAGCTGCCCATCCGCTCCACCGCCGACGCCACGGTGACGCTGTCCGACGTCGCCCAGGTTCACCGCACCTTCTACGATCCCACCACCTTCGCCATGGTCAATGGGCAGCGGACGATCTCGCTGGACATCACCAAGCGCATCGGCGCCAACATCATCCAGAACAACGACGCGGTGAAGGCGCTGGTCAACAAGACGGCGGAGAGCTGGCCGGCCGGCATCCACGTCAACTACATGTTCGACGAGTCCAAGGACATCCACGACCAGCTGGGCTCGCTGTCGGATTCCATCCTGCTCGCCATCATCATGGTGATGATCATCGTGGTGGCGGCGCTGGGCCTGCGCTCCGGGCTGCTGGTGGGCGTGGCCATCCCGACCTCGTTCCTGATGAGCTTCCTGGTGCTCAACGGCATCGGTCTGACCCTCAATTTCATGATCATGTTCGCGATGCTGCTCGCCGTCGGTATCCTGGTCGACGGCGCCATCATCGTGGTGGAATACGCCGACCGGAAGATGACCGAGGGCCATCCGCCCAAGCTCGCCTTCGAGGAAGCGGCCATCCGCATGTTCTGGCCGGTGGTGAGCGCCACCGCCACCATGATCGGCGCCTTCCTGCCGATGCTGCTGTGGCCGGGCGTCTCGGGCAAGTTCATGAGCTACTTCCCGATCACGCTGATCATCGTGCTGAGCTCGTCCATGGTGGTGGCGCTGATCTTCCTGCCCGTGCTGGGCGGCTTCCTGGGCAAGCCCCCGCAGCGCAACGAGAGGCACGAGAAGGCGATCGAAGCCTCGGAGACCGGCGATTGGCGGGAGATTCCCGGCATCACCGGCTGGTACGCGCGCTGGGCCGAACGGCTGACCCGCTACCCCGGCCGCGTCATGCTGGGTGCGCTGGCGATCATGATCGGCGTCATCGTCTCCTTCGCCATGTTCAACAAGGGCACGGAGTTCTTCGTCGACACCGATCCGGACTTCGCCAGCATCCTGATCTCGGCCCGCGGCAACCTCTCCGCCCTGGAGAAGCGCGACATCGTCACCAATGTCTATCGCCGCATCGCCGACATCAACGGCATCAAGTCGACCTATGCGAGCTCCGGCGGCAGCAATTCGAGCCTCAACAGCCAGGGCGGCGTGCCGGTCGACAATATCGGCCGCATCTCCATCGAGATGAAGGATTATCGCGAGCGGCCGCGCGGCGCCGTCATCCTGGAGGAAATCCGCAAGCGCACCGCCAACATCCCCGGCATCAACGTCGAGGTGCGCATGCCGCAATCCGGACCGCCCACCGGCAAGGACGTGATGATCGACGTGAGCTCCGACAATTATGCCGAGCTCGCCAACGTCACCGAGACCATCCGCAAGCACATGGACGCCCAGCCCGAGCTGCGCGACGTGGAGGACACCCGTCCCCTGCCCGGCATCGAATGGGACCTCGACATCGCCCGCGACGTGGCCAGCCGCTTCGGCGCCAATGTGCGCTCGATCGGCACCGCGGTGCAGCTCGTCACCAACGGCATCTTCGTGGGCGACTACCGGCCCGACGATTCCGACCAGCAGGTGGACATCCGCGTGCGCTATCCCGCCGCCTCGCGCGGCATCCATGCTCTCGACGACGTCCGCGTGGCGACCGCCAAGGGCATGGTGCCGGTCAGCACCTTCGTGAAGGTGGTGCCGGGGCAACAGGTGAACTCCATCGAGCGGGTGGACGGTCACCGGGTCTATCACGTGCGCGCCAACATGAAGCCGCAATGCGGCGGCGCGGTCGCCGTCAACTGCCTGCCCAACCGGATGCTGCCCAGCGCCGAGGTCGAGAAGCTTCAGAAATGGATCTCGGCCCAGCCCTTCCCCAGCGACGTGCGCGTCCACTTCAAAGGGGGCCAGGAGCAGCAGGATGAATCCATGAGCTTCCTGCGCGTTGCCGGGCTCATGGCGCTGTTCCTGATCGGCATCGTGCTCTTGGCGCTGTTCAACAGCTTCTATCACACCGGCCTGATCCTGGTGGCGGTGATCCTCGCCATGATCGGCGCCTTGTTCGGCATGGTGGTGATGGGCCAGCCTTTCTCGGTGATCATGAGCGGCACCGGAATGCTGGCGCTGGCCGGCATCGTGGTGAACCACAACATCGTGCTGATCGATACGTTCCATCGCTTACGCGATTCCGGCATGGACCCGATCGAGGCGGTGATCCGCTCCAGCGCCCAGCGCTTGCGGCCGGTGTTCCTCACCACCATCACCGCGATCGGCGGCCTGTTCCCGATGATGATGGCGGTGGAGATCGATTTCTGGACCCGCCACGTGACCATCGGCAGCCCCAACGCGATGATGTGGATTCAGCTGTCCACCGCGATCATTTTCGGACTGGCCTTCTCCAAGCTCATCACGCTCGGGCTGGTGCCGGCGATGCTGGCACTGCCCTATCGCATCCGGGAGCGCCGAGCGGCGCGGCGGGCGCGCCGGCAGGGCCCGCCGGGTCCCCATCTCCATCCGGTGCAGGACACGCGCTACGATCAGGCGGCCGAGTAGCTATTCGGCTGCCGCGATCGGCTCCTCGCGCACCACGCCCGGAACGACGTCAGGGTCCTGCTCGACTTCCTTGAGCTTCTCCCGCGCCGCCGCCGCTTCCTTCTGCTTGTTCCACATGGCGGCGTAGTGGCCGTTGCGGGCGATGAGGTCGGAGTGGCGGCCGCGCTCCACGATCTGCCCGTGATCGAGCACCAGGATCTCGTCGGCATCCACCACGGTCGAAAGACGGTGGGCAATCACCAGCGTAGTGCGGTTCTTGGAGACTTCGCGCAGCGCGCTCTGGATCTCGCGCTCGGTATGAGTGTCCAAAGCCGAGGTTGCCTCGTCCAGCAGAAGGATCGGCGGGTTCTTCAAGATGGTGCGGGCGATGGCCACGCGCTGTTTCTCGCCGCCGGAGAGCTTCAGCCCGCGCTCGCCCACCATCGACTCGTAGCCGAGCGGCAATTCGCGGATGAAGGGATCGATCTGCGCCATGCGCGCGGCTTCCTTGATCTCGGCCTCGTTGGCGCCGATGCGGCCATAGGCGATGTTGTAGCGGATGGTGTCGTTGAACAGCACCGTGTCCTGCGGCACGATGCCGATCTTCTCGCGCAGGCTTGCCTGGGTGATGTCGCGGATGTCCTGCCCGTCGATCTTCACCGCGCCGCTGGCGATATCGTAGAAGCGGTAGAGAATGCGCGAGATGGTGGACTTGCCGGCGCCGGACGGCCCGACAACCGCCACGGTCTTGCCGGCCGGCACGTGGAAGCTGACGCCTTTCAGCACCACGCGGTCCGGATCGTAGCAGAACACGACATTGTCGAAGACGATCTCGCCGCCGCTCACGACGAGCGGCTTGGCGCCCGGCTTGTCCCTGATCTCCTGCGGCCGGTGCAGCAGGCGGAACATGGCATCCATGTCGACCAGAGCCTGGGTGATTTCGCGATAGACCGTGCCCAGGAAATTGAGCGGCTGATAGAGCTGCATCAGGATGGCGTTGGCCATGACGAAATCGCCGACGCTGAAGCGCCCAGCGCGAATGCCGAACACCGTCATGACCATCACCGCGCCCATGCCCAGAGCGACGATGATCGCCTGGCCGGTGTTGAGAACGGAGAGCGACGTCTGCGCCTGGATCGAGGCGCGCGAATAGCGTTCCATCGACTTGTCGAAGCGGCGCGTCTCATGCGCCTCGTTGTTGAAGTATTTGACCGTCTCGTAGTTGAGCAGGCTGTCCACCGCCTTGGTGTTGGCGTCCTGATCGCTCTGGTTCATCTCCCGGCGGAACTGGATGCGCCAGCGGGTGATGGCGAAGGTGAACCAGATATAGGCGACGACCATCCCCAGCGTGGCGAGCGTGATCCACCAATCCAGCTTCACGATCATGATGGCACTGAACAGCAGCACCTGGAAGATGGTGGGGAAGATGTTGAAGATGGCGAAGGAGAGCAGCGTGTCGATGCCCTTGGTGCCGCGCTCGATCACCCGCGACAACCCGCCGGTCTTGCGTTCCAGATGGAAGCGCAGCGACAGCGTGTGGACATGGGCGAAGGTGGAGACGCCGACCTCGCGCAGCGCGTGATACTGCACCTTGGCGAAGATGCCGTCGCGCAGCTGCGCGAAGGTCTGCATCAGAATGCGCGCCAGCACGTAGCCGCCGATCAGGGACGCGGCGGTGAGCACGGCGATGGTCTCGGGCGGCTTCCTGGTCAGCTGGTTGGTGATCCAGCCCATGAACAGGGGAAAGGCGGTGGTCGCCAGAATCGCAAGCACCAGGCAGACGACCGATGCCGCCACGCGCAGCTTCAGCTCCGGATGCCCTTTGGGCCAGAGATAGGGCAGCAGCATCCACAGTGGATTGAGAGAGGGGGCGCCGTCGCCTTCCTCGATTGTCGGTCTTGCCATTCCTCAAGGTCTCGAATTGTCGCTACCAAACAACACAAATCGCCCAATCGGCGCAACCATCGCCTCCGGCGGCAGATGACGCGCGCATGGGCGCGGTCTATTCTCAAGCGCGTCGCGTCGCACACATGGCAGCGCGCCCAGGTACAACATGCACAACACGTCCGGCCGCGGCAAGAAAGCCAAGTCGATCTGCGTCTTTGCCGGTTCGTCCCCCGGACGCGACGAAGGCCATCGCGAGATTGCCCGCGACGTGGGCGCGCGGATTGCCAAGCACGGATTCTCGCTCGTGTTCGGCGGCGGCGGGCTCGGGCTCATGGGCGAGGTGGCGCGGGCAGCGCGCGAAGGCGGAGCTTCCGTCCGCGGCATCCTGCCGGATTTTCTGCGCCACGCGGAGCCGCCGCCCGGAAGCGGCGTCGCCGTCGATTTTGTGCCGGACCTCTTCACCCGCAAGAAACGCATGATGGAGCTGAGCGACGCCTTCGTCGTTCTGCCGGGCGGGCTCGGCACCCTGGACGAATTCTTCGAGGTGGTTACGACGGCGCAACTCGGGCTGCACAAGGCGCCCATCGCTCTGATCAATTGGCGCGGCTTCTACGATCCGCTGCTCCAATTCGTTGCACAGGCCCGCGATTCCGGCTTCGTCTACGGAAAGGTGGAGAACCTGTACCGCGTCGTGTCGTCGCCGGTGGAAGCGTTCGAATATCTCGCGCCGGCACTTCGCTGATCGTCTCATGCGGCGCCCGTTCGCTGCAGCCGTCCGTCCACCGCGACGATGACGAGGGCGGCCCAGACGCAGCCGAAGGTGATAGCGTCGGTGCGGGTGAAGGGTTCGCCGAACGCGGCGACGGCGAGCAGCAGCGTGATCGAGGGCGAGAAATACTGCAGGAAGCCGAGCGTGGAGAGGCGGATGCGGCGCGCCCCGGCCGCGAAGAGCGCGAGCGGCAAGGCGGTCAGCGGCCCGCCGAGAATCAGCAGTGCGTTCTTGGTGAGGCCCGGCAAGGGAAAAGCTCCTGTTCGCGATGCGGTCCAGTAGACGACCAATCCGCAGGTGAGCGGAAACAGGATCCAGGTCTCGATGGTGAGGCCGTCCAGCGCGTCGATGGCGGTGCGCTTGCGGAAGTAGCCGTAGAAGCCGAAGGAGAGCGCGAGGCACGGCGCGATCCAGGGGAAGTGACCGAGTTCGAAGGTCTGTACCGCGACGGCGGCACCCGCCAGCAGCACCGCGATCAGCCGCAAGCGCGACAGATGCTCGCCGAACAAGGTCACGCCGAGCGCGATGGAGATTAGCGGATTGATGTAGTAGCCGAGGCTCGCCTCCACCAGCTGATGCGAGGCCACGCAATAGATGTAGATCGTCCAGTTGATGCTGATGAGCACGCTGGTCAGCGCCAAGGTGCCGAGCAGACGGCGGTTGCGGATGGCGGCGAGCAACTGAGGCCAGCGGCCGCGCGCCAGAGTCACGCCGAGCACGAACAGCGCGCACCACAAGACGCGATGCACCGTGAGTTCGAAGGGCGGCACCGCGGAGAGCAGCCGCCAATAGAGCGGCATGATTCCCCACACGGCATAGGCGATCAGCGCGTAGAGGATGCCTCGGGGATCGTCCCGCGCCGGCTCGGCGCCGCCTTCATGCACCACCACCGGCGCGCCGATATCGGCGGCGGCGATGTCTTCGGCAACGATGTCGTTTGAGTTTCTCATTCAAATTGACACTGAACGATCTGTTCCCCCCTCCCCTTGCGGGAGGGGGCGAATTGCTGAAGCGCAGCGAAAGCAATTCGGGGGAGGGGTTCTTGCGGCCACCCCCTCCCCCGCGGCGCTTCGCTC
>DATCOJ010000006.1:0-9993 GCA_036564785.1 Rhizomicrobium sp. | reverse complement strand
CGTTCGACATTGGCCGCCCCGATCCGGCGAGCGACTACGCGAAGGCGCATCCGCTGCTGCAGCCGGTCGATGGCGAGCGCATTCCGACTCTCGAGGAGGTTATCGAGGTGGCGAAGACGGCCGCGAAACCGTTCTGGCTGTTCGTGGAGTTGAAGACGTCGTTCTCCGATCGTGACCTCTCGGCCGATCCCAAGGCACTGGCGAAGGGGACGCTTGGCGTCCTACGCGCGGGCAACTATCTCGACCGCGTAGTCCTCGTCGGGTTCGACTGGCCGGGTTTGCTGTACGCCAAGAGGCTCGAGCCGGAGATCCAATGCTGGTTCACCACCCTGGCGCAGAGCTGGTTCAGGGACGCGCCGCCGCCGCCGCAGGACGATCCGCCGTCCGCGCCGGCACTGCAGATGCTGCGCCACTGGGCGAGGTGCGGCACCTCGCCTTGGGCCGCCGGCTACGACGCCGTGAACTACGGCGGCTCGATCCTGAAAGCGATCCAGGCAGCGGGTGGCGATGGCTGGTTTCCCACGTTCCGCGATGTCACGCCGGGAACCGTCGACGAGGCGCGTTCTCTGGGTCTCCGGGTTGGCGCCTGGACTGTCGACGAACCGGCCGAAATGCGGAGGCTGGCAGGCCTCGACGCTCTCTGCACCGACCGGCCGGACTTGCTGGCGGAATGCTTGAGCTAGGCCAGAGAAACCAAAACAATTTGCGATGCGTTTGTGTCGCGGATTCTGGCGTTTCATTGGCAGCCCGGTATTCGGCGGCACAACCGGAATAGAGTTCACGCCTGATCCAATTGACGCTAACATCACCTCGATAGATTCGTTGAAGGGGGCCCGACATGCACGCTGAAACACTGTCGCTCAAGCAAGGATTCGCCTCTCTCGCGGTTTCGCTGGCTCTCGCCGTGGCCGCAACCACGGCCCTGTCCGCGCCCGCCAAGATAGCGGCCAAGCCTATGGCCAAGCACGCGGTTGCGAAGCACGCCATGGCCGGCGCGCAGATGTGCAACGGAACCTTCAGCAACGGCGTGACGGTCAATGTCGCCAAGCCCGTCTACATGCCGGACGTAGGCTGGCAGCCGCCGGCGCCCGGGCTGACCGCCGCGACGCAGACGGTGTGCGATGTGCACACCTTCGCCTGGAACCAGTTTCTCTACTACACGCAGATGTCGGCCGATCCGAACAACGGCAACATGGTGACGCCGCTCTTCCTGCACCTGGCGCCGTGGTACAACGCGCTGACGACGGGGACGAAGCCCGGCGCCTATCCCGGGGGCGCCACCGATCTGCGCACCGCCTTTCTCGACCAGGGGCAGGCTGGCACCGATGGCCATCTTCTCGACACAGCCAACCAGACGGTGCGCTACGACATCCGGTTCGATGTCAACATGTATGATTCCATCGTGCTGCAGAACCTCTACACCGCGCCGCTGTTCACGACGGCCTGCGCGCCCGATCCCAGCAACAATGGAACCTGCAAGAACAATCTCAAACTGTGGATGACGCCCTCCGGCGCCAATGAGCATCCCGAGCCGGGCTCGATCGAGATCAAGACCTCGTGGCGCGATTTTGGAACGCCAGCAAGCTGCCCAGCCTCGCAATTCTACTGCAACGGCCGCTTCGGCCTTGTCGGCTTGCACTATGTCAACAAGACGTTCAGCCACGGCGAGTGGATCTGGGCCTCGTTCGAGCACGTCGCCAATGCGCCGGACTGCGCGCCGGGGAGCGAAAGCCCCATCGCGCCGCAATCGCCCATCGGCACCGCTTGGTCGTTCTTCAATCCGGCCACGGCCGGGCAGGGCGTGATGAGCTCCAAAACGTGCAACGTCACCTCGTCGCCGCCGCAGTGCAATGCCAATCCAAATCCGACTGGCAAGGCCTGGGTCGCGGTGAACGTCTGTCGCACCGATGCCATCGCCGCTGGCGGCGCCAGCTCGGCCAACTGCACGGTGGGCACGACCGCCAACAATGCCGGCAACGTCGCCTGCCTCAATGCGTCGATCATGCCGCAGCTTTCCGGGGTGTGGAAGAACTACAAGCTGATCGGTGCAGTGTGGACCGCAGGCGGCATGGGGCCAAACCAGGACTTCCGCATTCAGATCTTCCAGTCTCAGGTTCCGGGCATCCCCTACGCCGCGCCGGCGGGCTTCACACATCTCGCCGACACCACCATGGAAACCTGGCTGCAGACGGGCTCGACCGGCTACGACCCGTTCAAGACCAACGCCACCCAGGCGGGCTGCTTCCTCTGCCACAACCAGCCCTCGGCCTTCGCGCCGCACAACAAGGAGGTGGATCTGAGCCACTTCCCGGGCAAGCTGCCGCTGTTGAAGCTGACGGCGCTGCGCAACTCGCTGGTCAAGGCGAATTCGACGGTGAAGGCACCGAAGTAGACGCGGGCTAGGCCGCCAGCGGTAGGCCTTCTTCCTTGAAGGCGCGCTTGACCGAGTCGCGCCGCGACATGCGCGCGAAGAAGGCGGCGAGTCTGTTGTACCGCGACAGGTCGAGCTTCATCTTCTTCGCCCAAGTGAGCATGACATAGAGATAGGCGTCAGCGACGGTGAAGCGCTCGCCCATCAGGAAAGGCTTGTCGCCGAGCTGCTTGTCCACGTAGGCGAGGCGCTGAAGGATCTTCTCCTTGGCCTCCCGCTTGGCTTCGTCCGGAGCGTCGTGAAACAGCGGCGCGAAACTCTTGTGGAGTTCGGAGTTGATGAAACCCAGCCACTCCTCGAGGTGGTAGTGCTCCATGGTTCCGGCGGCGGGCGTGTGAAGCTTGTGCGCCATCTTGTCGGCGAGGTAGTTGAGCACCGCGATGTTCTCGGTCAGCATGCTGCCGTCGTCGAGTTGAATGGCCGGCACGTAGCCCTTGGGATTGACGGAGTAGTAGTCCTGGCCGTTTTCCGTGGTATGCGACTTGAGATCGACCTTCTCAAGCTGCAGCCTGAGATCGGCCTCGTCGGCCACGATATGGGCCGCCAATGAGCAGGCGCCGGGCGCATAATATAGTTTCATGACGGTCTCCTTTGCCGCGACCACCTAGTCAACGCGCGGACGCACGAGGTTGTTGCGCGGAAGGCCGCTGGGGATGCATGGATTCCATTGACAACAATCTTCACCAACATCGGGAGGTGGGCATGATCGGCAAGGACATTCCCTATGAGATCGAGGGAAAGACGTTCACCGGCTATCTGGCGGACGACGAATCGCGAGGGCCGGGCAGGCGGCCGGGAATTCTCGTCTGCCATCAGGGAGGTGGGCTCCGTGAGCACACCCGCGAGCGGGCAAATCTGCTGGCGGGCCTGGGTTACGTAGCCTTTGCGCTCGACATGTATGGCGAGACGCCGATGAGCATCGAAGCGGCCATGACGCATATGCAGGCGCTGGTGAAGGATCAACCCGAGCTGCGCAAGCGCGCGCAAGCCGGGCTCGACGTGCTCAAGACGCAGGTCAATGTCGATCCCGAGCGGCTGGCGGCGGTTGGCTATTGTTTCGGCGGGGCGCTGGTTCTGGAGATGGCGCGCTCGGCGTCCGAACTCAAGTGCGTGGTCGCCTTCCATCCCGGCATGTCGGGTGTGGTACCGCTGCCGGACAAGGACGATCGCCCGGTGCATGCCAAGGTGATGGTCTGTGCGGGCGCCGACGATCCTTACGTGCCGCAGGAGTCGCGGGTGAAGTTCGCCGAGCTGATGAACGCGGCCGGCGCCGATTGGCAGCTCTTTATCTATGGCGGCGCGGTGCACAGCTTCACCGACCGGGCCGTCGATGCCATGAACATGCCGGCGTTCAAATATCACGAGCGCACCGATCGCCGCTCCTGGGCTGCGATGCGCCAACTGTTCGACGAAACCTTCGGCCCGCTGTAGCGGGACAGTCTAGCCGATCCCTTCGAACAGCGCGGTGGAAAGATAGCGCTCGGCGAAGGAGGGGATGATGGTCACGATCATCTTGCCTTCCATGCCGGGACGCGCGGCTACCTCCAGCGCGCCCGCCACCGCGGCGCCGGAAGAAATGCCGACGGGAATGCCTTCCAGTCTCGCCACCTTGCGGGCCGTGTCGAAGGCGGTCTCGTTGCCGATGGTGATAACCTCGTCGATGACCTTGCGGTCGAGTATGGCGGGCACGAAACCGGCGCCGATGCCCTGAATCGGATGCGGACCCGGTTGGCCGCCGGACAGCACCGGCGAATCCTCGGGCTCCAGCGCGATGATGCGCACGCTCGGCTTGCGCGCCTTCAGCACCTGGCCGACGCCCGTGATGGTGCCGCCGGTGCCGACGCCGGAGATCACCACGTCGACCTTCCCAGCCGTGTCGTTCCAGATTTCCTCGGCAGTGGTGCGCCGGTGAATGTCGGGATTGGCGGGGTTCTCGAATTGCTGCGGGATCACCGCGCCGGGCGTGGCGGCGACGATTTCCTGCGCCTTGGCGATGGCCGCGCGCATGCCCTTGGCGGCTTCGGTGAGCACCAACTCCGCGCCCAAGAGCGCCAGCATCTTGCGCCGCTCGATGGAGACCGATTCCGGCATCACCACGATCAGCTTGTAGCCCTTGGCGGCGGCCACAAAGGCGAGCGCGATCCCGGTGTTGCCGCTCGTGGGCTCCACCAGCGTGTTGCGGCCCGGCGCGATCAGGCCCTTGGCCTCCATCGCTTCGATCATGGAGACGCCGATGCGGTCCTTGACGCTGGAAATGGGATTGAAGAATTCTAGCTTGAGCAGGATGTCGGCCTTGACACCGGCGTCCTTCGCCATGCGGTTGAGGCGCACCAGCGGCGTGTCGCCGATGGTCTCGGTGATGGAATTGTAGATGCGCCCGCGCCCGGGCTTATGATCGGTCACGTCGTCGTCTCCTCCGTAAGTTGATCAAATCGTGAAATCCGCGGACACCGCGCCGCCGCAGTCCACGCCGCTCTCGCGGGCCCGGCGGCAGAGATCCTCGATGGACACCGCATCGAGCCGCGTCATGACTTCCTGCTGCAGGGTCTGGATCAGCGGCGCCACGATGCGGGCGCCGAGGTCGGAGCGCGGCTTCGCCTCTTCGCCGTCTGCATCCTCGACGCTCTCAGCCACCCGCACGATGTCGCCGACGGAGATTCGCCGCCGCTCGCGCGCCAGGCGATAGCCGCCGCGGGGGCCGCGCACGCCCTTGAGGATTCCGGCACGCACCAGCTGCTGCATCACCTGCTCGAGATAGCGCTGCGGCACGCCCTGACGCGCGGTGATTTCCTTGGCCTGCACCGGCTCGGGCCGCGCGTTGAAGGCGATGTCGATCACCGCTTCCAGCGCCAGCAGCGTCTTGCGCGAGAGCTTGAGCATGGTCAGAGCGCCGAGCGGCCGGTCGAGCCGAAGCCACCATCCGACCGTTCGGTGGCGGGGAGTTCGGAAGCCTCGACCCATTCCGCGCGCTCGCAGCGCGCGACGATCAACTGGGCAATCTTCATGCCGCGCGTCACTTGAAACGCTGCATCGCCGTGATTGATCAGGATGGCCCTGATCTCACCGCGATAGTCGCTGTCGATGGTGCCAGGCGCATTGAGCAGAGTGACGCCGTGATGGAGCGCGAGACCCGAGCGGGCCCGCACTTGGGCCTCATAGCCTTCGGGCAGAGCCACGGCGATGCCGGTCGGGATGGCGATGCGGGCTCCCGGCTTGAGCTCGATCTCGGCGTCGTTGGCGGCCAAGAGGTCCAGGCCGGCAGAGCCCGGCGTGGCATAAGCGGGCAGCGGCAGGTCGCGCGCATTGGGGAGGCGGGTGATCAAAATGCGCATCACGCCGCTTTGCCCAGAGCCTGCGCGATGCGGGAGGCAAGTCGGCGGCCGACTTCGGTCTTCTTCATCGGAGGCCAGTCCTCGACGCCGCCCGCGGTGATGAGATGCACCGTATTGTTGTCGCCGCCCATGATCCCGGTGCCGGGCGAAACATCGTTGGCCACGATCCAGTCGCAGCCTTTGCTTACTCGCTTTTCTTTTGCGTGCGCGACGACGTCATCTGTTTCCGCTGCGAAGCCGATCACCAGCGCAGGCCGCCGCGCGCCCTTTGAGACGGTGGCGAGAATGTCGGGATTGGCCGCGAGCTTCAGTTCAGGCGGCGCGCCGTTCTTCTTGATCTTGCTGTTGGCGCTGAGTTCCGGACGCCAGTCGGCTACCGCCGCCGTGAACACGGCGACATCCACCGGAAGCGTGAATTCACACGCGGCCATCATCTCGCGCGCGGTCTGCACCTTGAACAGTTTCACGCGCGACGGAGGCGCGATTTCTACCGGTCCGGAGACCAGAATCGTCTCGGCGCCGGCTTGAGCCAGCGCATCCGCAATGGCGTAGCCCTGTTTGCCGGAGGAGCGGTTGGCGAGGAAGCGGACCGGATCGAGCGGTTCCTGCGTCGGACCGGCCGTCACCAGCGCCTTGACTCCCGAGAGTGGACCTTGCGCGTCTACCGCCAGCGCGCGCTCGATCGCGGCGACGATGTCGTCCGGCTCCGCCATGCGGCCAGGACCGAACTCCCCGCAGGCCATCTCGCCGTCGTCCGGCCCGACAAAGATCACGCCGTCGCGGTTGAGCGTGTCGAGGTTGCGTTGCGTGGCCGGATGATTCCACATGCGCACGTTCATCGCCGGCGCCATCAGCACCGGCTTGTCGGTTGCGATCAGCGCGGTCGAAGCAAGGTCGTTCGCATGACCCTGAGCCAGCTTCGCCATCAAATCGGCGGTGGCTGGCGCCACCACCACCAGATCGGCGGAGCGGGAAAGCTGGATGTGCCCCATCTCCGCTTCGTCGGTCAGGCTGAACAGATCCTGATAGACCCTTTCGCCGGTTAGCGCGGAAACCGACAGCGGTGTGACAAACTGGGCGCCGGCCGCGGTCAGGATCGCGCGCGTGGAAACGCCGCGTTCCTTGAGCCGGCGAATCAGCTCCAGGGACTTGTAGGCAGCGATGCCGCCGCCGATGATAAGCAGGACGCTTTTGCCGCGCACGGTCGCGCTGTCTCCTCGGCCCAGGCAGGAGAATCCCGGCCCGGGCAGGGGAGATATACAAAATAACGGCCGCGAAGTGTAGTTCTTCGAGGCTGGGGAGGAAGTCCATGAATTTGCAGGTAAAACCAGCCCAGCTGCCGCCCTTCAAGCCACTGCCGCAGAAACCGCCGGCGGTCGAAGTGACGCGGAAGAACGGCGCCATCTATCTCCACTCCAAATACCCGATCGGCCCCATGCACCGCTCCATCGCGCATCTGCTGGAGGAGCGGGCCGCGCGGCATCCCGAGCGCAATTTCATCGCGGAGCGCACCCCGCTGGAGGGCGGCAAGCTCGGCGACTGGCGCTTCATCACCTATGGCGAGGCCAATGCACGCGCCGACGCAATCGCCCAGGCGCTGCTTGAGCGCAGGCTCGGCCCCGAGACGCCGTTGATGATCCTGTCCGGGAATTCCATCGCACACGCCACCATGATGCTGGGCGCCATGAAGGCGCGGGTGCCGGTGGCGCCGGTGTCGGTCGCCTATTCGCTGATGAGTGGCGATCACGGCAAGCTGAAGCACGTCTTCGCCAATGCCAAACCCAAGATGATCTACGCGGAGCAGGGGCCGTACTATTCGCGCGCGCTGGCGGCGCTCTCGCTCGACGGCGTCGAGGTCGTCACCGTCATTCCGATCTCGGATCGCGCGACCACCGCTTATTCCGATCTCATCGCCACCGGGCCGACGAAAGATGTGGCCGCGTCGATGGAGAAGATTCATCACGGCACGGTCGCCAAGTATCTCTTCACCTCCGGCTCGACCGGCATGCCCAAGGGCGTGATTCAGACCCACGGGATGATGTGCGCGGTGGTCGCGGCGACCGAGGCACTGCGTACCGAAGCGCCCGACCCGAATGAGGTTCCCGAGAGTCTCGAATGGATGCCGTGGAACCACATCTCCGCCGGCAATATCGGCTTCAACGGCAATCTCAACGGCGGCGGCACGGTCTATCTCGATGCCGGCAAACCGCTGCCCGGCATGTTCGACGAGACCATCCGAAACTTGCGCGAGATCTCGCCGCTGGTGTTCGGCTCGGCGCCGGTCGCGTTCGGCTGGCTGTGCGATGCGATGGAGCGCGACGCAGGCTTGCGGGACAAATTCTTCGCCAAGCTGCGCTTTGCGGGCTATGGCGGCGCCACCTTGAGCCAGGACATCGCCGAGCGCTTTCAGGCGCTGGCGATCGCCGCCACCGGCTATCGCATTCCCTTCACCACCATGTATGGCGCGACGGAGACACAAGGCGTGACCGTGGTGCATTGGCTGACCGACCGCGTGGGGCTGATCGGCCTGCCGCTGCCCGGCATCGTGCTCAAGCTGGTGCCGAACGGTTTGAAACTGGAAGTGCGGGTGAAGGGGCCAACCGTGACGCCGGGCTATCTCGGCCGCCCCGATCTCACGCAAGCGGCCTTCGACGAGGAAGGTTTCTATTGCCTGGGCGACGCGGCGAAATTCCTCGATGAGAACGACCCGTCGCAAGGTCTGGTGTTCGACGGGCGCGTGACGGAGGACTTCAAGCTCGATTCCGGGACGTGGGTTTCGGTGGGGCCGCTGCGCGCCTACGCCATCGCTGCGGCATCGCCCTTGATCCAGGACTGCGTCGTGGCGGGTCAGGACAAGCCGTTCGCAGCCCTGCTCGCCTGGCCCAACATGGCGGCGGCGAAAGAGATTTGCGCCGATGCGGCGCGCTCGAGCCCCGAGGAGATCATCCACAGCCCGAAGGTGCGCGAATTCGTGCGCACGAGATTCTCGGAGCACAATCGCGGCTCGGGTGGCTCGTCGGGACGGATCAAGCGCGTCATGCTGATGACGGAGCCGCCCTCCATCGACGGTCACGAGATCACCGACAAGGGTTATGTCAATCAGCGCGCCACGCTGGAGCGGCGCAAGAAGCTGGTCGAGCTGCTCTATGCCGTTGCGCCGCCCGATGATGTGATCGAGATTCCATGAGCGGAAACCTGGTCGGCATCGCGCGGGCGCGGGAGTTAGGCTCGCCGTTGGAAGAGATGACGAGCGCTTCAGTCTCGCTCGAACAGGGCATCGCGGGCGATGCGCGCGGCCGCAAACCGCTTCGGCAGGTGACCGTGTTGTTCCGCGACGGCTGGGAAGATGCCTGCCGCGACATCGGCGTTCACCTGCCGTGGATCGCGCGCCGCGCCAATCTCCTGATCGCCAATCTCGAGCGGCCGCGCGCGGCTGGTGGGCGGCTGCGCATCGGCGAAACCGAACTCGAGATCACCATGGAGACGCAGCCCTGTCATCTGATGGACAGGGCGCAGGACGGCTTGAGGCTGGCGCTGAAGCCCGATTGGCGCGGCGGGGTGTGCTGCCGCGTGCTCAAGGACGGCGCCATCAAACTCGGCGATCCCGTCGAATACATCCCGCGATAGCGCGCGGGTTAACAGGACCTTACGTCCGCGATTAACCCGATGCTTACCACGATGCGCTTTCATGGCATGCATGAGAACGGGTGACCTCTGCCAGCTTGCCGCCGACCTTGCCTCCGAGCACGGCGCCGCGGCGTCGGACTATGCGCGGCGCGCCATCGTCTCGCTCGAGCTCGAAGGCGAGACCGAGCGGGCGCATTTCTGGCAGGCGCTCTCCCTCCTGCTCGACGATATCGTTGCGCACCGCCTCGATCCCGACCGTCCGATCGTCGTGCACTGACACATCACCTGGCCGACTACCTTTCCTCGCTGGGAGGGGATTCAATGCCGCTTGCGCCGGCGGTGGACCCGTGCAGAGTTGCGGTTCCAACCGTACAGAGACCCATCCATGCCGCTCGATCCGCTGTTGAAAGCCTTTCTCGACCAGATGGCGGCGCAACCCGTGCCCAAAATGTGGGAGATGGAACCACCCGGCGCACGCGAAGCCATGGTGGCGCTGATGCAGGCGGCAGGGCCCAAGGACGTTCCCATCGGCAAGGTGAGCAATCTCGCGATCCCCGGGCCCGGCGGCGACGTACCGGCGCGCGCCTACACGCCTGTGGCGGC
>DATCOJ010000004.1:0-1672 GCA_036564785.1 Rhizomicrobium sp. | reverse complement strand
CCTCCCCCAATCCTCACATGCTCCGCATGTTCGGATTGCCCCCTCCCGCAAGGGGAGGGGGGAGAATGTCGTTCGCGGGAGAGGGAGAGAGTCCATAAATGCAAACACTGAACTGCGATCTGTGCGTGATCGGGGCCGGCTCGGGCGGCCTTTCCGTGGCGGCCGGCGCGGCCCAACTCGGCCGCAAGGTGGTGCTCATCGAGAAGGGCGAGATGGGCGGCGACTGCCTCAACACCGGCTGCGTGCCGTCCAAATCGCTGATCGCTGCGGCCAATCGCGCCGAGCGCATCCGCGAGGCGGCGGGCTTCGGCATTCGCGCGGGCGAGCCCGAGATCGATGCGGCACGCGTGCACGCGCATATCCGGGAAGCGATCGAGACCATCGCGCCCAACGATTCGCAAACGCGCTTCGAAGGGCTTGGCGTGACGGTGATCCGCGCGCCCGCGCGGTTTCTCGACGAGCGCAACGTGGAAGCGGGAAGCGCCCGCATAAAGGCGCGGCGCTTCGTCATCGCCACCGGCTCGCGTCCCGCGGTACCGCCGATCCCGGGCCTCGAGCAGATTTCCTATTTCACCAACGAGACGATCTTCGACAAGGACTTCGTCCCGCCGCATCTCGTCGTGATCGGCGCCGGGCCCATCGGTATCGAGCTGGCGCAAGCCCATCGCCGGCTCGGTTCGCAGATGACCCTGCTGGAAGCAGCCAAGGCGCTGTCCAAGGAAGATGAGGAGGCGGCCGCGCTGATCGTCGGCAAATTGTCGCGCGAAGGCGTGCGCCTGCTCGAGGGCACGGAAGCCACGTCCATCGCCAAGACGGAAACCGGCGCGCGGCTGCAGCTGGTCAGCGCGCGCGGCAGCGAAGTGATCGACGGCACGCACATTCTCGTCGCCGCGGGACGCAAGCCGAATGTCGAAGGTTTGCATCTGGAGAATGCGGGGGTCGCCTACGACGCCAAGGGGATCAAGGTCGATTCCGGCCTGAAGACCAGCAATCGCCGCGTCTATGCCATCGGCGACATCGCCGGCGGCGCGCAGTTCACCCACCTGGCCGGCTATCACGCGGCGCTGGTGATCCGCAATGCGATGTTCCGCCTGCCGGTGCGCGTCGACAGCCCGACGATTCCGCGCGTCACCTTCTCCGATCCGGAGCTCGCTCAGGTGGGATTGACCGAGCGCGAGGCGCGCGTGGCCCATCGCGAGGTGAAGATCGCCCGTGCCGAATTCGCCGACAACGACCGCGCGGTGACGGAGCGCGAGCGCGAAGGCTTCATCAAGGTGGTGGTGGGTCGAAGGAGCGCGATCCTCGGGGCGACCATCGTGGGGGCCCATGCCGGCGAGCTGATCCTGCCCTGGGTGATGGCGATGAAGCGCAAGCTTCCGCTGTCGGCCATGGCGGGGCTGGTGGTGCCCTATCCGACCTTGAGCGACATCTCCCGCCGTGCCGCGTCCAACCACTACGCGCCGCTGCTCTTCAGCCGCGGCACGCGGCTCCTGGTGAAGCTGCTGGCGGGGTTGGGGTGACTTCGGCCTCGCCCCCGCAACGCAAGCGCTCCCCCCTCCCCTTGCGGGAGGGGGCAATTCGAACATGCGCAGCATGTGAGAATTGGGGGAGGGGGCGCTCACACAAACACCCCTCCCCCAAGCGTTTCTCGCTTCGCTCGCAACGCTTGCCC
>DATCOJ010000003.1:0-50434 GCA_036564785.1 Rhizomicrobium sp. | reverse complement strand
TTGCTATATAGAGCAGGCGAGGCGGGAGGGCGAAGGATGGCGGGGCGAAGCTGGGTGCGCTTTCTGCCGCTCGTGATTCTGCTGGCTGGGCTGGGGGTGTTCTTCGCGCTGGGCTTGGAGCACCAGGTGACGCTCGCCTCGCTGAAGGCGCATCGCGATGCGCTGGAAGCCTATGTACACGCCCATCCGCTGCTCGCCGCGGCGATCTTCGCCGGCGCTTACATCGCCATCGTCGCCTGCTCGATTCCCGCCGGCACGCCGATGACCATCGCCGCCGGATTTCTGTTCGGCGTGTGGGAGGGCGCGGGCCTGGTCGTGGTCTCCGCCACGATCGGCGCCACGCTCATCTTCCTTGCCGCCAAGACGGCGCTGGCGCAATTCCTCGAAGCGCGCGCGGGCTCCGTCGCGCACCGCATGGAGGAGGGCGTTCGTCGCAACGCCTTCTCCTACGTGCTGTTCACGCGATTGGTGCCGGTGTTTCCGTTCTTCCTGGTCAACATCGCTTCCGGGCTGCTGAACGTCGCCACGCGCACCTATGTGCTGGCGACCTTTCTCGGCATCATTCCGGGAACGGTGGTTTACGCGGGATTGGGCAGCGGTCTCGGCAAGCTGTTCGACGAAGGCGCGGCGCCGGATCTGCGGCTGATCTTCCGGCCGGAGATTCTCTATCCGCTGCTGGGGCTGGCGGCGCTGGCGCTGGTGCCGGTGGTGTGGCGCGCGGTAAGGGGTGGAAAGACCAAGCAGCAGCAGTGACGGGCAGCATCTGATGGGCAGCCGCAACGAATAGCGCTTAACTCTCCCCCCTCCCCTTGCGGGAGGGGGCAAATTCGAGCGCGATCCGCGCGAGAATTTGGGGGAGGGGTTCTGCGACACGAGCCCCCTCCCCCAATCCTCACATGCTCCGCATGTTCGGATTGCCCCCTCCCGCAAGGGGAGGGGGGAGAATGATTTCATGCTTGAGACGGCGATGCGGAATATTGGAGCCGCGCTCTCATCCGCTTCTGCGGTTTCCGTCGGCAATCCGCATTGCGTGTTGTTCGTGCAAGGAGACGCGCCGGTGGAGACGTTGGGTCCCGCGATCGAGCACCATCCGATGTTTCCCGAGCGCACCAATGTCGAATTCGTACAGGTTCTCGCGTCCGACCGCTTGCGCATGAAGGTGTGGGAGCGCGGCGCCGGCATCACGATGGCCTGCGGCACAGGCGCCTGCGCGGCGATGGCGGCGGCGCAGCGGCGCGGGCTGTGCGGCACCAAGGTCGAAGTCCTGCTCGACGGCGGCCCGCTGACCATCGAATGGGAAGGCGGCGATGCGCACATCTTCATGACAGGGCCGACGGCGCTTTCCTATCGCGGCGAGATCGATCTGGAGCGCCTGCGATGAACGAGATCGTCACCTTCGGCTGCCGGCTCAACGCCTATGAAAGCGAAGCCATTCGCGCGCGGGCGGGCGAAGCCGGCCTCACCGACGCGGTAATCTTCAACACCTGCGCGGTGACCGGCGAAGCGGTGCGCCAATCGCGCCAGGCGATCCGCAAGGCGCGCCGCGCGCGGCCGGGCGCGAGGATCATCGTCACCGGCTGCGCGGCGCAGACCGAGCCGCAGACCTATGCCGACATGCCGGAAGTCGATCTCGTGCTCGGCAATGGCGAAAAGCTCGCGGCGGAGAGCTACAGCGATTTCGGCGTCGGCAAAACGGAACGCGTGCGCGTCAACGACATCATGAGCGTGCGCGAGACGGCGGCACAGTTCGTCGACTCCTTCGAGGGCCGCGCCCGCGCCTTCCTGCAGATCCAGAACGGCTGCGATCACCGCTGCACCTTCTGCATCATTCCTTACGGCCGCGGCAATTCGCGCAGCGTGCCGATGGGAGCGGCGATCGAGGAAGCGCGGCGGCTGACGCACGCTGGCTTTGCCGAGATCGTGCTCACCGGCGTCGATCTCACCGCCTATGGCGCCGATCTGCCGGGCGCTCCCACGCTCGGTGCGCTGGTGCGCAAAATCCTGAAGCTGGTGCCGGGGCTCAAGCGGCTGCGGCTTTCCTCCATCGATTCCATCGAGGCCGATGCGGAGCTGATGCGCGCCATCGCCGAGGAGGAGCGGCTGATGCCGCATTTCCATCTCTCCGCGCAATCGGGCGACGATCTGATCCTGAAGCGGATGAAGCGCCGGCATTCGCGCGGCCACACCATCGCCTTCTGCGAGGCGGTGCGCCGCGTGCGTCCCGAAGCCGCCTTCGGCGCTGATCTGATCGCGGGCTTTCCCACCGAGACGGAAGCGATGTTCGAGAACACGGTGAAGCTGGTGGACGAGGCCGGCCTCAGCACCTTGCACGTGTTTCCGTTCAGCCCGCGCAAGGGAACGCCGGCGGCGCGCATGCCGCAGGTGCCCAAGCCTGTCGCGAAGGAGCGCGCGGCGCGGCTGCGGGCGAAAGGCGCCGCGGCGATGGCCTCGCGGCTGCGCTCCATGATTGGGACAAGCCAGATCCTTGCCATCGAGAAGCAAGGCCTCGGCCGGACGGCCTGCTTCGCGCTGGCCCATGTCGACTGCGATGCAACCCCAGGCTCGCTGATCCGGACGCGGATCCTCGCTGCCACCGCCACGCACCTCATGGCAGAACCCATCGCATGAGGGATTTCGGAGAAGCGCCGCCGCCGCCCACGCTGTTCGAGCGGCTGAGGGAAGGCTTGTCGCGCAGCACGGCCGGGCTCAGCGACAATCTCACCGGCGTGTTCACGAAGAAAAGGCTGGACGCGCAGACCATCGAAGAGCTGGAAGAGGCGCTGATCCGCGCCGATCTCGGCGCCGGCCTTTCCGCCAGGCTGGCGCAGGCGGTGGCGCGCGGCCGCTACGACAGCGAAATCTCCGAAAGCGAAGTCCGTGCCATTCTGGCGCGCGAGATCGAGGGGGTGCTGAAGCCGGTCGAGAAACCGATCGCCATTCAGCAGGCCAAGAAGCCGTTCGTCATCCTCGTCGCCGGGGTCAACGGCACCGGCAAGACCACCACCATCGGCAAGCTCGCCAAGCGTTTCGCGGGCGACGGCCTGAAGGTGGTGCTGGCCGCGGGCGATACCTTCCGCGCCGCCGCTGTCGAGCAGCTGCAAATCTGGGGAGAGCGCGCCGGGTCCGAAGTGGTGGTGCGCGAAACCGGCGCCGATGCGGCGGGGCTCGCCTTCGAAGCGCTGGAACGTGCCCGCACCGCCGGCGCCGATATCCTTCTCATCGATACCGCCGGCCGGTTGCAGAACAAGGCGGGCCTGATGGCGGAGCTGGAAAAGATCGCGCGCGTGCTGAAGAAGCTCGATCCCGGTGCGCCGCACGCCATCCTGCTGGTGCTCGATGCGACCACCGGCCAGAATGCCATTTCCCAGGTGGAAGCCTTCAAGGCGGCGGTGCCGCTCACCGGCCTCGTCATGACCAAGCTCGACGGCACTGCCAAGGGCGGCATCCTCGTCGCTCTTGCGGACCGCTTCAAAATTCCGGTTCACTTCGTGGGCGTGGGAGAGAGTGCCGATGATCTGCAGCCGTTCGATGCCGCCGGTTTCGCCAAAGCGCTCACGGGGGCCAAATGAGTGACGCCGCCAAGCCGCGCCGCAAGATCCCGCCGCTGGCGCGCGCGGCGCTCGATCTGGGGCCGCTGCTGCTGTTCTTCGCAGTGTTCGAATTCTACGGCATTTATGCCGCCACGGGCGCCTTCATGGTGGTGATCTTCCTGGCGCTGGGCGCCGGCTATGCCATCGAGCGGCGCATCTCGCCCATGCCGCTGCTGACCGCGGCTCTGGTGCTCGTGTTCGGGGGGCTGACGCTCTATCTCAAGAACGACACCTTCATCAAAATGAAGCCGACCGTGCTCTATGCCTTGTTCGGCTTCGTGCTGCTGGGCGGGCTCGCGTTCGGACGGCTGGACATCAAGTATCTCTTCGCCACGGCCTTCGAGCTGAGCGACGAAGGCTGGCGCAAGCTCACCTATCGCTGGGGTTTCTTCTTTCTGGCGCTGGCGGTAACCAATGAAATCGTCTGGCGGACGCTGTCCACGGGAGCCTGGGTCAAGTTCAAGGTGTTCGGGATCATTCCGCTGATCGCGCTGTTCGCCGCCGCCCAGCTGCCTTTGGTGCTGAAGCACGAGATCAAGCCGGAGAACGAGAATTAACACAAGCGCGTCAAGGCCTTGGCGCTCAAGCCGAAGTGACTGGAGGGGGCGGAAGCCGCGTCCTATGTTCCCTTGCATGATATTCAACCGCCGTACTGCCGCCGCGGGCCTCGGCCTGCTCGGGCTGATCGGGCTCGCCTTGCCCTCCGCCGCCGGCCAGGCCAAGCGGCCGGTGGTGGTGGAGCTTTACACCAGCCAGGGCTGCAGCTCCTGTCCGCCGGCGGATGCGCTGCTGGGACAGCTGTCGACGCGCAAGGACGTGCTCGCGCTCAGCCTGCCCATCACCTATTGGGACATGCTGGGCTGGAAGGACACGCTGGCGAGCGAAAACAACACCCGCCGGCAGAAGGCCTATGCGCGGGTGCTGGGCCGCGGCGGTGTCTATACCCCGCAGATGATCGTCGACGGATTGACCGATGTGATCGGTAGCCGCGAGCAGGCGGTGACCACGGCGATCGGCGCCCGCGCCGCGGACGGGCAATCGATTCCCGTCGATCTTCTCGCCTCCCATCAGGAATTGCACATCGCGGTGGGGCCTTCGCCGGAGCCCGGCGATCACGACGCCACCATCTGGCTGTTTCGC
Source organism: Rhizomicrobium sp. (assembly GCA_036564785.1). Lineage (GTDB taxonomy): Bacteria > Pseudomonadota > Alphaproteobacteria > Micropepsales > Micropepsaceae > Rhizomicrobium. The sequence continues at coordinate 45,704 of DATCOJ010000003.1, read as the reverse complement.
GTGCTTCCCCAGGCGAGCGTGCATATCGGCGATGGCGAGAACGGCGGACGCACGGTCGTCTATCGCAACGTGGTCCGCGACATTAAGGCGGTGGGGATGTGGAAGGGCCAGGCGGTGACGCTCGATCTGCCGCGCAGTGAAGTGGGCGCCGGCCGCGACGGCGTCGCGGTGGTGGTGCAGCAGGGCGGCTATGGCCGCATCGTGGGCGCCGCCTCCATCGACCGGCCCGACTTCTACTATATCCGCTGAACGGCGACGAGCACGCCGAATCCGGCTACTGTTTCTTGCGATGGCGCTGTTCTTCGACGCGAACTGGTTCGACGCAAAGCTCGCTTCCGCCGGGCTGTCGCGCGCACAGCTCGCTGTCGCGCTTGGCTTGAGCGAGACGCAGATCGCGGAGATCTGGAAAGACCAGCGCGAGCTTTCCGCGCGCGAGGTCGCAACGCTTGCCTCGCTGTTGAATGCCGCACCGGAAGAGATCGCCGCGCGCGCCGGCGTTTCCACGCCGGTGCCGGCAAAGAGTCCAAAAGATCTCGAATCCTTTGGCGAGGCGCTCGCCGATCTCGCCGCGCGGCTCGAGCGCTTGGAGCGCGCCATGATCGAGATCAAATCGCTATTGCTGGATATGCGGCACGAGCGCCGCTGAAGGCCCCGTCACGCTTGCGTGTCAAGCAAAGCTCCCGGCGCCGGTGCGGCCATCCCGTATCCGGCCGCGTCTCCGCGGTCGCCGCTTGCCAGAACCTGCCCGATCAATTGCGCGACAAAGCCGGCATCCCATCTCTCACTGAAACGGCCGTCTGTCCCGGATCGGGACGGGGCCGTGCGCGGCGTTGAGAATTGCTCCGCGGAATTGCGCCGTTCCCGTCGCCGCCGTTCACCACGATCGCCATTGACGTGCAAGAAGTTTCCCGCACGCGGCGAGGATCGGTCCATTTCGTGGCCGCCGGCGGTCGCAATCGGCAATGCAGTGATCAGCCTCATAACGGCTTCTTAAGGCAAAGTGCGCGCCAGTCAGGAACTACGCCTATCCCGCCGCACAAGTTTCGGGTTTTTTAATTTCCCCGGGCCCATGATCGGTGAAACGCCGGAAAACCGGCAGGATTGGTGGTGGGATCGTGCTGAGCCAGACGCTTCAAAAGAAGCCGGTCGACAGCATTCGAGCTTTGGCGGCGTCGCACGACGTCGAGCGCCTCAGACTGGCGCTGACCGGGGCCCGGCAACCGGCTTTCGACTGGACCATCGCCGACGATCGCATCGCCTGGGACGGCGCCGTCGATCTGCTCTCGCTGCACAACGATCCCGACCGCCTGAAGCGCGGCGAAGCGTTCCGCGCCTGGATGAGCGATGCGGGCCGCGCCAAGCTGCAATCGGTGCTGGACCAGACGTCGCCCGAGGATTTCGCCTTCGAATTCGAATTCGAGGCGGCTTCGGCGCTGGGCTCCGAATGGATCGAGTTCAGCGGCGTGCGCGTGTCGGGTGCCGGCGGACGGCCGGAGCGGCTGGTCGGCGTCCTGCGCGTCGCCACGGAGAAGGTGCGCGAGGCGCAGCGGCTGCACTATCTGGCGACGCGCGACGAACTCACCGGCCATCTCAACCGCACCAGCCTGCGCGAGGAACTGTCTCACGCCATCGAGGCGGCGAAGGCCGAGCAGCGCACCTGCGCCTATCTGGTCGCGTCCATCGACCGCCTGGCGGCGATCAACGAGGCTTACGGCTTCGGCGCCGCCGACGAAGTGATCGTGGCGGTGGGCGAGCGGCTGGCCGGATCGCTCCGGGGCAGCGACATCATCGGCCGCACCGCCGGCAACAAGCTCGGCGTCATCGTGGGCAATTGCAGCGAGCGCGAGATCGCGCTGGTCGCCGAGCGCTTGCGCGCCGCGGTGCGCAACAACGTGATCGGCACCCGCGGCGGCACCGTCTCGGCCACCATCAATGTCGGCGCCGTGTGCCTGCCGGGCAGCGCGGCCTCCAGCCAGGAAGCCATGCTGCGCGCCGAGGAAGCGCTCGATCATGCCCGCGGCAACGGCCGCGACGGCTTCGCCGTCTATGCCAAATCCCCCCAGCGGGAGAGCGCGCGGCTCAGGCTGATGTCGATCGCCGACGAAGTGGTGGCGGCGCTGCACGACAACCGCCTGGTGTTCGCCTATCAGCCCATCGTCAGCGCCAAGACGCGGGCGCCGGTGCATCACGAATGCCTGCTGCGCATGCTGCGCAAGGACGGCACCGTGGTCAGCGCCGGCCAGTTCATCCCGGCCGCCGAGCAGCTGGGCCTGGTGCGCCTGCTCGACCGCCATGCGCTGGAAATGACGGTGGCGCGGCTGCATGCCAATCCCGAAGTGGTGCTGGCGGTCAACGTCTCCGGCACCACCGCGGGCGATCCGTCCTGGCTGCAATCCTTCATCAGCTACGTGCGGGCCAATCACACCGTGGCCGAACGCATTATCGTGGAGCTGACCGAGACCGCCGCGCTGCAGGATTTCGAGGAAAGTGCGCGCTTCGTCTCGAACTTGCGCGAGCTCGGCTGCCGCCTCGCCATCGATGATTTCGGCGCCGGCTACACCTCGTTCCGCAATCTGCAGATGCTGCATGTCGACATGGTCAAGATCGACGGCTCCTACGTGCGGGGCTTGAGCACCTCGCCCGACAATCAGATCTTTGTGCGCACGCTGGTCGACCTGGCCAAGAACTTCAACCTGGAGACGGTCGCGGAATGGGTGGGCTCCGACGAGGACGCCGCCCTGCTCGAGACCTTCGGCGTCGACTATTTCCAGGGCTTCCATTTCGGCGAGCCGGTGATCGCACCCGACTGGGCGAAGGATTAGCGAACACCGTCTGGCCGCACGCACGCCGCGCCGTCCGCCTCGAGGGGAGCGAGCAATGTCTCGCCGCACTCACACGACTCCCCTCCCCCTTGAGGGGCCGCCTCCGCTAAAGCTCCGGCGTGCCGAATGAGACTCACTTGCCGCGGCGAAGCCGAAGGCGAAGCCGGGAGGGGTTGGGGGTGGGGGTTCCGGAAAAATCAGATATCGGAAATCAGAATCGTGCCGTGCGCACATCTCTTCTAAATTCTGACTTCTGTCTTCTAGTTTTTTTGATTTGCCCCCCACCCCTAACCCCTCCCCTCGTTGGGGGAGGGGAACTCCAGCGAGTGTCATTCGCTAAAATCGTGCAACGCGACGGATTTTGTTAGACTGTCCGTGACGCTCAAAAGCGGAAAGGACAGGCCATGGCCAAGAACACGATTTGCCTTTGGTATGACAAGGACGCCGAGGCGGCCGCCCGTTTCTACACCGAGACCTTTCCGGACAGCGCCATGGGCGCCGTCCACCGTGCGCCCAGCGATTATCCCTCCGGCAAGAAGGGCGACGTGCTGACGGTCGAGTTCACGGTCGCCGGAATCCCCTGCATGGGCCTCAACGGCGGCCCCATGTTCAAACACAACGAAGCCTTCTCGTTCCAGATCGCCACCGACGATCAGCAGGAGACCGACCGCTACTGGAACGCCATCGTCGGCAATGGCGGCCAGGAGAGTGCCTGCGGCTGGTGCAAGGACAAATGGGGCGTCTCCTGGCAGATCACGCCGCGCGTGCTGACCGAGGCGATGGCGGCCGGCGGCGACGAGGCCAAGCGCGCCTTCGATGCCATGATGGACATGAAGAAGGTCGACGTCGCCAAGATCGAAGCAGCGCGGCGCGGCTGACAGCTCAATCGGCGCGCGCGTGCTCCTGCGCAAGAAGCTCGCGCTGATGGCGCTGCGCGAGGAAGGCCGCCGCCTGCAGGACGCCGACGGCGGCCGTCTCACCGAATCGCACCGCGCCTATCTGCAGGACAAGCTCGACGCCATTCAGAGCGGCAGTTACTGAACCTGCCGCCTAGTGGTAGCCACCGCCATTGGCGCCGCCGCCGGAGACGCTCGCTCCGCCGGTCGCTCCACCGGAGGGATGATCCTCGGGCGGCGGAGGCGGCGGCGGCGGAGCCGGCTGTGCCACCGGTGGCGGCGGAGGCGGTGGTGGCGGCGTATGACAGCAGGAGGCAAGCGCGCTCGCTGCAGCAATTCCCAGCACGACCAGCGCCACGCGGTGCAAACGTTTCGGCATGACTGTTCTCCCCATTATCCCCGATTCGCCACTCGCGGGGACCTTCGTCCCGCGCGGGGGTGAGCCACATTCTATCCCCGCCGACCGCTGGCTTGGCAAGAGACCGATCCAGCGGAAAATCCGGGAAAACTGTAGCGTTTACCATGTTTGATTCTTGCGCTGGAGCGTAGGCGATGAGGCCAAGCGCGCCTTCGACGCCATGATGGACATGAAGAAGGTCGACGTCGCCAAGATCGAAGCCGCCCGCCGCGCCTCCGCACGGCGTGCGAAATAAGATCGACATCGCCGCGATTAAGGCGGCGCAGCGCGGCTGACGATCCACCGAGGCGGCGGATAGGACGGAAGATGCATTCCCTACGATCCGTCATCGCCCGGCCGACGAGCTTCGCAAGTCGCAGTGCTGTCGGAATCGATAAACCCGGCCCCAAAGGCGACAAATCAAGCTAGTGCTGCCGCGTTTGCTCTTCCACAAATTTGTTTACACCGTCGATGATCGCCTTTGCGACCCCTTGATTGGAATTCACGAACTTGGTCAAGAGCGGCGACACGATTGGGGGACCGGTCAGAACGAGGAATCGTAGTTCTGCGGCGATCGCTCTACCATCATGTACGTGGATCGCAGGGGCGACAATGAAGGCCAACGACAATGGTCCGCCACTTGTCTGGAGGCGGCATGAACCTTTCTGAGGATCGGCGAGGAGCATCGTATCCTTGGACCTCAACCGCGCAATCAGCGTACGGCGGGCTGCGAAGTGAACTTTGCAGTCTGCGCCGTTTATCAACTGATCCGTGGCAACTCGCAAAGCAAGCGTCTCGCTGTCGGGCAACCGCCATGCAACTTGGCATGAGACGAGCGGGATCCGCGGGTTTCGAAGCATTTCCATGCAGTCACGTCCGTCATCCTTGCGGTCGGCAACAGCGGAGCTGGTGACGAGTGTAGCAACAACGGCAACAATAGAAGCCATCTTCAGCATGGCAGCCCCAGCATTGTCGCTTTCGACTCAATTTCGCTGCGAAAGGCCGAAAGCAGGAGCTTATAAAGATCGTTTGACGAGGATGCGGTCAGGCTCGTGACTTTGCAGGTCGTGTTGTCGATCTCTGCGGTGACATCGACCTGCGCCGTAGTGTCGTAGAGCACGACCCCCTGTATGGGAACATGTCGGCTCTGGAGCTTGATGTGGGCTACGAGTTCAGAGGTCGGTTGGTCGCCACGGAGCACGAGGACAGCACTATCGAGCCAGCTCCGTTTCTCATTGCCGGCACAAAGCTTGTCGCACAGACTTACCACTTCGGGCCCGACCGAGGTCTTGTCGATCAGAATCTGCGTGAGGTCGAGCTGCTGAGCCGACGCGCTACCACACAAACAGGCCGACATCCCGATCCCCAACAATGCCATCATTCGCCGCATTCGTCACCCAGTCGATTCGATGTCCGCGACCAGCGGCGGGAAAGTGGCGGTCTGCGGGCGCATTTTGAAAACCTCGAAGGCAAACCAGGCGAGAGACGCAAGCGCGATCAAGCCAAGCACACAAATCGCCAGTGGCTCCCAGAACGGCCAATAGGTGTTGCCGCCCTGGTAGACAAAGGCGTTCGGCCTGAAGGCCTCACGCGGTGCCACGTAAGAGAAAAGGGAAAGAGGCGACCGATCATAGGGTACCTTCCCATTCCCACACGCGTCATGTCCTGGTGCCGCTAATCCTTGCAGCCTCACCAAATGACAAAAGCTGCCATTTAGGAATTTATCAAATAGGCTAATGAGCGCCACGAAGGGAAGCACGATCAGAGCCATTGCCTGAGCAGCATGCAGAACAACGCTGTCGGGATCCCCCAGCTTAAAAGGAATCGGAAGCCGCCCAATTGGTCGCGCAGACTCGCTCCTTCGTGCATAGAGGGCGCCGATGCACATGAGCGTAGCGAAGCAGACCAGGCCTATGGGTGTCGCGACTAGAGCCGCCCCATAGGGATCCCAATCCTTGAAGTTCAGCCCCGGAAGCGTCAGATTCCAACCGTGGGCAGCCGACACAGCGTTCCAAAGAAAGTAGAATAGAAACGCGCCAAGTACGTACCAGAGTAACTCGGCCGCTTCCTTCCGCATTTGTCCCGCTCTCCCGGGTTCCGTCCTTCACATAAGGATAAAGGGCGCAACCAATTAGGCAAAAGGAAAAAATGCGGATGATTGCTAATTCTAAGGTCGGAGGGAGTGCCTAGCTGACTTTTATTGACGTTTCCTTTTGCGCAGTCGGAGCCGCGCCGCATTTGTGGATGATGCGGCCGCCGTACGCGGCCGGCCCAACAAGCGTCGTCCTCTATCCTCTAGCCCAAATCGTCCGCCTTGTCCGTGACCGGCGTCACGGCGGGGCGTGCAGGCTTCGCTAGGATTCCCGGGAAATGGAGCGCGTGGCGCTCGCAGGCTTCGGCGCGGGAACACACAGCCATGGACAGCGCATTTTCTTCGCCCGGCTTCAGGCGAAAGGCTGCGCCCCGCAAAGGCTTGGCCGCGCAAAACGCGGAAGACCGGGGGGAGGGGGGTATAGCCCTCTCGTGAAAACGAAGATCAATAGGATGTGGTTTCCTGCCAAACAGACCACATCATCTGGTAGGTCAGGAGCAGTCGGGAGCAATGGGTCGGGAGCAATAAACCGCAACGAGTCCACGCAAACGGCACTCGCCGCAACCTCACTTGCGCTGTTGCGCCAGCTCGGCGAGCTGTTTGCGCATCGCCTCGATCTCGCTCTTGAGCTCGTTGATCTCTTCGGACGGTTTGGTCTTCTGCTCGCCGCCGTTGGTTGGCCGGCCGGGGGCTTCCGGCTCCGCGGCGCGCGCCGCAGGCGGCACGAAGGGCGTGAACATTTTCATGGCGCGCTCGAACATGGCGAGGTTCTGCCGCGTCATCGCCTCCAGCGCCTGGCTGCCGCCGCCGAACGCTTCGGCCATGCGGGTGCGCATAGCGTCCTGGTTCTTGGTGAAGCTTTCCATCGAGAGATCGAGATAGCCTGGCACGAAGGCCTGCAGGCTGTCGCCATACAGACGAATGAGCTGGCGCAGGAAGCGGATGGGCAGGAGGTTCTGTCCCTTGGCTTCCTCTTCGAAGATGATCTGGGTGAGCACCGAACGGGTGATGTCCTCGCCGCTGCGCGCGTCGCGCACTTCGAACTCGGTGCCCGCTTTGACCATTTCGCAGAGATGGTCGAGCGTCACGTAGCTCGAAGTCTGCGTGTTGTAGAGGCGCCGGTTCGCATACTTCTTGATGACGACCGGGCCGTCCGCGTTTGCGCGTTCTTGCGTCACGTTCATCCGTTATCGAGGGCGTTTCACGCGCCTCTGACGGGCGCTCCAGCTCGGGGCCTAGCTCACCACCACAGGCTTGCGCCTGTCCAGCCTCTTTTTGCGCTTGCGTGAATGGGAGGGCGCCAGGACATGTGTAACGCCTTGAAAACACGGGGGAAAAGACAAAGGTTTACGGCCGCTCGCATTCGCGGCATTTTGGGCGCAGCGCAACAAATTGAGCTTCCGAGGTCTTCATGCCCGAAATCGTCATCGTCTCCGCCGCCCGCACCCCCGTCGGCTCCTTCAACGGCGCCTTCGCCAATGTGCCGGCCCACGACCTCGGCAAGGCCGCGATCCAGGCCGCCATCGGCCGCGCCGGCGTGGCGCCGAAGGATGTTTCCGAAGTCATCCTCGGCCAGATCCTCACCGCGGCGCAGGGCCAGAATCCGGCGCGCCAGGCATCGATCAATGCCGGAATCCCCTTCGAGACGCCGGCCTGGATCGTCAACCAGCTGTGCGGCTCGGGCCTGCGCGCGGTGGCGCTGGGCTATCAGCAGATCGTCAACGGCGATGCGTCGATCGTGGTGGCGGGCGGACAGGAATCGATGAGCCAGGCGCCGCACGCGGCCTATCTGCGCGCCGGCCAGAAGATGGGCGCGCTGGAATTCACCGACACCATGCTGAAAGACGGCTTGTGGGACGCCTTCCACGGCTACCACATGGGGGTGACGGCGGAGAACGTGGCGCGCGAATGGCAGATCCCACGCGAGCAGCAGGATCGCTTCGCCGTGGCTTCGCAGAACAAGGCGGAGGCGGCGCGCAAATCCGGCCGCTTCCAGGATGAGATCGCGCCGGTGACCGTCAAGGAGCGCAAGGGCGAGCGTGTGGTCGACACCGACGAATTCATCCGCGACGGCGTGACGTATGACGGCGTATCGGGATTGAAGCCGGCCTTCCAGAAGGACGGCACGGTCACCGCGGCCAATGCCAGCGGCATCAATGACGGCGCGGCCGCCGTGGTGCTGATGACGGCCAAAGAGGCGGACGCCCGCCGCATCGCCCCGCTCGCCCGCATCGCCTCCTGGGCCCATGCCGGCGTGGATCCGGCGCTGATGGGCTCGGGGCCCATTCCCGCTTCGCGCGCGGCACTGAAGAAGGCCGGCTGGTCGGTCGACGATCTCGATCTGATCGAGGCCAACGAGGCCTTCGCGGCGCAGGCCTGCGCCGTGAACAAGGACCTGGGCTGGGACGCCTCCAAGGTGAACGTCAATGGCGGGGCCATCGCCATCGGCCATCCCATCGGCGCTTCCGGCGCGCGCGTGCTGACCACCTTGCTCTACGAGATGCACCGACGCGGCGCCCGCAAGGGCCTCGCCACGCTCTGCATCGGCGGCGGCATGGGCATCGCCATGTGCGTGGAGCGTTGAGCCAAGTGCCTCGCCGCGGACATGGCAGCGGGAACGCACTGAGGATGGTCTATTGTGGCGGCCGCTTCACACTGACGCGCGTGTTCGGAGGCGGAACGAAGCTTTCCTCGCTCACGGCCCAACCTTTCGCCTCACCCAAGGCCTGGGCTACTTCGTCCTTCTTGCCCGAGACCAGAAATTGATAGGGGCCACTGGACAAAATTTGCACGCCCTGTCCACGAAGCCTGCCGGCGATGGCGTCAGCAGGCTCCGCGTCCGGCTCGTGGGCGTGGACGATTGTTCGCGTATTCATGTTGCCGCCTTTCCGGCGATCGCAATTCAGGGGCTCGGCAGCCCGAAGCCCTCGAATTTGCGGCCGAAGTTCTCCAATTTGCAACTCTTGTATAGTAAATCCTTGAGCTTGCGTGAGCGTTCCGCGCCTTTCGCCTGACGTATGGCGGCATTTGCCGACAAGAGATAGGCGACGATCCCCGTCACCGCGGGCGAAGCCATCGATGTTCCGCTCATCGGACCATAGCCGCCGCCCGGCAAGGTGGAAACGATCTCGACACCGGGGCCGGTGACGTCCACCTCGGAGCCGATATTGCTGAAACCGGCCACGAAATCGTTGCCCGAGGGTCCGCCACTTGGCTTGTCGATATCGCCGACGCCGACGGAGTCCTTCGGGAAGGTGCCACGGCGTCCCATGGCGGATACGCACACGCATTCAGGAAGGGCGGCGGGATACGACACGGGCTGGCGTGAATCGTTTCCGGCGGCGGCAACAACAACCGCCCCCGCCGCCAGCGCTCGGTCGATGGCGTCTTCCACTGCTTGGTCCTTGTCACCGCCGCCCAGGCTCAAATTGATCACGTCGCATTTGTCCGCCACGGCCAGGTCGATGGCGTTTGCAATGTCGAAATTGCTCGCATCTCCGCCCGCATCCGGAAAGACGCGATAGGCCCTGAGCTCGGCCGTGGGCGAGACGCCACGAAATCCATTCGCTTTTCCCTGGGCGGCGGCGATGCCTGCCACATGCGTTCCATGCTCGCCTTCGACTTTTGCCGGCCGCCAGTCGTTCTTGGCGGCGGGATTGGCCCGCACTTCGCTGCCGACACAGTTCTGGCCACCCGTCACATTCTTCAGATCGGGATGGTTGCCGTCGATGCCAGTATCGACGATCGCGATGGTCACGCCCTGTCCCGCGGTGCCGGGCAATTTGCCGTACAGCTGGTGAAGCAGAAGCGTCGCGTCGGTGGGATCGGCAGTCCGCAACTTGAGAGACGAGCTTTGCGCGGCAGTCGTGCCCTGTATCAACAAATCCCAGAATCCGGACGGCGGATAAACATAAATGCGTTCCAGGGCTTGGCGGGGGGAAATCTGGGAAAGCACCACCTTTCCATTCGCGCCCGTCTTGCCTTGAGCACCGACCCGGTTTGCGAAATCGGTGAAGGCGACGACCATGGCGTCGGAAACCGGCTTGCCGGATTGCGCCGATGTCACCGTAATGGTCGAATTCGCCGGCGTTGCGGCGGCACTCATGGTGGATACGCGCGCCCTGGTGCCGGCGGCCTTGCTCTTGTTGGTAACGGGCTTTTCGATCTTCGGACGATGCCAAAGGCGATGATAGAAAACCTCGGGAACCACTCGCAGCCCCGGCACCTTGAGCCGCAAACTGAGCTCCCCTTCCGAACTCATCTCCACGAGCCTCGAGCCGTTGGTGGAACTCGTGGCGATGACCTGCATTTTCGGACTGATGTCGACGCCGGGACGCGCTGCGAGCGTCACTGTCGCAGGCTTGGCAGAAACAATCTCATTCAGATCAACAGCTTTTCCGTAACCGTCCACCGGCAGGATAATGTAGCGGGTAGTCTTTGACTTCGAAGTATTGGTCGAAGCGCTATTCGTCTTTGGCATTGTCGCCTCCTCAACTTGGTGGAGACTTCAACATGAAGCCGGGTATTCGCGCAATAGGGCAGTCATGATCGAGATGGGTTGGGCGTCCATCAAAAACGGCGAACTGCTTGCGCTTGCCGCGACGGCGTTCGATGTCTTCGTCACGGCCGACCGCAATCTCTCGTTTCAGCGGAATCTGACGGGGCGACCGATTGCAGTCATCGTCCTGCGATCGAGGAGCAACCGACTGGCCGATTTGAGGACGCTCGTGCCCGATCTTTTGAAGGCATTGGGAGCGCAAAGACTGGCTCCGCGATCTTCGTTGGTTCGGATTGAACGGCTTCAGCGAACCGTAGAGGAATTCAAGTACCCCGCCTCAAGCCACATTCCGGCGATATTGCAATGGGTTGGGAGAACCGCTATCCGCCGGCCTTGCGGGCCGAAATTGTGCACTCGCGTAGGCCCGGCCATTTGTTCTAGGTTGGCCGAAACACCACAGACAAGGAGCGCGGCATGGCGCGGGTTGCGATCGTCACGGGCGGGACGCGGGGCATCGGCGAGGCGATTTCCATCGCCCTCAAGAACGCCGGCTATCACGTGGCCGCCAACTACATGGGCAATGATGAGCGCGCCCGTTCGTTCGGCGAGAAGACCGGCATCGCTGTCTACAAATGGAATGTGGCGAGCCTCGAGGACTGCGCGGCCGGCGTGGCCAAGGTGGTTGCCGAACTGGGACCGGTCGACATCGTGGTCAACAATGCCGGCATCACCCGCGACGGCACCATGCGCAAGATGGCGCGGGCGGGCTGGGACGAGGTGCTCGATACCAATCTCGGCGGCTGCTTCAACATGTGCAAGGCGACCTGGGAAGGCATGCTGGAGCGCGGCTTCGGCCGGGTGGTGAATATCGGCTCCATCAACGGCCAGGCCGGGCAATACGGCCAGGTGAACTACGCCGCCGCCAAGTCCGGCATCCATGGCTTCACCAAGGCGCTGGCCCAGGAAGGTGCGGCCAAGGGCATCACCGTCAACGCCATCGCACCGGGCTATATCGACACCGACATGGTGGCGGCGGTGCCGGCCAACGTGCTGGAGAAGATCGTGGCGCGGATTCCGGTCGGCCGGCTCGGCAAGGCAGACGAGATTGCGCGCGGCGTGCTGTTCCTGGTGGCGGACGAGGCGGGCTTCGTCACCGGCTCGACTATGTCCATCAACGGCGGCCAGCATATGTATTGAGGTGGCCGCGCTCGCCTCCCTCGAAATCGAGAACCTCGCCTGCGTCCGCGGAGGGCGGTTGGTCTTCCGCGGGCTTGGGGCCCGTGTCGAGGGTGGGGGCCTGCTGACGGTGGAGGGCGCCAACGGCTCGGGCAAGACCTCGCTGCTGCGGCTGATCGCCGGCCTGTCGATGCCGCAGCAGGGAACCGTCCGGCTACGGACGAATGGCGGCGGAGAGATCGCCGAGCCCGAAGACCGCGCAAGGCATATCGGCTGGCTCGGCCATCAGGACGGCGTCAAGCGCCAGCTGACGCCGCTGGAACAGTTGCGCTTTTTTGCGGAGTTCTACGGCGGGACGGCAGACGAAGAAGCGACACTCTCCAGGGTGGGTCTCTCGACCGCTCGCGACCTGCCGATCCAGTATCTTTCCGCCGGGCAGAAGAAGCGGCTGGCGTTGGCACGGCTCCAAGTGTCCGGCAGGCCATTGTGGCTGCTGGATGAGCCGCTGGCCGCGCTCGATGTCGAGGGAAAGTCGCTCGTTGCCGACCTGATAGGCGCCCATTGCGCCGCGGGCGGCATCGCCGTGGCGGCGACGCACGAGTCTCTCGGCATCGCTTGCGAACGGCTGCACCTCGCATGAGCGCGTGGCGCGCCCTCGTCATGCGCGACATCCGGCTTGCCACGCGCGCCGGCGGAAGCGCCATGCTGGCGCTGGCCTTCTTCGCAGCCGTCGCCGTTCTGCTGCCGTTCGGCGTCGGCACGGATCTGAAAGTGCTGGGCCGCATCGCCGCCGGCGTTCTCTGGGTGGCCGCGGTGCTGGCGGCGCTGCTCGCCCTCGACCGGTTGTTCCAGGCCGATTTCGAGGACGGCAGCCTCGATCTGATCGCGCTCGGCCCGCTGCCGCTGGAGGTGGTCGTGCTGGCAAAGATGACCGCCCATTGGCTGACCACAGGACTTCCGCTGACCATCCTCTCGCCGCTGATGGCGTTGCTGTTTGGGCTGGAACCGCGCGCTTATCCGGCGCTGCTCGCGTCGCTCGCCGTCGGTACCTTGGCCATCAGCGCGATCGGCGGCATCGGCGCTGGCCTGACCTTGTCCATCCGCCGCGGGGGGCTGATCCTGCCGCTGCTGGTGTTGCCGTTGCTGTCCCCTGCCGTGATCTTCGGCGCCGGTGCCGTCCTGGCCGCGATCGACGGATTGCCCAGCGCCGCCATGGGTCTGCTCGCGGCCTTTGCCTTCACCGCGGTCGTCGTCTCTCCGTTTGCCGCCGCCGCCGCAGTGCGGCTCAATCTCGCAGGCTAGACTTGCTTGCCGCAGGGGATGGCCAGGCCTAGAGGAACCACCATGTTGGAATACGCCAATCCCAAGCGGTTCATGGATTTGAGCGGCGCGCTGTTGCCGTGGCTCGGCGCTGTTGCGGCTCTGTTGCTTGCGGTCGGCCTCTATCTGAGCTTCGCCGCGCCGCCGGATTATCAGCAAGGCGACACAGTGCGAATCATGTTCGTCCACGTGCCGGCCGCCTGGATCGCCATGATGGCCTATGGGCTGATGGCGCTGGCCTCGCTCGTCAGTCTGGTCAATCGCCACCCGCTCGCGGACGTGGCGGCGAAATCGGCGGCGCCGTTCGGGGCGCTGTTCACTGCGCTCGCACTCATCACCGGCTCGCTCTGGGGACGGCCGATGTGGGGCACCTACTGGGTGTGGGACGCGCGGCTGACCTCGTTCCTGATCCTGCTGTTCCTTTATCTCGGCTACATCGCGCTGTGGAACGCCATCGAGGACGAGACGCGGGCGGCTCGGGCCTGCGCCATCCTGGCGCTGGTGGGCGTGGTAAACCTTCCGATCATCGAATTCTCCGTGCAGTGGTGGAGCACGCTGCACCAGGGCGAGAGCATCGTGCGCGCGGGCGGGCCTTTGATTGCCGGCGTGTTCCTGTGGCCGCTCTTTCTGATGGCGCTGGGTTACACGGCGCTGTTCTTCACCCTGCTGTTGCTGCGCATGCGAACTGAGATCCTGGATCGGCGCGTCCGCACGCTAGCCCTTGGCAGAGGCCGCTGATGCTGGCGAATTTCCTGGCCATGGGCGGATACGCAGCCTTTGTCTGGCCCGCCTATGGCGTGACGGCGCTTGGGCTTGGCGCCGCGGTGTTTCTCACACTGCGCGGTTACGCACGCGCCAAGGCGCGGCTGGCGCAATTCACCGGCGAGACCGGCTCCCGATGAAGCGCCTCGCCTATCTGGTCCCGGCCGCCTTGTTCGTGGGGCTCGCCTATTTGTTGTTCGCCAGCCTGCGCTCGCCGCCGCCGAACGAACTCCCGTCGCCGCTGATCGGCCGCGCCGCGCCGGCGTTGAAGTTGCCGGCCCTCGACGAACATGCCGCTGCGTTCACACGTGGGGATCTCTCGGCCGGGCATGTCACCGTGATCAATGTGTGGGCGTCCTGGTGCGCGCCGTGCCGGGAAGAAGCGCCGGTGCTGGCAAGCCTCGCAGGCCTCGATGCTGTGGCGCTCTATGGCATCGTCTACAAAGACAAGCCGCTTCCGGCGCGCGCCTTTCTGGCGGAGACCGGCAATCCTTTTTCGCGGCTCGACATCGATGCCGATGGACGGGCCGGAATCGAATGGGGCGTTTACGACGTACCGGAAACCTTCGTGGTCGACGGACAGGGCATCGTCCGGCTGCGCTATTCCGGCCCGATCACGCCAGAGGTGCTCACGGGGACCGTGCTGCCCGCCATTGAGGCCGCGCGCCAAGCGCAGAGCGCTGCCGCGCGATAAACGGCGAATAATCGTTCCGTGGCAGAGGCTTAGGCGTGCGGCCGCCGGGTTGGTTTGCGCCGCAGCGAAGCCGAATCCGGTGCCTCGAAATTGTCTGCTGCTGCGGCGATGGCCGAGAGCAATTTCACCAGCCGCGGCCGCTCCGCCGCCGGCAGCGCATCCAGCATGCGCTTCTCCGCCCGCTCGGCCGCCGTGCGTGCCGAACGCAGCGCCTTGCGGCCGGCCGGCGTGATGGCGACGGCGTTGGCGCGCATGTCCTCCTCGGTCCGCTTGCGCGAGATGAGACCGCGCTCGAGCATGCGCCGCGCCATCTCCGCCAGGGTCGAGCGGTCGATATCGGTCATCTCGACGAGATCGGTTTGGCTGACGCCGTCGTTGTGCTCCAGCGCGCAGAGCACGGTGAGCTGCTGCTTGGTGAGGTCGCGCGCGCCGGGCTCCCGCGCGTAGAGATCGCCGTAGAATTGCTGGCAACGCCGCATCAGATGCGACGGCGTCTCGGCAAGCTCGAAACTGCCGTTCGCCTTGCGCTGCGCCTTCGAAGCCATGAGACACCCCTGGAATTTTTTTGCTTTGTCAGAATCTATCGCGATCGACGCGCACCCTTGCGACGGTCGCTCGAACCGCCCGCTAACGCCGGGTTTGCCTACTTGGTTCGCGCGATCCCCTCGCGGATGTGAAGATTAGACGAAAGCGCAGCGCCGCTACAACAGTTTCCGCAATGGAACGCACGAATTGTTCTGCCGCGGCATTTTCGCCGGGATTCCAAGCGCGTCCAAGCACAACCGTGTTTGCGGCAAATCCCTGTGGCAACGGGAACGGCGACAACAATGCGCGCGACCCCTTGGAACCAAATGGCTTTTCCGTTTCTTTACACCGCCAACAGGTTCCGCAGCACATAAGGCAGGATGCCGCCGTTCTTGAAATAAGCGATCTCGTCAGCGGTCAGGATCATGAGATAGAGCGGCATTTCCGCGTTCGGACGGTCGGGATAGCGGATCCGTGCGGTGATTTTCATGCGCGCGCTGAGATTGCCTGAGAGGTCGGGGAAGTCGATCGACTCCCGCCCGGTCAAGGCATAGTCGTTGCGCGTCTTGCCGGCCTCGAAGACGAAGGGGGCGATGCCCATGCCGATCAAATTCGAGCGGTGGATGCGCTCGAAGCTTTCCGCGATCACCGCGCGCACGCCAAGCAGCTTGGGCCCCTTGGCGGCCCAGTCGCGCGACGATCCGGTGCCGTATTCCTTGCCGGCGATGACGGCCAGCGGAATCCCATCCTGCTGATAGCGTATCGCGGCATCGAAGATGGGCATCTCTTCGCCTGACGGCTGCCCTGGCGAATAGTAGACGGTGTTGCCGCCCTCGCGGCCGCCCATCATTTCGTTCTTGATGCGGATGTTGGCGAAGGTGCCCCGCACCATCACTTCGTGATTGCCGCGCCGGGCGCCATAGGAATTGAAATCGGCGACGTCGACCCCGTGTTCGATCAGGTATTTGCCGGCCGGGCCGTCCTTCTTGATGGAGCCGGCGGGGCTGATGTGATCGGTGGTGATGGAATCCCCGAACAGCGCCAGAATCCGCGCGCCCTTGATTTCCCGAACGGCGCCAGGCTTGGCCTGCATCCCTTCGAAATAGGGCGGATTCTTCACATAGGTCGAGGCAGGGTCCCAGGCATAGGTCTTGCCCCCCTTGACCTTGACCTTCTTCCAGTCCGGCCCGCCGTCGAAGACGTTGCCGTAATGGGTTTTGAAGCTCGAGGGCTTGAGCGCCTTGCGGATGGTGTCGGCGATTTCCTTCGGGCTGGGCCAGATTTCCTTCAGGTAGACAGGATTGTTCTTGCGATCGTAGCCGACGGCCTCGCGCGTGAGGTTGACGTTCATGGTTCCCGCCAGCGCATAGGCCACCACCAGCATCGGCGAGGCGAGATAGTTGGCGCGCACCTGCGGGTGCACCCGACCCTCGAAATTGCGGTTGCCGGAAAGCACTGCGGCCGCCACCAGATCGCCTTCGTTCACCGCATTGGCGATCGGCTCGGGCAGCGGGCCGGAATTGCCGATGCAGGTGGTGCAGCCGTAGCCCACCAGCTGGAAGCCGAGCTTGTCCAAGTATTTGTCGAGGCCCGCGCGGGCCAGATAGTCGCTCACCACCTGGCTTCCCGGCGCCAGCGACGTCTTCACCCAGGGCCGCGCCTTGAGCCCGCGCTCGATGGCCTTCTTTGCGATCAGGCCGGCGCCGACCATCACCGAAGGATTGGATGTGTTGGTGCAAGAGGTTATAGCGGCGATGACCACGTCGCCATGACCGATGGTGTAGTCCTGGCCTTCCACCTTCACCCGCTTGCGCGCATCCTCTTCCTTCTTGAACACGTCGATGAGCGAGACTGCGAACTCGTTCGCCGCGTCGGCCAGCGCCACGCGGTCTTGCGGACGGCGCGGTCCGGCGAGGCTTGATTCCACGCTGCCCAGATCGAGCGACAGCGTGTCGGTGAAGACCGGATCGGGGCTCTTGGCGGTTCGGTAGAGCCCTTGCGCCTTGGCGTACTTCTCCACCAGAGCAACGCGCGATGGCTTGCGCGCGGTCGCTTTCAGATAGCGGATGGTCTCCGCATCGATGGGGAAGAAGCCGCATGTGGCGCCATATTCGGGCGCCATGTTGGCGATGGTGGCGCGATCCTCCAGCGACATTTCATCGAGACCGGGCCCGTAGAATTCCACGAATTTGCCCACCACGCCTTTCTTGCGCAGCATCTGGGTGACGGTGAGCACCAGATCAGTGGCGGTAACGCCCTCGCGCAATTTGCCGCTGACGCGAAAGCCGATGACCTCCGGAATCAGCATGGAAATCGGCTGGCCCAGCATGGCGGCTTCCGCCTCGATACCGCCCACGCCCCAGCCCAGAACCGAAAGCCCGTTGATCATGGTGGTGTGGCTGTCGGTGCCCACCAGCGTGTCGGGGAAGGCGTGCTCGACGGCTTTCTTTCCCTCCGCGATCTTTCGCGTCCAGACGGTCTGGCCGAGATATTCGAGATTGACCTGATGGCAGATGCCGGTGCCCGGCGGCACCACGCGGAAATTGGCGAAAGCCTGCTGGCCCCAGCGCAGGAAGGCATAGCGCTCCATGTTGCGCTGGTATTCGCGCACCACATTCTTCTTGAACGAGTCCTTGTGGCCGAAATTGTCCACCATCACCGAATGATCGATGACCAGATCGACCTCCGCCAGCGGATTGATCTTTTCCGGATCGCCGCCCAGCGTCTTCATGGCGTCGCGCATGGCGGCGAGATCGACGACCGCCGGCACGCCGGTCAGGTCCTGCATCAGCACGCGAGCCGGGCGGAAGGCGATTTCCCGCTCGGACGCCCGCTTGCCCAGCCAGGCGACGACGGCGCGGGCATCGTCGGCGGTGACGATCTTGCCGTCCTCGCCGCGCAGCAGATTCTCGAGCAGGATTTTCAGCGAATAGGGCAAGCGGGAGAGGCCCTTGAGCCCGTTCTTCTCTGCTGCGGCCAGACTGAAATAAGCGTAGCTCCGGCCTCCCGCGGTCAGTGTCTTGCGGGACTTGAAGCTGTCGGGATGAGTCACGGGATGGCCTCGCGCGGGTGATGAGGATGCGCTGGAATGGGCCGTGGTTTAGTAAGGTTTGGTCCGAAAGCCAAGGAGAAACGCGATGGCCGATACACCCAGCGTCCGGGCCGAGCGCGACGGTCCGGTGGTCACCGTCATCCTGGACCGGCCGGAAGCCCGCAACGCGGTCGACCGGCCGACCGCGGAGCTTCTGGCGGCGGCCTTTGTCGATTTCGAGCGCGACGACAGCGCTCTGGTTTCCGTGTTGTGGGGCGCGGGAGGGACCTTCTGCGCCGGCGCCGATTTGAAAGGCGTGGCCGCCGGCCGCGGCAATCGTATCCAGCCCGTCGACGTCTCCAAGGCGCTCGCGGACGATGCGCCCATGGGACCGACGCGCATGCAATTGTCGAAGCCTGTTATCGCCGCCGTGTCCGGCTTCGCCGTGGCCGGCGGTCTTGAGCTGGCCCTGTGGTGCGATCTGCGCGTGGCCGAGGAGGATGCCGTGTTCGGGGTGTTCTGCCGCCGCTGGGGCGTGCCGCTGATCGACGGCGGCACGGTGCGCCTGCCGCGCCTCATCGGACAGTCCCGTGCGCTCGACATGATCCTCAGTGGCCGTCCGGTCGGCGCCACGGAAGCACTCGAGATGGGTCTTGCCAATCGCGTGGTGCCGAAGGGCCAAGCGCGGCCGGCGGCGGAAGAGCTGGCGCGAGAACTCGCCCGCTTCCCGCAGCACTGTCTGCGCAACGACAGATCATCCGTATACGAACAATACGGCATGACGGTCCCTCAGGCGATGAACAACGAATTTGCGCTCGGCATGCGGACACTGCAAAGCGGCGAATCCCGCGACGGCGCGGCTCGTTTCGCGGCCGGAAAAGGCCGCGGCGGCCGCTTCGATTCCCTGTAAATGTCACAACCTTAATCTCGCCCCATTCCTTTCGGATAAACGGCAACGCTTGGGGGCGAGCGTGCGCATCGACGCACGATAAGGCGGGCGAGGAAGCGAAACGTAGGGCATTCCACGGCATGTTAAGGCGCTCCGTTCTGGTCGCGGGCCTGGCGTCGCTCGTCCTGGGCTGCGCTGTTTCCGCGCGCGCGCAGTCGGGACTGATGGAACGGCTGACCTTGGATCGGCTGGCCGCCGTGCAGCCCGGCCTCTATGTCGCCGGCGACCGGGTGCGCTTCCAGCTCGGCGGCGCGGGCAGCAACTACCTGCTGCGCTTCCAGGGCGATCCGGAAATCTTCGTGCTCTATTCCGATCGCACGTCGCTCGGCAGCCGCGAATTGAAATACGATTCCGGCGAGACGGCGATCCGCGTGGCGGGCTGGGGCGGCCTCACGCTTTACACCGATTCCGATCCCAACGGCTTGCCGGCGGTGCGCACCGGCGACGCCGCCATTCCGCCGCTTGGCCCGGTTTCTCTCGACGACATGCAGAGCGCCGCGGGCGATGAAGGCCAGCACTTGGGTTATACGCGCCGCCTGAAGATCACCTTCACCGCCGACTGGAACGTGCTGGAGGCAAATCCGGGCCTGCGCGGTCCAGCCTTCGACGCGATGGAAAATGCCGCGCGCGGCATCGATCGCTTCGCCCGCAACGGCGCCAATCGCGATCTGCTGTCGAACCGGATCGACACGGTGACCCTCGCCACGGCCGCGCGTCCGACAATCTATCTGCACAGCCGGACTCTGGTGGTGACCTTCAATCCCGACCGGGGCTATGTCGGCCGCGCTTCCTCGCGGGCGATCGCGCGCGCGCTCGGCTCGCTGTTCGGGACCGCGCGCCGCTAGCGCCATCGCCGGGTGCGAAGTCTGCCGGCGCCAACTCGAATCCGGAATACTCGAAACCCGGCGCCACGGTGCAACCCACCAGCGTATAGGCCCCGAGGCTTCGCGCGCTTTGCCATGCTCCCCTGGGAACGACCATCTGCGGACGCTGTCCCTTTGCCAGCGCGTTGCCCAGCACGTAGCGGCGCGCCCGCTTGCCTCGCGTGGCAATTGCAAGCTCGAGCGGACCACCCGCGTACCAATGCCAGACCTCGGCCGCGTCGACCCGATGCCAATGCGAGCGTTCGCCTTTCTTCAGCAGAAAATAGATCGCGGTGGAATGCGCACGTTCTTTCTCGAGCGGCGCGTCGCGCAAGGTCTCGCGGAAATGCCCGCCCTCGGGATGCGGCTCGAGCTTCAAGACTCGAATGATCCGATCGGCCGGTTTCATCGTCGACACTCGCACCATCTCCCGGGTTCGCGCGGAGATCGCAGCGGAGCGGCAAGTTAAGACATTCTTAAGGCTCCCGTCCCAGCCTATATGAGAAACCTCTGTGGCACCCTGAGGCCAATATGACGGCCGCGGTTTCCCGACTGTCCGAGACTGTCACTCGCGAGCTGCCTGAGCAGCGCGCCGAGAGCCCTCACGCCAAACTCGCCACGTTGACGCGTCTGTGGGAAGAGGCGGAAGAAACCGCCCGTCTGGCCAATTTGCTCGGGCGGGCCCCCTACGCCGCTGCGGTGCTCGCCGTCGCCGGTATCGCCACGGCAGCGCTCAGTTCGCCAAAGGGGCCGGCGCAATCGATTTCTTGGCTGGTTCTGGTGATGGCCGCCATTGCCGCCATTGCGCACGCCTATTGGCACACCATCCGCGCGCCGTTCGAGCGCGGTCCGCTGCGCGCGTTCGCGCAGGATTTGGATGCCATCATGCTCTATGCGGGCTTCGCCTGGGGCGCGGGGAGCCTTCTCGTTCTGCCGGAAGGCACATCGCTCGCCACTCTGGCGCTGTTCGGCGCCGGCTTGCCCACGGCAATCCTGGCGATCCTGAAGGCCTACCGACCCACTCTGCTCTTCCTCGCGCCAGCAGCCGGCCTTACCGGCCTTTCCGCCGTGGTCGGTCCACATCCCGGCGGAGCGGTCCTGGCCGGCGCGCTGCTTTCGGTCAGCGCGGCCTTGGCCTTGGCTGTGCTCGCCATCGAACGGCGCGGACAGGCTCGCATTCCGAGCTTGCCGTTGACCTGAAAGACGTTCATATACAACGCCTTGACGCTCTTTTGCCTCACTCTCCCGTGCGTGGTTTTTGCAGCTACTCGGATGCTCTTCGCCATACTTTCACCCGGGATCGGCTAGTATGGCCGCGGCAAACGCGAACGCCGGCTGCACTCAGCCCCGGCCGGACTCCCATGGATCGACATGACGCCTGACGCCGCCACAGCCCGCAAGGAAATCGCAGACCGTCCGGAGCCGCCGCTCAGCGAAGACGATTTGGCGATGGAGAGGATCGAGGCAGCGGGAGCCCTGCTGCTTGCCGGCGATCCGGGCCCGTCGGCGTTTTTCGCCGCGCTCTATCGCAGCGCGCCACCCGAGGACATCACCCGCTACGCGCCCGAGTCGCTGGCGGAACTCGCCGGCCTGGTCTTTGCGCACACCGCGCGCCGCAAGCCGGGCGAAACGCTCGTCGACCTGATGCCGTTCCGGGCGCAAGGCGGCGCGTCGGTGCGCAACGAGACCATCTTTGTCGCCGTCAATGACGATATGCCGTTCCTCTTCGATTCGCTGATCGGGGAGCTGAGTGGGCAAGGCATCCGCACCCACGCGCTCTTCCATCCCATCATTCCGGCAACGCGAGACGAGGCAGGCGAGCGAGGCGCGCAGGGCACGATGGTGCGCGAGAGCGTCATCGTTCTCGTGCTCGATCCCATTGCCGACAAGGAGCGGCGCGATGCGATTGCGGAAGCGGCGCAACGCGTGTTCGAGCAAGTGAAGCTTGCGGTGCGCGATTGGCGCAAGACGCTCGCCCATCTGCAGGAAACCAAGAAGGCCTTGCAGGAGCGTCCGTCGTCAGTCCCGGATGACGTGCTCAACGAGAGCATCGCCTTTCTCGATTGGCTGGCGGACAATCACTTCACCTTCCTGGGCGCGCGCGACTACGTCTACAGCGAAGCAGGCGGCGGCCGGCTCGAGCCCATCCCCGAGTCGGGACTGGGCGTGCTTTCCGACCTGGAGGCGCGCGTCATTCGGCGCGGCGACAATCGCGGCGAATTGACGGCCGAAGTTCGCGGGTTCCTCGCCCAGCCTGAACCCTTGATCATCACCAAATCCAACGAACGCTCGCTGGTCCATCGCCGCGTGCACATGGACTATGTCGGCGTGAAGACGTTCGATCGCACCGGCAAGCTGACCGGCGAGCGCCGCTTCGTCGGGCTCTTCACCTCGGGCGCCTATAGCCGCAGGCCGAGCGACATACCGCTGTTGCGGCTCAAGGTGGCGCGCGTCATCGAGCGGGCCGGGCTGCCGCCCGACAGTCATGACGGCAAGGCGCTCGCCCATATTCTCGATTCCTTTCCGCGCGATGAGTTGTTTCAGGTCAACGAAGACGAGCTGTTCGCCACCGCGCTCGGCATCCTTCGCCTGGGCGAGCGGCCCAAGGTCCGAGTATTTCTGCGCTGCGACCGGTTCGATCGCTTTGTCGCCGCGCTCGTCTATGTGCCGCGCGATCGCTACGACACCCATATTCGCGAGAAAATACACGCCATCCTGGCGCGCGCCTTCGACGGCCGCCAATCGGCCGCGACGCCCACCATCGATGAATCCGTGCTGGCCCGCGTCTACTTCATCATCGGCCGCAACGAGGGCCCGCGTCCGCAGGTGGATGCGCGCACCCTGGAAGGCGAAATCCGCGACGCCATCCGCACCTGGGAGGACGGCCTCGCCACGGCGCTGCTCCACCAGCACGGCGATTCCGCGGGCGCGCGCCTGTTTCACCGGCACAGCATGGCCTTCTCGCCCCGCTATCGCGACGCTTTTTCGCCCGAAGAGGCCGTGCGCGATCTGGACGAGCTCGAGCGGCTGACGCGAACCGCCGACGCCATTGGCGCGCGGGTCTATCGCCTGCCGTCGGATGCGCACAGCGTCCTGCGCCTGAAAGTCTACTCGCTGGGCGGTATGCTGCCGCTGTCGGGTTCGCTGCCCATCTTCGAAAATCTGGGCTTCCAGGTGATCGCGGAGAACAGCTACCCGGTCTCGCTGGAAAGCGGCGAGGGCTGGAGCGGCGAGGCCGCCGTGCTCGATTTCGTGATGGAACGTGCCGACAAGGGAGCGGCCAATCTCGACGACATCAAGACCCCGCTCGAGGAGGCATTTCACGCCGTCGTCACCGGGCGCGCCGAAAGCGACGGCTTCAACCGGCTGGTGATCGGCGCCGGACTCGCCTGGCGCGACGTGACCATTCTGCGCGCCGCCGCGAAGTATCTCCGGCAGGCCGGCTTCGGCTTCAGCCAGAGCTACAGCGAGGATGCGCTGGCGCGCAATCCGGACATTGCCGGTTTGATCGTCGAGCTGTTTTACGCCCGCCACGCACCCCAGGTGGAAAACCGCGAGGCGGCCGAAAAGACCATCCATGACCGCATCGATGCCGCGCTCAACGACGTGCCCAGTCTCGACGACGACCGCATCATCCGGCGCCTGCGCAACGTGGTGCAAAGCTCGTTGCGCACCAATTTCTACCAGCGGGGCGAGGACGAGGCGCCGAAGACATATCTGGCGATCAAGCTGGAGTCGCAAAAGCTGGATGAATTGCCGGCCCCGCGGCCGCTCTACGAGATCTTCGTCTATTCGCCGGAGGTCGAAGGCGTGCACCTGCGCTTCGGCAAGGTGGCGCGCGGCGGCATCCGCTGGTCCGACCGGCGCGAGGATTTCCGCACCGAGGTGCTGGGCCTGGTCAAGGCGCAGCAGGTGAAGAACGCCGTCATCGTGCCGGTGGGCGCCAAGGGCGGCTTCTATCCCAAGCAGCTTCCCGCCAACGCCACGCGCGAGGAAGCCCAGGCCGTCGGCATCGCGGCCTATAAGACCTTCGTCGGCGCGTTGCTGGATCTAACCGACAATATCGGCCCCGACGGTGCGGTGATTCCACCCCAATCGGTGGTGCGGCACGACGACGACGATCCTTATCTCGTGGTCGCCGCCGACAAGGGCACCGCGACCTTCTCGGACATCGCCAACGGTATCGCCGAGGCACGCGGCTTCTGGTTGGGCGACGCGTTCGCCTCCGGCGGCAGCCATGGCTACGACCACAAGAAGATGGGCATCACCGCCAAAGGCGCCTGGGAAGCAGTGAAGCGGCATTTCCGCGAGATGGGCCGCGACGTTCAGAGCGAGCCGTTCACCTGCATTGGGATCGGCGATATGTCGGGCGACGTGTTCGGCAACGGCATGCTGCTGTCCAAACAGACGCGGCTGGTCGCCGCCTTCGACCATCGCCACCTCTTCATCGATCCCGAGCCCGATCCCGCCAAGAGCTGGGACGAGCGCAAGCGGCTGTTCGACCTGCCGCGCTCGAGCTGGGACGACTACGACAAATCGCTGATCTCTGCCGGCGGCGGTGTCTATTCGCGACAGATGAAGCAAATTCCGCTGTCTCCGCAGCTGCAGAAACTGACAGGCCTCTCCGCCGCCAAGGCGTCTCCCGCCGAGGTGATGAAGGCGCTGCTCAAGGCCGACATCGATCTGCTCTGGTTCGGCGGCATCGGCACTTTCATCAAATCCGCGAGCCAATCCAACCTCGACGCCGGCGACCGCGCCAACGACGCCATCCGCGTCAATGGCGCAGAGGTGCGCGCCAAGGTGATCGGCGAAGGTGCCAATCTCGGCGTCACCCAGCTCGGCCGCATTGAATATGCGCTGAAGGGCGGCCGCATCAACACCGACGCCATCGACAATTCGGCCGGCGTCGACACCTCCGACCACGAGGTCAATCTCAAGATCCTGTTCAGTGGGCCGCTGCGGCGAGGCGATCTCACGCCGGCCGCGCGCGATCGCCTCCTGGAAGAGATGACGGACGACGTGGCCGCGCATGTGCTGAAGGACAATTACGATCAGACGCTGGCGCTCTCGGTGGCGCAATCGCGCGGCGTGCGCGATCTCGATTCGCAGGCGCGCTTCATCCGCGAGCTGGAGCGCCGCGGCAAGCTCGATCGCGCGGTGGAATTCCTGCCCGACGATGAAGCGCTACGCAAACGCGCCCAGGAGAATGTCGGGTTCACCCGGCCCGAGCTCGCGGTCCTGCTGGCCTACGCCAAGCTCGATCTCGACGCCGAGCTGTTGGCCAGCGATCTGCCGGACGACCCCTATTTTGCGTCGGTGCTGGCCAACTACTATCCCAAGGCCGCAGTGGCGCGCTTGCCCGAGGAACTCACCCACCATCGGCTGCGCCGCGAAATCATCTCCACCGTGCTCTCCAACCGCATCGTCAACCTGGCCGGGCCCGTCTTCGTGCATCGCATGAAGGAAGTTTCGAGCGCGCCGGCGGGCCGCGTGGCGCGGGCCTTCGTGGTGGCCGAAGGCGCCTTCGGTCTCGACGCGCTCAAAACCCGCATCGATGCGCTCGACGGCAAGGTGCCGGCCGGCGTCCAGATCGACATGTATGCCGAACTGGCGGAGCTCGCGCGCCGCGTTGGGCCGTGGTTTCTCACCAATGTGCCTGCCAATGCCGATCTGGGCGATGCCGTGGCGCGCTACCGCGCCGGCGTGGAGGCGCTGCGCGGCACCTATTCATCGCTGATTTCCGAATACGAGCTGAAGGATCGGATGGCCGACGTTGGCAGGATGATGGATGCCGGGGTTCCGGAGGATCTGGCGCACGACGTGGCGGCGCTTCCTCTATGGAGCATGGCTCCTGAAATCGCCCGCCTCGCGCAGGCGCGAAATTTCGACATCGATCTCGTGGCCGGGGCGTATTTTGCGATTGGCAGCATCCTCGGGCTCGATCGCCTGCGCGGGCTTGCGTCTCGCATTGCCGCCGTGGAGCACTGGGACCGGCTCGCCATCCGGCGAATCGTGGACGACCTTGTGGCAACCCAACGCGCCATCACCGAGCAGGCCCTGCGTGGCTTCGAGAACGACCCTGTCGACCGCACGCGGGCGGAAGGCGCCAAGGTGGCTGACCGCTGGGCTGAGGCGCACGCCGAGACGCTGGCGCGGACGCAGAATTTCCTGAGCGAACTCGAGCGGACCGGCGATCTCTCCATCGCCAAGCTGACGCTCGCCAACAGCCAGATTCACGAGCTCGCCGCGGCGGTCTGAGCCGGCGCCGTCACTTTGCGCTGCTGCGCCGGGGAATTTCCACCGCGAAGACCCAGGCATAGCCGATGGAGAGATAGACGCAGGCGATGATCGCCGGGATCAGCAGATAGAGCGCGCCACGCCAGCCCGCGACCAGCGCCACCCCGCTCGCCACCGGAAACAATGTGCCCGAATAGGTGAGCACCGCGCGCACCCGCTGCATGCCTTTCGAGCCCAGCACGGCGGAATTCTCGTCTTCCGGAAAACTCCGCGAGAAGAGGGAAATCCCCACCAGAAGTGCTGCGCCCGTCACGATGAACTCGCCGCCCAACGCCGCGGGAGGCTGGTTGGGCACCAGTCCGAAAACGCCGATCACCAAGAGCTCGAATTGCAGGAACAGCGCCGCGAAGGCGCGCGACAGATATCCGCGCGACGCCAGCACGTGCTGCAGGCTGATGGTGAGGCCGACGAAGATCAGTCCCGCAAGCGTGGCGCCGACCTGGGCGACGATCCCGAAGAATCCCGCCCAAGCCGAAATGTCGCCTGCGGTCATCGAGGCTCTAGCGCGGCGCCATGCGGATGGCGCCGTCCAGCCGCACGCACTCGCCGTTGAAATAGCCGTTCTGGATCATCTCCAGCGCGAGCGAGGCATATTCCTTGGGATTGCCGAGCCGCGGCGGGAACGGCACCTGTGCTGCCAGCGCCTGCTTCACGTTGTCCGGCGCGCCGGCCAGAAGCGGAGTGTCGAACAGGCCCGGCATGATGGTGTTGCAGCGGATGCCTTCCTGGGCGAGATCGCGCGCCACCACCAGGGTGACGCCGTTGATCCCGGCCTTGGATGCCGTATAGGCCGCCTGGCCGATCTGACCGTCCTGGGCTGCAACCGAGGCGGTGTTGACGATGGCGCCGCGCTCGCCGCCCGCCAGCGGCTCCAAGGTCAGCATGCCGGCCGCGCTCATGGCGATGCAGCGATAGGTGCCGACCAGATTGATCTGGATGATGCGGTCGAAATCCTTCGACTGGAAGAAGCGGATCTCGCCCGTCTTCTTGTCGCGCGAGGCCGTCTTGGCAGCGTTGCCGGTGCCGGCGCAATTGACCAGGATGCGCTCCTGGCCGTTGGCGGCGCGCGCCTTCTGGAAGCCGGCCGCGACGCTGTCGTCGTTGGTGACGTTGACCTCGCAGAACACCCCGCCTAGCTCCGCGGCCACCTTTTCGCCTTTGTCCTTCTGCAGGTCGAAAATGGCGATCTTGACGCCGTGCTTGGCGAGCGCGCGCACCGTGGCTTCGCCGAGCCCGGAGGCGCCGCCGGTGACGACAGCCGAAACCGATGAATTCAAGTCCATGGGATGCCCCTTTGCCGAAATGCCCGGTTGCAGGGTTTCTAGACCGTGCGCGGCGGCCCACGCAATCTCAGGCCAGCACCATCTGGGTCTGGGTGACGATGGCGACCAGGCGGCCATCCGCTTCCCGGGTGATGCGGGTCTGCCAGACGGAGCTGCGCCGCCCGACATGGATCGGCGTGGATTCGGCCAGCACCACGGTGCCTTCCTTGGCCGGTGCAATGAAGTTGGTCTTGCTTTCCAGCGTGGTGGTGCCGGCGCCTTCGGGCAGATTGAGAAAGGCGCCGGTCGCGCCCAGCGTGTCGGCAAGCGTCATGATGGCCCCGCCATGGATGGTGTGGCCGCTGGTGCAGATCTCCGGCTTGACCGTCAGGCGGCCGCGCACCCTCTCCTTGTTCGCCTCGGTGATCTCGATCCCGAGAACGCGGGGAAACGGCTGTGCTTTGAAGATGGCGTCATCCATGGCCGAGCGTCCTTCGATGGCTGTCTTTGCCAGCTTTCCACAGGCCATGATTTGGGCTCAATCCCCGCCAACGCTCTTTTCCGGACAAGCAGCGAACGGATAGACTGCTCTCATGATGTCGTCGAACGCCAAACTGCCTGATCTCATCAAAGTGCAATTGCCGGCGGTGATTGCGCGCAACAGCCGCATCGTCGAGGAGGGATTCTGGACCAAGCTGCTGAGGCTGGCCGGCAGGATTCCCTTCGCCGAGGAGCTGGCGGCGGCCTATTTCTGCGCGGTCGATCCCGCCACGCCGCTGCGCGTCAAGGGGCTGTTGTTCGCCGCGCTCGCCTATTTCGTGACGCCGATCGACCTCATCCCGGATTTCATCGCCGGCCTGGGCTACACCGACGATGCCGCCGTGCTGGCCGCGGCCGTCGGTCTCGTCTCCGGCAATATCCGGGAGCGCCACCATGCCCGCGCCCGCGCGGCTCTCGGCATTGCCGAGCGAGCACCCGATATCGGCGAATGACATCCGATCAGGTCGAGAAATTCTGCCTGTCCCTGCCGGGTGCCACGCTGTCCATCCAGTGGGGCGCGGATCGCGTGTTCAAGGTCGGCGGCAAGATGTTCGCGGCAATGGGTCCGCGCGAAATGCGGCCGCAGACTCTCTCCTTCAAGACGAGCGACGAGAGCTTCCACATTCTGACCCGTGCAAAGCACATCATCCCCGCGCCGTATCTGGCACGGGCGAAATGGGTGCAGCTGCAGAAACTGGATGCGCTCAGCGCGAAAGAGTTGCGCGTGTATCTGGCGCGCGCCCATGCGCTGGTGGCGGAGCGACTGCCCAGGAAGACGCGCTTGGCGTTGGGCATTGTCGAACCCAAGCCGGCGGCTGATGACTAGAAATCAGAGGCGAATGTTGAGCTTTGGCGGCTGCACCTCGTCCTCGGCCTTGTCGTGGGCCTGACGGACGAATTCGATGCCGATTCCGGTTTCGTGATGGCGCGCCACGCGCCCCGTCATCTGTCCGATGACCACGCGCTCGCCGACCGGCGGCTTGACGTCCGTGGCGAGCGACACGCCGCCGAGCGAAAGGTCCAGAACCTCGCAGGTGACGACGTCGCCATTCGCCCGGGTGAAGCGGGCGAGGCCCTTGGTCGGGGTGCGGTCGTGGCGGCGCAGAACCTGGTCGTCGATGCTGCCGCGGTTGATGTACAGCGTCAGCTGTTCGGCCACGCGCTCGCGCTTGAGCGGCGAGCAATGGAATTTGACGCCGAATTTTCCGTCCGACCATTCGCCTTTCGGCGGGCGGGCGACGACGCTCTCGAAGCGGCCGAAGCCGTCGATATAGAGAATGACGGACGTGTCGGCCGTGGGAATGATCTCGCAAGTCAGCTGCGCCCCGCCGGGCGACATGTCGGTGACCTTGCAGGGGGCCTCGCGCTGATCGCCGGGAACGAACAGCCTCGCATCCAACTCGACCTGCACTCGCTGGTAACGCCGCCGTTCGGCGCGCGCTTTGGCGAGCAAGGCCTCCATATCCGCGGTCATGAATAGCGCCGGTGTCGAAGCCGGCTTCCCGTCTGCCTCAGCCCCCTAGTTGTATGGTAAGAGGGTCAACAGAAGGTTTACGGCAGCGGCTTCGGGGGCCGTTAATTTACTCCTGCCCGACGGCCCTTACCCTGGGGCAGGCGCCGGGCTATAGAGCACCGCCTTCCGGATCCGCCGGGGCTCTGCTTGTCCGTCTGCGGCGATTCCTCCCAAGGAGCGATTTCATGCTGTCGTCCCGTTTCCGCCGATTCCTGCCCCCACTGGGGCTCCTTCCGGCGCTCGCCCTGGGCGGCTGCATCGGCACTTCGGCCCTCGACGAACTCGACCAGAGCCGGCCGATGGGTTCGCCTTTCTCGCAGGCGCTCTACAAGGACTATGCCTATCTCGCCCGCTCCTTCGGCGACGTGGGCCCGGCCGAGAACGGCGCTGCTTTCGACGCCGAAGAGTCCATGACCATCAGCGACGTGACCGCCGACGTGGCTGACCTTGCCAATGCCTATGCCGAAAAAGCGCTCGCCGCCGGCAGGGGCGACGAGGTGGTGCCCGAAGCGCCGCCAACCGACAATCAGGAGGCCGAGACGCTTCGCTTGAGGCTGCTGACGGATCTCGATGCCGGCCGCGACAAGGCGCCGATCGACGCTGCCCGCGCCCAGGCCGATTTCGACTGCTGGATCATGAATGCGCGGGTGGAATCCCAGAAGCGTGCCTCTCAGCAATGCCGCCGCTCGCTCGACGCTTCGCTCGCCCTTTTGGAGCGCGATCTCGGCACGGCCCCGGCTCCGCCGCCGCCACCGCCGGCGGCCGCCGCGGCGCCCGGCGCGAGCTACACCGTCTATTTCGATTGGGACTCTTGGACCCTCTCCGCGCAGGCCCTCACCACTCTGCAAAGCGCTATCGACGCCGCCCGCGCCGGCAGGCAGGCCACCATCGGCATCGTCGGCCATACCGACACCTCCGGCTCGTCCGCCTACAACCAGGGCCTTTCGGTGCGGCGCGCCAATGTGGTGAAGGACGTGCTGGTGCAGATGGGCGCCCGGCCGGAAGCCATCCAGGCCTCTGGGGTCGGCGAATCCGATTTGGCGGTCCAGACCGGCGATGGCGTGCGCGAGCCCAAGAACCGCCGCTCCGTCGTGACGCTGGTGCCCTGATATCCGCGAAACCAAGCGCGAAATGGATAGAGCGATGAAAGCGTATGATTACATCATCGTTGGCGCGGGCAGCGCGGGCTGCGTACTGGCCAACCGGCTGTCCGCCGATCCCCGCATCGAGGTGCTTCTGATCGAGGCGGGCGGCCGCGACAAGTCGCTGATGATCCACATGCCGGCGGGCATTCCGGCGCTGCTGGGCAAGAAGAATCCCTTCAACTGGTATTACGAGACGGAGGGCCAGCAGCATCTCAACGGCCGCCGGCTCTATTGGCCGCGCGGCCGCGGCTGGGGCGGCTCATCCTCCATCAACGGCATGATCTATATCCGCGGCCACGCCCGCGACTACGATCATTGGCGGCAACTTGGCTGCGAAGGCTGGTCGTTTGCCGACGTGCTGCCCTATTTCAAGCGCGCCGAGGCGAACGAGAACGGCGGCGACGAATTCCATGGCGGCGAGGGACCGCTGCACGTCTCCAACGGCCGCTCGCAGAATCCGCTGTTCCGCACTTTCGTCCAGGCGGGGGACGAGGCCGGTCACGCCTGCACCAAGGATTTCAACGGCTACAGTCAGGAAGGCTTCGGCCCCTATCAGCTCACCATCCGCGAGGGCCGGCGCTGGAGCGCGGCCTCCGCCTATCTGCGCCCGGTGCTCAAGCGACCCAATCTGACCATCGAAAGCCACGCGCATGCGACCCGGATTCTGCTCGAGGGCACGCGCGCCGTCGGCCTCGAATATGTGCAGAAGAAACGCGCGACGCAGGCCCGCGCCAGCCGCGAAGTGATCCTCGCCGGCGGCGCCGTCAACACACCGCAGCTGCTCCTGCTCTCCGGGATCGGTCAGTCCGAGACTCTAAGACGCTTCGACGTCCCGGTGGTGATGGAGTTGAGCGGCGTGGGCCGCAATCTGCAGGATCACCTGGACTGCTCGGTGCAATACGAGTGTACCCAGCCGATCACCCTCTACAGCCAGACCAATCCGCTGAACGCCATGCGCACGGGGCTGCAGTACCTGTTGTTCGGCAATGGCCTTGCCGCGGGCCAGGGACTCGAATCGGGCGCCTTCCTCAAGAGCCGTCCCGATCTCGAAACGCCGGATTTGCAATTCCACTTCATCGCGGCGCTGATGTTCGATCACACCCGCAAGAAGGCGGACCGCCACGGCTACATGGCCCATGTCTGCCAGTTGCGGCCGGAGAGCCGCGGCTACATTTCGCTCAAATCCTCCGATCCGCTCGCCGCGCCGCTGATCCAACCCAACTATCTCGAGGCGGAAGAGGACCGCCGCTCACTGCGCGAAGGCGTCAAGCTGGCGCGCGAGGTGTTCGCCCAGAAAGCGTTCGACGCCTATCGCGGGCCGGAACTCATGCCTGGCGCCCATGTCATGAAGGACGAGCAGATCGACGCCTTCGTGCGCAAGACGGCGGAGACGATCTATCATCCGGTGGGCAGCGCGAAGATGGGCACGGATGCGGATTCCGTCGTCGATCCGTCGCTCAAGGTTCACGGTGTCGAAGGTTTACGAATTGTGGACGCTTCGGTCATGCCCGCGTTGGTTTCCGGCAATACCAATGCACCCACCATCATGATCGCCGAGAAAGCCTCCGACATGATCCTCGGTCGCCCACCCCTGCCGGCGCAATCCGTGCGGGTGGCGGAAGATGAGCCGAGCAGGGCCGCCGCCTGACCTCGTGGCATTTTCATCGCATTGTCGCGAATTGCTCGACCAGCCGATGAACTCGCGGCGCTATCGCGGCGTTCCAGTTTCATGTATGTTACATCCATGCGAAAGGCGTGGGGCGCTGTTCTGGGAACCGCAATCGGTTTGATTGCAGCGTCTGCCATGGCGCAGGACATGCCGGCGCCGCAGGATCCCCAATCGCCCGGTTCGGCCCGCTACGACGTCCGCAACATCAATTTCGACATGTGGTGCCAGGAGGAGCGTCAGCTACCGCCTGAGCGCTGCGACAAGCGCCTGCCGCAGGACGATCAGGCGTTCCAGGCCTATCGCGCGAAGATCGAGAAATACGAGATCCCGCATCTGCAACAGCAACAGCGGGAGCAGAGTCTCAATCGCGGGATTCTGCACAATGACCCGGTCGACCATCCGACCCAGCCGTCGCAGCCGCCCATACAGCCGGTGCAGACGGCGCCGCCGCCGGGCTGAATTCTCTTAGACGACGCGCATGCCGGGCAGCGCCACGATCTCCAGCGCCGCCATCAGCTTGCGCATGACGTCTTCCATCTCGAAGTGAACGGTGACCGGCTTCTCGCGGTTGACGACCAGGCGCAGGTGCGGAGCTCTGGGATGCATGCGAAGGGCCTCGAGAGCGGGCGGCGACGGCGGATTGAAATTCTGCATCGGCTCGTTCTCGCGCACCAGCTTGGAGGCCACCAGCCGCTCGAAGGCGATGGGCTTGCCGCTCAGCACGGAGGCGTCGCCCAAAATCTGCGCCATGCCGACAAAGCGCGTCGCCGTGCCCTTGCCGAAGCTCACGGGCGCCAGCACCGTTTCCAGTTCGACCATGCCGCACTCCGCAGTCGCCGCGATCGAGGAAATGCAGACCGGCTGGCGCGCGGCGAAGGATTGCTTCAGCAACAGCGACAGGGCGCCGCGGCTCTGCACCTCCCAGCGGGCGAGAAAATTGGTGCCCTTCAGTTCGGCGCCGTAGCGGTCGCACAGCGAGGTGCCGGCGAGGCGGTAGAGCGGCCGCGCGGGATCGGACGCTTCCAGGATGAACACCGACGCCAGGATGCGCTTGATGGCGCGCGGATCGATATCGGTCTGGTCGGGAACGTCGCGGCCCTTGCGCAAGCGGCTCCAATATCCCACCAGAAGGTGACTGTTTCGATGCTTCATCGCCCGTGTGCCCGCCCAAATACTTTCGGGAATGTCTCGCTCTGAGCCAGATCGAGAAATGCCCTGCCCTTTGCTTGTCCAATTGAGCAGAAGCCATGCCAGCGGCGGAAGACGGGGGGCGTCTAGCGCCAGGGCCCGCGATGAACGTCGCCGAACAGCGGCACGCTGCGCGATTTCAGGATTGGCGTCATCACCAGCCCGGCGACGAAGCCGCCAACATGGGCCCAGAACGCAACGCCGGGCTGGCTGGGATCGACGACGGCAGCGCTCAGGAGCTGCATGGCGAACCACAAGCCCACCACCCAGAAGGCGCTGATCGCAAAGGGATAGAAGATGATGCCCAGGGGCACGATCACGGTCACCCGCGCCCTGGGATAAACCAGCACATAGGCCGCCAGCACGCCCGAAATGGCGCCCGAGGCTCCCACCATGGGAATATGCGAATGCGGCTCGATATAGGCGAGCGTCAGCGCCGCCGCGATGCCGCTCAACAGATAAAACAGGATGAAGCGCAGATGCCCCATCGCGTCTTCGACATTGTTCCCGAAAATCCACAGATAGAGCATGTTGCCGGCCAGATGCAGCACGCTGCCGTGCAGAAACATCGACGTCAGGATGGTGGCAAGCGGGGGCACGCCGATAAAGCCGCTGAGTTCGGTGCGCTCGCCGAACAGCGAGGCCGGCGTGAAGCCCAGTACGTTGAGCGCCGGCTCCATGTCGCGGCCGAGCGAGCGCTCCCACAAATAGATCGCCACGCACAGCGCGATGATCCCCCAGGTCACGATCGGGGTCAGGCGGGCCGGATTGTCGTCCGAGATCGGGATCATCTCTTGCAGTCGTCCAATCGCCGGTGAGCGCCGGCTGTTTCATTTTGGGGCAGGTTGCCACCCGGAAACCGGCCGCCGCATGGCACAATTCCTGAAACGTAGCCCGCTGTCATTAAGGCTTTGTCAATGTTTTCGGCCGCCCGGCGCGAACCGGGGCCTAACATGGCCGAAAGCCAGGAGCACTTGCGATGAGCCGAACGCGCCTATTGTCTTTCGCCGCCGCAGCGGTTGCGGTGGCCCTCTCTCCCGTCGCGCCGGCCGAGGCGAACGGCTTCGGCATGGCGGCGCCGAACGTCAGCATGGGACACGGCTCCTGGGGACACGGGTTCAATTCCAGCTGGGGCCACGGCAACAACTGCCACAATGGCGGCGGCGGCGGCGTCAACATCTGGAAGAACCTCAACATCAACAAGAACATCAACATCAATAAGAATATCAACATCAACAAGAACCTGAACATCAACAAAAACATCAACATCAACAAGAATATCAACATCATCAAGAACAATTCGGTGTCGCTGTCTTTCGCCAATTCCGTGGCGATCGCGGCGGCCTCGGGCGGCGGCTTTTCCGAAACCACGGTGATCAATCACGGCGGCGAGTTCGGTGGCGTGCGCGCACACGAAGCCTGCGAGATGCAGGAAGCAAGCGTCGTCAAGGCGATCCACGCGGTGTGCGTCAGCGCGGAGGGCCGCGAGTTTGCCGCGACGCATATGACGTCAGACACCTGGATCGACACCGCTTACGAAGGCGAAGTGGTGCGCTGCATCGCCGGCTCCACCGTGAAGGTGGTGATCGGCGAAGTCATGCAATCCGATCAGGGCATGGCCGGCGCCTATTCCAACGGTGAGGTTCTGGCCTGCGCTCCCGGCGAAGCGCTGCGCCACTACAAGGACGGCATGCTGAAATGCGCTCCCGCCATGCCGGTGCGCGACTGCACCGAGCGAACCAACCTGCGCAAGTACGGCACGGGCGACATGTTCTTCTCCTATCGCACGCGGGTTTGCGTCACCCGCGAGGCCAGCGCGGATGCCGAGGATCTCTCCGGCATGTCCATGGACGGCGGCGTGGGAGACGGCAGCGACTGATCGCCCGCCGCCAGGAACAAGAGGCCCGCCGCACTCCCGTGCGTGGCGTTTTGTTGCACCTTCTGCCCGCGCGCTTTCTGCGCTAAGGATGCCTCGAACCGGCCCTTGTCGGCCGGCAGGGGCATCCAGCGGCGATCATGAACATTCACGAATACCAGGCCAAAGAGGTCTTGCGCGGTTTCGGCATTCCGGTGCCGCGCGGCAAGCCCGCCTTCAGCGTTGACGAGGCCGTGGCGGCCGCCAAGGAACTCGGCGGGCCCGTCTGGGTGGTGAAGGCCCAGATCCATGCCGGCGGCCGCGGCAAGGGCGGCGGCGTCAAGGTGGTCAAATCCCTGGATGACGTCCGCCGCGAAGCCGAGCGCATGCTGGGCATGACGCTCGTCACCCACCAGACCGGGCCGCATGGCCGAGTGGTGCGCCGGCTCTATATCGAGGACGGCTCGGCCATCGCGCGCGAGCTTTATCTCTCGGCCCTGGTCGATCGCAGCACTTCGCGCGTGGCCTTTATCGCCTCCACCGAAGGGGGCATGGACATCGAGGAAGTGGCGCGCAGCACGCCGGAGAAGATCCAGACCTTCCAGGTCGATCCCGCCGCCGGCTATGCGCCGCATATAAGCTTCGACATCGCCACCGCGCTGAAGCTCAAGGGCGATCAGACCAGGCAATGCGGCGCGCTGATCAAGACGCTGTACGAGGCCTTCCTCGCCAAGGACATGAGCCTGCTCGAGATCAATCCGCTGGTCGTCACCAAGGCGGGGCAGGTGGTCTGCCTCGATGCCAAGATCAATTTCGACGACAACGCGCTGTTCCGCCACAAGGACGTAGCCCAGCTTCGCGATCCCGACGAAGAAGATCCGATGGAGCGCGAGGCCGCCAAGTTCGACCTCTCCTACATCAAGCTCGACGGCGCCATCGGCTGCATGGTGAACGGTGCCGGCCTCGCCATGGCCACCATGGACATCATCAAGCTCTATGGCGAGGAGCCGGCCAACTTCCTCGACGTGGGGGGCGGCGCCTCGAAGGAGAAGGTCACCGCGGCGTTCAAGATCATCGTCTCCGATCCCAACGTGAAGGGCATCCTGGTCAACATTTTCGGCGGCATCATGAAATGCGACATCATCGCGGAAGGCATCGTCGCCGCGGCCAAGGAAGTGTCGCTCAAGGTGCCGCTGGTGGTGCGGCTGGAGGGCACCAATGTCGAGCTGGGGCGCAAGATCCTCGCCGAGTCGGGCCTCCCCATCGTCTCCGGCACCGACCTGGCCGATGCGGCGCAGAAAATCGTGAGCGAGGTTAGAAAATGAAGCGCCTGCTTCTCGTTCTTGCCGCCGCCGCAATGGCGGCCCCGCTCTTATCGGAAGCGGGCGCCGACGGCTGGTTGGACGGTGTCAATCGGCACCTGACTCCGCAAGGTTCGAACTTCGTCAGCCGCGAGACCGAGCTGCTGATCGCCGGCGAGGTTCCCCTCCAAATGCTGGAGAGCGATGTGAAAGCCGCCTGTCCGCATCCGCATTCCTGCCTTGACGAACCGAGCATGGGGAATGAGGACATAAAGCTGGCCATCTGCGCGCTTGCCGCCGAGCGCGCCGATCATGAGCTCCAGCGTTTGCTAAACGAGGTCCGCAAAAAGAATGCGGAGCGCAAAGACGCTCAGCTGGAGATGATCGCGCTGCAAGCCCAGCTGAACAAGCGCAACGCCTATTACGACATGATGAGCAGCATGCTCGAGAAGCAGCGCAAGATGCACGAGCGCATCATCAACAACATGCGATGATCGCCCGGCAGCTTCGCACTTTCGTCAACCCTTAGAAGCCTGATCTTAGATGTCCATTCTCGTCGACAAGAACACGCGCGTGATCTGCCAGGGCTTCACCGGCAACCAGGGCACTTTCCATTCCGAGCAGGCCATTGCCTACGGCACCAAAATGGTCGGCGGCACCTCGCCCGGCAAAGGCGGCACCGCCCATCTAGGCCTGCCGGTGTTCGACACGGTGCGCGAGGCCAGAGCCGCCACCGATTGCGACGCCAGCGTGATCTACGTGCCGCCGCCTTTCGCCGCCGACGCCATCCTGGAGGCGATCGACGCCCAAGTGCCGCTGATCGTCTGCATCACCGAAGGGATTCCGGTGCTCGACATGGTGAAGGTGAAGCGCGCCCTGTGCGGCTCGCGCTCGCGCCTCATCGGTCCCAATTGTCCGGGCGTGATCACGCCGGGCGAGTGCAAGATCGGCATCATGCCGGGACACATCCACCGCCGCGGCAAGGTCGGCATCGTCTCGCGCTCCGGCACGCTCACCTACGAGGCTGTGGCGCAGACCACCGCCGTGGGCCTCGGCCAGACCACCTGCGTCGGCATCGGCGGCGACCCGGTGAAGGGCACCGAATTCATCGACGTGCTCAAGCTCTTCCTCGCCGATCCCGAAACCGAAGCGCTGATCATGATCGGCGAGATCGGCGGCTCGGCGGAAGAGGACGCGGCTGATTTTCTCGCACATTCAAGAGTGAAAAAGCCGACGGTCGGCTTCATCGCGGGACTCACCGCCCCGCCGGGCCGTCGCATGGGCCATGCCGGCGCCATCATTTCCGGCGGCAAGGGCGGCGCCGCGTCGAAGATCGAGGCGATGCGGGTGGCTGGAATTCGCGTCTCTCCAAACCCGGCGGCGCTGGGAACGACCCTGGCCGATCTGCTCAACGGAAAGTAGCGATCGCCGGCGACAACGAGGCGGTCCCCGCTTTCGCGGAGACCGCCTCGTCGGACAAAGCTGCCGGAATCAGCGCTGCTGGCCACCCTGGCTGCCGGACTGCGTGCCCTGCTGGCCGGACTTCTGATTGTCGCCGGCCTTCTTTTCCATTCCGCCCTGCTGACCGGACTGGCCCTGCTGGCCCGACTGGCCCTGCTGACCCGACTGGCCCTGCTGGCCGGATTGGCCCTGCTGGCCCGATTGGCCCTGCTGGCCGGACTGATTGTTCTGGGTACCCATTCAGATCTCCTTTCTTCACCTTGACGGCAAGAAAACGGCGGAATTGCGCAGAGCGTTCCGTGTTCCGCGCGGAAATTCTCCAGCGAATATCATAACTTAAGAGGATTTGTTGCTGCCGCCGCGGCGACGGAGCCGGAGCTTGCCGGTGCAAGAATTTCCGATGAAACCGCCTGCGCGATGACGTCATTTCGGACGCAATACGAGCGTCGATTGCATCGGGTTTTTTCATCGTTGAGCTTCAGCTTGGCGGATCATGCATCGGTCGATCTCCTAAAAAGATTCTCACGCGGAGGCGCGAAGCCGCGGAGCTTGGATTTGAACCTCCGCGACTCCGCGTCTCCGCGTGCAAACCTTGGTTCGAACGGAAAACACCGGCGCGCGCGGGTTTCAGCCGCGGTCCGGCGTTCAAGACGGATTTCGTGAGATGGGAGAAATATGCAAAACCAGCGTCACGCTGTCAACTATAAGTTGTATCCCTAGCCGCAAATTTCTGTCCCGGAGGCCAACTTGCGGTAAGCCCTTGATGTCACGCGAACATTCGCTCAAGCCCCGGATCGGGGGGCGGACAGGAGCCCGCCGCTTCCATACTGGGTTGGGAACCTGTGAGACGCCCGCGCATTGCTGATTCGGGGGACACGCGCATGCGCTCCGTAACTCTCGTCCTGTGTTTGCTGCTTGCCGGCTGTGGCACCTGGTTCAACAGCGAGCCGCCGCCCGCTTATGTGGTGTTCTTCCCCGACAGCAGCCTGGAGATTCCCGCCGACGCGCAAGCCATCGTGAAGAGCGCCGCGGCCAAGGCGAGCCTGAACGCGGGCCAAATGGTCGTGGTCGCGGGGCCCTCCACCAAGATCGTGCCGGGCTACAATCCCGGTCTGGCCGAGCCGCGCATTGCCGCGGTGGAGCGCGCCCTGGTGGCGGCCGGCATTCCGTCTACCCGCCTGGTGCGCGCCTCGCTCACCACGGCCGACGCCAAGGTCGACATCACCGGTGCCCAGCGCGTCGAAATCCGCCTGGTGGACATGCCGGAAAGCTGACCGATCTTCCTCTGTCGGCCGCTTGCCTCCGTCAGCGCGAAGGCGTATCTTACCTTTGTCTTACCGGGTCCTGACAATGCCAACCGCGGCCAAATCCACGACTGTCCTTTCCACCAAGGGCCAGGTGATTCTGCCCAAGGCCATCCGCGAGCAGCGCCGTTGGAAACCGGGGACAAAGCTCACGGTGGAAGATACGCCGGACGGCGTGCTTCTGAAGCCGGAGCGGTTGTTTGCGCCGACGCGCGTCGAAGACGTGTATGGCTGCCTCAAATACAAGGGCAAGCCGAAGACGATCGAAGAAATGGATGCAGCCGTGATGGCAGAGGCGAAGCGGCGTGCTCGCAATCGATACTAACGTTCTCGTCCGCTTTCTCACAGGCGATGATCCGGTCCAATCGCCTCGCGCGCGAGCGCTCATCCACTCTGAAGACATCCTGATTCTGACGACAGTGCTGCTGGAAACGGAATGGGTTCTGCGGAGCGGTTACAAATACGAGCAAGTCGAGCTATCCGACGCTTTCAGGACTGTCATTGGGCTGCCGCGCGTCCATCTGCAGGATCCGGAGGCCGTGACTCTGGCCTTGGAATGGATGCGCTCGGACATGGACTTTGCAGATGCCCTTCACCTGGCTACCGCAAAGGGCTGCACAGCCTTCGCGACGTTCGACAGGAGCCTTGCCAGGCAGGCCGAGCCGATGACCGGCCTCCCTGCGCGCCTCCTCTAGGCCTGTCCCGACAACAACTTGCCGCGCGCCTCGCTCACCACCGCCAATGCCATGCTATTGTAGGCCGGAATCGGTGCACGAGGACAACGATGAGCGGGCGGGAGTGGAGGATTGCGCTTGTTGCCGGCGCCGGCGCGATCGTGCTGCTGATCGTGTCGGCGGCGGTGGCCGCCGCGCTCGGCGCTTTCGACGTGGCGGCGGATCGGCCTGACGGCGCACTCACCCGGCATGTCATGGCCTTCGCCCGCGAGCGCTCCATCGATGCGCGCGCCGAAGGGATCGAGGGGCCCAAGCTCGATACGCCGCAGAGGATCGCCGAAGGCGCCGAGCACTATTCCGCCATGTGCACCGGCTGCCATCTGGCGCCAGGCATGGCCGAGAACGAGATGCGTCCCGGGCTCAATCCCAAGCCGCCGGTGCTGGCCGCCTTCCCCGCCGAAGAACCGGCCGAGCAGTTCTGGATCGTCAAGCACGGCATCAGGATGACGGGCATGCCGGCCTGGGGGCTGACCCATTCCGACGAGGAGATCTGGAACATCGTCGCCTTCTTGCAGAAGTTGCCGAAGCTGACCCCGGCGCAGTACCGCGCGCTCACGGCGCATGCGCATCACCACGAGATGACCGAGTGAGATGCGCGTCGCGCTGACGCTTGTGCTTCTGCTGTCGAGCGGCGCGCAAGCGTTCGCACAATCGGACGCCATGGGCGACATGCCCGGCATGAGCGGCATGCAGGACATGGAAATGCCGGCGACAGGATTGCTCGGCGCCTATCCGTTCACGCGCGATTCCTCCGGCACCTCCTGGCAGCCGGATGCCGCGCCGCACCAGGGCCTGCACGCCATGAGCGGCGATTGGATGCTGATGGGGCATCTCTCGCTCTACGGCATCTACGACACGCAGAGCGGCCCGCGCGGCGGCGGCAAGGCGTTCGTCTCCGGCATGTTGATGGGTTCGGCGCGCCGCGATCTCGCGAACGGCGACGCTTTGAATCTCCGCGTCATGCTGAGCCCCGATCCGTTGATGGGACGGAGCGGCTATCCCCTGCTGCTGGCCAGCGGCGAGACCGCCAACGGCACGACACCCCTGATCGATCGCCAGCATCCCCACGATCTGGTGATGGAGATGTCCGGCTCCTATGCGCATCGCCTGTCGAACGACGCCAGCATCTTTCTCTATGCCGGCGATCCCGGAGAACCGGCGCTCGGCCCGCCCGCCTTCATGCACCGGCCGAGCGCGATGGATTTCCCCCTCGCGCCCATCACCCACCACTGGCTCGATTCCACCCATATCGTGTTCGGTGCGCTGACCGCCGGCTTTGTCGCGAGCGATTGGAAGCTCGAAGTGTCGCGCTTCACCGGCCGCGAGCCGGATCAGAACCGCTTCGACTTCGATTCCGTGCGGCTGGATTCGACCGCGGCGCGGGTCAGCTTCAATCCGGATGCGCATTGGTCGCTGCAGGCCTCCTGGGGCCATCTCGACAGTCCCGAGCAGCTGGCGCCGCGCCTGAACGAGGACCGCTACACCGCGAGCGCGATGTATGTCGCGGCGCTGGACGG
Source organism: Rhizomicrobium sp. (assembly GCA_036564785.1). Classification (GTDB taxonomy): domain Bacteria; phylum Pseudomonadota; class Alphaproteobacteria; order Micropepsales; family Micropepsaceae; genus Rhizomicrobium. The sequence continues at coordinate 3,893 of DATCOJ010000003.1, read as the reverse complement.
CGACGCCTCCTTCGCCGCGACCATCGCCTGGGGATTGAAGCGCCTGAGCGACGGCACCGATCTGAACGGCGTGCTGTTGGAGGGCGAATATCATCCCGTGGAGCTTTGGACTCTGTTCGCCCGGGCCGAATGGGAACAGAACAATGAGCTCGATGCTGCGGGCCGCGTGCGCGATGTCGGCGAGCTCTCGCTCGGTGCGCTGCGAGACTGGCGGGTGAGCCAACATTGGAAGGCCGGACTCGGCGCGCTCTATGCCTTCGATTTCGTGCCCTCACACGTCATGCCTTCCTATGGCTCCGATCCCCACGGCGCGATGGCTTTCGTCCGCGTGGTGGCGGACTAGCGTAGACGAAAGAATAGAATTCCCTCGCCCCCACGAAGTGGGGGAGAGGGTTAGGGCCTGTCCCGTCGAAGCGCCGTAGGCGCGAAGACGGATGAGGGGGCACTCGGTGCGTTTACGTTCCCCCTCATCCGGCTTCGCTGCTTCGCAGCTACGCCGCGACAAGCCCCATCCCTCTCCCCCTGCTGCGCGGGGGAGAGGGAGTGATTCAATTCGAGCACCATCACAGATATCGGAAACCGCTTATGTTTCCAGTCAGGCTCCGCTAGGCTCGCGCATCGATCGGGGGCCACATGTCGAGCGCAGCCAAGGCACAACCGCGCCATCACCTTCTGAAAATCCTGGGCGTCACCTTCGGGGTCGCCGTCGCCATCGGCCAGACCATCGGCTCCGGCATCCTGCGCTCGCCCAGCATCATCGCCGGCGAAGTGCCCGGCATCGCGCTGATCGTCGGGTTGTGGGTGTTGGGCGCCATCCAGGTGTCGCTCGCCGCCAATCTGGTCGCCGAGCTGGGAACGGCGCTGCCCAAATCGGGTGGCGGCTACAACTATGCGCACCGCGCGCTGGGCGACGTGGGCGGCCTGGTGGTGGGATGGACCGATTGGCTATCCAATCTCGCCGGCGCGGCGGCCGCCTCGGTGTCGTTCGCAGAGTTCCTGCCGCTGCTGGTGCCGGCTGCGGCCACGCACAAGATCGCCGTGGCGCTGGCGCTGCAGGTCGCCCTCTATGCCGCGAACATGGCCGGCTTGCGCGAAGGGCGCGCGCTGCAGGAAACCACCAGCTTCATCAAGGCGGGGATGCTGCTGGTGTTCATCATCGCCGCGGTGATCCTGATCGCGCCGGCCGAGCCCGAGACCGTGCTGATGTCCGCGCCCGCCTGGCGCTGGGCCAGCATCATCCTGGCCTATCAGCTGATCATGGGCGCCTATGCCGGCTGGAACACGCCGGTCTATTTCTCGGGCGAGAACACCGCACCCGAGAAGAGCATCCCGCGCGCGCTGGCGCTCGGCATCCTGTTGACCGGCACGCTCTATGTCGGAGTCAACTGGGCGCTGCTGCACGCGCTCGGCCCCCACGCGGTGGCCTCGACGCCGCTTCCCTTCGCGCTGGCGCTCAACCGCATCGGCGGCAGCACACCCGCCATCCTCTTCGCGCTGACCGCCATGATCACGGTGGCGAGTTGCGCCAACGCCTGCATCATGGCGGCGCCGCGCGTGCTGTTCGCGCTGGGCAGCGACCACCTGCTGCCGCGCGCCTTCACCAGCGTGAACGCCGGCGGCAGTCCCACGATCGCCTTTCTGATGACAGCGGCGGGCACGCTTGCTCTTGCGGCGTCGGGCACTTTCGCGCTGGTGTTCGGCCTTATCGCCACCTTGAACGCGGCGAGCGGCGTGCTGATCGACATCTCCTTCTTCGTGCTGCGCATCCGCGAGCCGGCGTTGCCGCGGCCGCACCGCGCCTACGGCTATCCGCTGCTGACGGCGATCCCGCTGGCGGTGGACGCCTCGCTGGTAATCCTCTTCACGGCAGCGAACTATGTCGGCGGATTGGTGGCGCTGGGCATGGGCCTGCTGTGCATCCCCTTCGCCATCATCGCCCACCGCGCGCGGCGCGCGGAGCGGAGTTGAGCTTAAGGAATATTCTCAAACAGGCTGGCGATATCCCTCGCGCCATGCAAGACGCGGACGACTTCCACAGTTTCCTGGCCAATGCGACGATAAAATACGAGATACTTTCGGAAACGGGACGACACACGGATCGAGCGAAGAGGGACAGCGAACTCGGAATGCGCGCGACCGATGTCCGGCTGTTCGGTGATCAGGCGAAAGGCGTTCCAAATTTCAACCCGGAATCGCTCCGCAGCCTGCGGACTGTCGGTCGCGATATAGGTGACAATGTCCCGGATATCTCTCTCCGCCGCCTCTCTCGTTACGAGGCGTGCGTTCATTTCATCCGCTTGGCGCGCGCGATGCCCTCATCGACCAGGCGGTCGAGCTTTTCCTTCGTCATTTCTCCGGCGCTCGGCGAAGCCAGCCCCTCTTCAATGCGCTTGTGCATCCAGTCCTGCACGACAGCATCGGTCCGATCGTCTTCAATCAGCGCGTCAAGATAGGCAGCGACGGACTCAAAACCCTCGTCTCTCGCTCGCTCCTCGGCGAGGGCCTGGGCACGATCCGATAGGATGACTGGCTTGTTCATGGCAGCAATGATAGCAAATCCCTGGCGACTTTCGAAGCCCCCGACTAGAGGATTGAGCAGGTACAGTGTCCGGCCATTCCACCCGCCGCATCGACATCCGCCCCTATGACGGCGAGGTGCGCGTCGTCTTCGCGGGCGAGGAGGTGGCGCGGTCGACTCGCGCGCTGGCGCTCAGCGAAACCGGTCTGCCGCTGCGCCATTACATCCCGGCGGAAGACGTGCGCCGCGACTTGCTGACGCCCACCGCCACTAAGACGCGTTGTCCGTTCAAAGGCATCGCCTCATACTGGTCTCTGGCAGCGAACGGACGCGAGGTAACCGACGCGGTGTGGGCCTATCTCGATCCGATTCCGGATTGCGCCGCCATCAAGGGGCACTTCTCCTTCTATCCGGAGAAAGTCGACCGCATCGAAGCGGGCAGCGAAACGCGCGGTTGACGGCAGCAGTTAGCGGCCTTGCGAAGCTGACTCCCGCGCGCTACCAACCGGCGCCCCCTCGCGAAAGGATTCATCATGGCCCGCAGGAAAATCGCCCTTATCGGCGGCGGACAGATCGGCGGCACGCTCGCCCATCTCGTCGCGCTCAAGGAGCTGGGCGATGTCGTGCTGTTCGACATCGTCGAGGGCCTGCCGCAGGGCAAGACGCTCGACCTCGCCCAGGCCGGCCCCATCGAGGGCTATGACGTCAAGCTCAAGGGCACCAACTCCTACGCCGACATCGCCGGCGCCGACGTGGTGATCGTCACCGCGGGGGTGGCGCGCAAGCCGGGCATGAGCCGCGACGATCTGCTCGGCATCAATCTCAAGGTGATGGCGGCGGTGGGCGACGGCATCAAGAGCCACGCGCCGAACGCGTTCGTCATCTGCATCACCAATCCGCTGGACGCGATGGTGTGGGCGCTGCGCCAGTTCTGCGGCCTGCCGCACTCCCACGTCATCGGCATGGCCGGCGTGCTCGACAGCGCGCGCTTTCGCCACTTCCTCGCCGAGGAGCTGAACGTCAGCGTGGAGGACGTCTCGGCCTTCGTGCTCGGCGGCCATGGCGACACCATGGTGCCGATGCCGCGCTTCTCGACGGTCGCCGGCATCCCACTGCCGGAGCTGGTCAAGATGGGCTGGATCGCGCAGGAGCGGCTCGACAAGATCGTGCAGCGCACCCGCGACGGCGGCGCCGAGGTCATCGCACTCCTCAAGACCGGCTCGGCCTTCTACGCGCCGGCCACTGCGGCCATCGAGATGGCGCAGAGCTATCTGCGCGACAAGAAGCGGGTGCTGCCGGTGGCGGCTTACGTCAACGGCGCTTACGGCCTCGACGGCCTTTATGTCGGCGTGCCGGCGGTAATCGGGGAGAACGG
>DATCOJ010000002.1:0-21906 GCA_036564785.1 Rhizomicrobium sp. | reverse complement strand
GCACCAACACCATCCAGCTCACGCCAGAAGTGGCGATGAAGGCCGGCATGGCGGCGGGGCGCATCTTCACCCGCGGCGAGCACCGCCACCGGGTGGTGATCGGCAAGGACACGCGGCTCTCCGGCTACATGATCGAATCCGCCCTTGTGGCGGGCTTCACCTCGGTGGGCATGGACGTCTTCCAGTTCGGTCCCCTGCCGACGCCGGCCGTGGCGATGCTGACCCGCTCGCTCAGGGCCGATCTCGGCGTGATGATCTCGGCTTCCCACAATCCCTTCCACGACAACGGCATCAAGCTTTTCGGGCCGGACGGCAACAAGCTCTCCGACGATACCGAGCGCCAGATCGAAGCGCTGATGGCGAACGGTCTCGAAACCGGTCTGGCCGAACCCGCCAAGCTCGGCCGCGCCAAGCGCATCGACGATTCCCAGGCCCGCTACATCGAGTTCGCCAAGCGCACCTTTCCCAAGAACCTGCGCCTCGACGGCATGCGCGTGGTGATCGATTGCGCCCATGGCGCCGCCTACAAGGTGGCGCCGGCGGTGCTGTGGGAGCTGGGCGCGGAAGTCTTCGCCATCGGCGTCTCGCCGGACGGCTTCAACATCAACCAGGATTGCGGCTCGACGTCGCCGCAGGCCATGAGCGCCAAGGTGCGCGAGATGCGCGCCGATTTCGGCATCGCGCTGGACGGCGACGCCGATCGCGTGGTGATGGCGGATGAGCGCGGCCGCATCATCGACGGCGACCAGATCCTGGCGCTGATCGCGCGCTGCTGGTCGCGCACCGGCGAGCTCAAGGGCAATGGCGTGGTGGGAACGGTGATGTCCAATATGGGCCTCGACCGCTTCCTGGGCGGCATGGGCCTGACGCTCGGCCGCGCGCCCGTGGGCGACCGCTATGTCATCGAGATGATGCGCGAAGGCGGCTTCAATGTCGGCGGCGAGCAATCCGGCCACATCATCCTCAACGATTTCTCCACCACCGGCGACGGGCTGATCGCGGCGCTGCAGGTGCTGGCGGTGCTGGCCGGCGAGACCAGGCCCGCCAGCGAAGCGACGCGGCTTTACGAGCCCTTGCCGCAGATCCTGGAGAACGTGCGCTTCCGCAACGGCTCGCCGCTGGAAGACGTCCGCGTCAAGTCGCAGATCGATGCCGGCACCGCGCGGCTGAACGGCAAGGGCCGGGTGCTGGTGCGCAAATCGGGCACCGAGCCCGTCATCCGGATCATGGCGGAAGGCGAGAACGAGCGCGAGCTGCGCGACGTGGTGCGCGAGATCGCCGCCGCCGTCCGGGACGTCGCCGCTTGAGGCCAGCGCGCCTGCTCATCGTCGCGGGATCGGATTCGAGCGGCGGCGCGGGGCTGCAGGCCGACATCAAGACGGCGGATGCTTTCGGCGTCTATGCCATGACCGCCGTGACCGCCGTCACCGTGCAGGACACGCGCAAAGTCTACGCCGTGCATCCGGTGCCGGCCGCGGCGGTGCGCGAGCAGATTGCGCGCTGCCTCGCGGATATCGGCGCCGATGCTATCAAGATCGGCATGCTGGGCTCGGCGGCGATCGCGAGAGCGGTTGCAGATGCGTTGCAGAAGCACGCGGCGCGGATTCCCATCGTGCTCGATCCGGTGATGATTGCCACCAGCGGAAGGCGCTTGCTGTCAGCCGATGGCGTCCGGTTGCTGAAGGAACAACTGCTTCCGCTGGCCACCCTGGTGACGCCGAACCTGCCAGAGGCGCGCGCGCTGGCGGGTTTGCGCGGCAGCGGACGCGGTGACGTCGAGCGCGCCGGCCGCAAGCTCGTCGCCATGGGCGCCAAGGCGGCGCTGATCAAGGGCGGCCATTCCACCCGTGAAACCGTCGACGACATTCTGGTGTGGGAGGGCGGCGCGGAGCTCTATGCCTATCCGCGGCTGCGCACCCGGCACACCCACGGCACCGGCTGCACGCTGTCGACCGCCGTCGCCTGCGGGCTGGCGCAGGGCTTGTCGTTGCCGCTCGCTACCGGCCGCGCGCGGGAATTCGTGCAGCATGCCATCGAAACCGCTCCGGGCTTCGGTCGCGGCCACGGCCCGATCAATCACTCGCGCTCGAATTAGGGGGATGGGAAACCGGGGAGGATATGTTTTGTTGCCAACTTTGCGCTGACATCAATAGAGTTCGAGACACGCGGCTTCTTCGCTTGCCACGAAGTCTACAATGAGTGCAGCGTGATCGCGCATGAGGCGTTCGACGACTGTCACGGGCTGATTGCCGCAACGCAGCCAGATAACTTTCGGCGGAGCGCCGCGCAGGGCGGCGAGATCGGCGAAATCAGCATCGAGCGTGACGATGGTGAAGTCTTCCCGGCGGGCATACTCCCATATGGCGTCATCGCCGGCGCGTTCGAGTCCGGCGCGTTTCACTTGCTCTGCGTTCGGAAACACGTCCGTCAGCATTCGGCACAAGCGGTGACTGAGATTTTGATCGAAGAGGAGTTTCACGCCGGAGCGGTCACGATGCGGCGCTCGCGGTCCGCTGCGTAGGCCAGCGCGGCGCGGATATCGTCCTCGGTCAGCTCAGGATAGTCGGCGAGAATTTCGGCATGCGACATTCCGGCCGCGAGCCAGCCCAGGATGTCGGCGACCGCGATGCGCATGCCGCGAATGCAGGGACGTCCGCCCCGCTTGCCCGGTTCCTGGGTGACAATGCCGCGATAGTCCATGCACGACTCTTATCACATCATGTGGCCGGAAGCGACCGGTGGCCTTCACCCCTCCGCATCCCACGGATTGAGCAAGGCGGCGCCTGAGCCGGCGAAATCCTCCACATTGCTTGTCACGACGGTCATCCCGTGCACGAGCGCCCGGTCCGTTTGCGCCCAACACGTAGAGCACTTCGCCGATGCCATTCGGTGCGTTGCGAACACATATTACGCTGCCTGCTCAGCCTCCCAGCCTTTGCAGGCGAGAAGGATGGGGCGCGGCACCGGCTTCTCGCCGTTCGAGTAATAGGCCACCATCCGCCGCGACAGGCCCAGCGCTTCGGCGGCCTTCGTCAACGAGAGTCCATGCCGCATCCGCCATTCCAGAAATCCGCGCGCATCGTCGCGTCCCGTCGCGGACAGCGTTTCCAGCCACAGCGTATCCGCTCCAAGTTCAGCGCCGCCGGGCCATTGGATGCTGTGCCCCCAATCGCCGGGCCGCACCTGCGCGAATTCCTTTTCGTCGCGCAAAATCCGCAACGGGCGCTTGTGCAGCATCCGGCCGATATCTACGCGCGCCTCAGTCCCGTCGGACCATTTGAGCCGGAGAATGCCGGCTCGTTCGGCTTTCACCGCTTCGATGGTGCGCATCGTATCGGCGGCGTTCATCCGTTGAGCTCCCGCCAGGTTTTCATCAGCAGTTCGCGGTTTTCGCGCGCCCACACACTTGCCGCAGCGAGCACGCGCCGTGGCGCCGCGCCGACGATCACCTCCACCTGGCCGATGGACACCGAGCATCGGAAGCCCGCACCTTCGACGTGAAAATGCGGAATTCCGTGTTCCCGTCCGTAGACGGCGATCTTCCAGTCGCGGTCGCGGTGCAGCGTTACCATGGCTTGGGCTCTAGTGCAATGATTGCATCATGCTAAAGAGCGCATGAGCGCAACAAAATAAGTGTTCTCTTTTGGTTCCAATCATGTCAAGGTGCCTTCTGATCGAAAGGAGTCTCGATTGGCGGGCAGGCAGGCTCATTGCGCGGTGCAGCGAAGGAGGAAGATTCTGCTTGTCCCTCCAGCGCTTAAGCGCCGTTCGGTGCGGTTGAATTCAAATTTCTCGGGTACCCCCGGCCCCTCTCCGGCTGCCAAATCCCGTGGCGGTGCGCCTTTGGGAAACCGGAACGCCCTGAAGCACGGCAAATACACGCGCGCGCTCCGCGATCTCAAACGCCGCGTGCGCCAGCATATCCGCGAATGCCGCGCGGCCATTGCCTGGGCCAGGGCGATCGAGCGAAGGCTCGGCCGCCGCACGGTCTACATCACCGAATATCGGGATGCGCGCAGGCCGTTCGTCCGTGTCAGGGTGCGTCGCGCGCGCCGCTTAGGCGATCGCCTTGTCGAGCCTGTTGCGAATGATCTCTTCCGCCTCGCGCATGATGCGGGCGACGAGGTCCTTGCAGGTGGGGATGTCGTGGATCAGCGCCTGGGTCTGGCCGGCCGACCAGATGCCCGCGTCCATCTCGCCCTTGTCGAGCACGTTGGCGCCGCGCGTTCCCGCCACCAGATCCTTCACGTCGGCGAAGGTGGCGTTGCCGCGCTTCTCGATGGCGACGACTTCGTCGCTGATGGCGTTCTTGGCCACCCGCGCGGTGTTGTGCAGGGTGCGGAAGATGAGATTGGTGGCGCGCTCGTCATTGGCCACGATCGCCTTCTTGACGTTTTCGTGGATCGGCGCCTCCACCGTCGCCATGAAGCGCGTGCCCATGTTGACGCCGTCGCAGCCGAGCGCCAGCGCCGCCACCAGCCCGCGCGCATCCGCCATGCCGCCGCTCGCGATGATGGGAATGCTGAGCTTGTCGGCGGTGGCGGGAAACAGGATCAGTCCGCCGACGTCGTCTTCGCCCGGATGGCCCGCGCATTCCAACCCGTCGATGGAGACCACGTCGACGCCGATCGACTGCGCCTTCACCGCGTGGCGCACGCTGGTGCATTTGTGGATCACCTTGACGCCGGCTTCCTTGAAGCGCGGCAGATGCGGCTGGGGATTGTTGCCGGCGGTCTCCACGATCTTGACGCCGCTTTCGATGATCGCCTCGCGATATTCGTCGTAAGGAATCGGCGTGATCGACGGCAGGATGGTGAGGTTCACGCCGAATGGCTTGTCGGTCATCTCGCGGCAGCGCTTCACTTCCCGGTAAAGCGCGTCGGGCGGGCCGGCGGAATGGGCGGTGATGAAGCCGAGCGCGCCGGCATTGGCCACCGCGGCGATCAGCTCGACCTTGCCGACGCGGGTCATGCCGCCGCAGGTGATCGGCGCCTCGACGCCGAACATTTCGGTGAAACGAGTCTTGATCATGGAACAGCCCCTGGTTCTTGGATAGCGAATGGACAAGCCTGCCGGTCAGGCACAGGCGACGCAAGCCTGTCGTGGTGTCAATCGGCCGATGGCCCCGCTTTTCTGGCAAGTTGCGGAAGCCGGTCCAAAAGAAACTCGAGCATATGCCTGAGCGAAATCTCGTCGCCCTTGTTTAGACGCTTCGTGATCATCGAAATCGGATGCACCCAAAGCGTGGTCCCAGGAACTCTCAGCGAAGTCTCGGAGCCGTATTCGTCGGTTACACGAATCCATTCGAGGCCAATCGTATTTTCTAGGACAACGCCGAAGGCCAGCCCGATGCCTATGGCCAATTCATCGTCCCTTGGCCATTGCACATGCGTGTCGAGTAGGTGCTGCAACACTGAAAGGTCGCCTTCTTCACCCCTGAGCGACAGTGGAGTGCCGAGTTCGGCTGCAGTTCGACGGACAAGCCCCATGCCTGACTCAAACGCCGAATTTTCCTCAGCATTCAATTCGCGAGCTTCGGCTTTCTGTTCCATGTCAACTCGAAAATGGATCTCGGACCAAGGTGGTGTCCGCCGAGGTGATCGGCGCCTCGACGCCGAACATTTCGGTGAAACGGGTCTTGATCATGGATTGCCCCTAGCAATATCTAACGGGGAAGCCTGCCGGGGGCTGAGCTCAGGCGCAAGCCTATTCCAGGGCTGACACAACGCCCGCATGGGCGAAATCGCGGCCCTTGAAAAGCAGCGGCTCGCCGGTCGCCTTGGCCAGCGCATAGGCGAAGCAGTCCCCGAGGTTGAGGTGCGCCTTATGGCCGCTACCTTTGCCGAAATCGCGATAGGCCTGACGCGCGATGCGGGCCTGAGCTTCATCGAGCGGCACGATGGCCAGCCCGATGTCGTTGCAGAAATCATCGAGTTTGCGGCTGGCAACCGGATTATGGCGCGAATCGATCACGACGGCGGTCTCCACAAAGGTCGCCGCGCTGATTGAAACAGACGGTGCCTGTTCGATGGCATCAAACAAACGGCGCGCATCCGACTCTTGATGCACGATCGCGACGAGAGCGGATGAATCCAGAATCATTTCGGCAGCCCGGTCTTTTTGTCGTAGAGGTCCTCGATCTTCATCATCTTGCGGCCGGGCGCGTTGAGGCGCTTCGCCATATCCTCCGCGATCTTCCAGGCCCGGTCGAACCGCTTCTTTTTCTGCAATTTGGCTCTTCGTTCCTCAAGCGCGACCATGATGGCCTGCGCCATGCTCTCGCCGGCAAGCGTGGACACTTCCCGAGCCAGTTTATGGGTCTTCGGGTTCTTGATATTGAGGCTCATGGCTATTCTACCCTTGTGGGGTGGAATTATACCATCGGTTTGGCCCTGCCTCAACGGTCAACGAACGGGTCGCGGACCAGGATGGTGTCCTCGCGCTCGGGGCTTGTGGAGAGCAGCGCCACCGGGGCGCCGATCAGCTCCTCGACCCGGCGGACATATTTCACAGCCTGGGCCGGAAGTTCGGCCCAGGAGCGTGCGCCGCGGGTGGATTCGCTCCAGCCTTCGACTGTCTCGTAGACTGGCGCGCAGCGCGCCTGCGCGTTGGCGTCGGCCGGCAGGTGATCGATCTCGCGTCCGTCCAGCCGATAGCCGACGCACAGCTTGATCTCGGGAAATCCGTCCAGCACGTCGAGCTTGGTCAGCGCGATGCCGTCGATGCCGCCGGTAATCACGGTCTGCCGTACCAGCACCGAATCGAACCAGCCGCAGCGGCGCTTGCGTCCGGTGACGGTGCCGAACTCGGCGCCGCGCGTTCCCAATTTGTCGCCTGTCGCGTCGGTGAGCTCGGTCGGGAACGGGCCTTCGCCGACCCGCGTGGTGTAGGCCTTGACGATGCCGAGCACCGTGCCGATGTCGCGCGGCCCCATGCCGGAGCCGGCCGCCGCCTGTCCTGCCACCGTGTTGGACGAAGTGACGTAAGGATAAGTGCCGTGGTCGATGTCGAGCAGCACCGCCTGCGCGCCTTCGAACAGGATGCGCTTGCCTTCGCGGCGCACGTGATCCAGCCGGCGCCAGACGCAACCGGCGAAGGGAAGAATCTTCGGCGCGATTTCGTTGAGCGATTTGAGAATTGGTGCTGCGCCGATTTCCTCGGCGCCCATGCCGCGGCGCAGCGCATTGTGATGCGCCAGCAGCCGCTCGACCTTGGCCGGCAGCGATTTCGGATCGTGAAGATCGACGACACGCAGCGCGCGGCGCCCGACCTTGTCTTCATAGGCGGGGCCGATGCCGCGCCTGGTGGTGCCGATGCGCTGCAGGCTGTTCGAGGCTTCGCGCGCGACGTCGAGCTCGCGATGCAGCGGCAGGATCAGCGCCGCGTTCTCCGCCACCATCAGGCTCTCGGGCGTGACGGCGACGCCTTGCGCGCGCAGCTTCTCAACTTCTTCCACGAAGGCCCAGGGATCGACCACCACGCCATTGCCGATGATGGAAAGCTTGCCCGGCCGCACGACGCCGGACGGCAGCAGGCTCAGCTTGTAGGTGACACCGTCGATGACCAGGGTGTGGCCGGCATTGTGGCCGCCCTGGAAGCGCACCACCACGTCGGCGCGCGCCGAAAGCCAGTCGACGATCTTGCCTTTGCCTTCGTCGCCCCATTGGGCGCCGATCACGGCCACGTTCGGCATTGTTCCGCACCCGGACTAATGGTTCGCCGCCGGCGACACCGCCAGGGCACGGTCACCACTTATAGCAAGATCGCGCGGCGAAAGTCAGGCCGATTTCGGCCCGAACGGCAGCAGCATCGGCACCCGGCGGCGGTAGGAATCGTAGGCTTCGGGCCCCAGCTCCTGGCGCAGGAAACTCTCCTCCAGCCGCGCCTTCAGCCAGAAGGCGAGCGCGAACATCCCGGCGCCGGCCAGCGCCGGCACGGTGCCGAGATCGAGCGCGAGCAGGAAAGCGGCGGCGATGATGGCGCTGTAGATGGGATGGCGCACGATGGCGAAGGGTCCGCTGTCCACGATGCGATGGTTCTCTGATCGTCCCACATAGCCCGACCACAAGCGTCCCATGGTCAGCCGCGCCCACCAGGCGAAGGCAAAGCACGCCGCCGTCAGGCCGAACAGGATCCAGCCCGTCCGCTCGTCCGTCGTCCATAGCCTGTACGGCGCGCCGATCCAGGCCGGGACGCCGAACAACAGCGCAAGGCTGATCATGGTGACGAACTGATAAAGGCCGTGCGCCCACATCTTCGGACGCACGGCCGTCTTGCCCGCCCAGAACAGGGACAGCAGCCACGAGGCGTACCAGACTCCCCACAGCCAGAAGAGCGCATGCTGCGCCGGCAGGACCGCGATCCGGCTCGCGAGATCGGACGTCATTTGGGACCGAACGGGATGAGCATGGCAACGCGCCTGCGGTAGGAATCGTAGGCTTCGGGACCGAGCTCGTCGCGCAGGAAGCGTTCCTCGATCTTCGCCTTCATCCAATAGGCGGCGATGAGCAAAACGGCACCCAGAATGACATGCCCGGTGCCGCGCACCACCACGGTCGCAATCGCCGCGGTCAGGATGCCGGTGTAGATCGGATGGCGCACGATGGCATAGGGGCCGCTATCGACGACGCGATGACCTTCCTTCCGCGTGATCGAACCGGACCACAGCCGGCCCAGATGAATCCGTGCCCACCAGGCGAACAGGAATCCGGCCGCCGCCAGAGCCACCATCGCCCAGCCGACGGTCAGCGGCGGCATCCAGAACCTCTCACCGAGCCATCCCGGCATGGGCGGGCCATGCATGTGCCCGAAGGTGTCCTTGTCCGACCAGACCAGCAGGAGGACGAAGCCGGCCAGCGACAGCACGCGATAGAGCCACTCCCGCCCGATGCCCGGCCGTTTGATCGTTCGGCCGGTCCATAGCGCCGCCGCGATCCAGGTCACGATCCAGATGTCCCATGGGATGTAGATCGCGCTGTCCGGCCAGAATCCTGCAATCATGCGAGCCCCCAATCGAACACCAGAGTTGGGGCGGAACGCCGCCGGTTGCAAGGCCGTTCAGAAGGCGAGTGTCTTGGCCTGCTTGACCAGCGGCAGCTTGCGGATGGCGGCGACCACGCCGTCGCCCACGGGCTCGTCCACTTGCACCAGCGCGATGGCGTCCTCGCCGGGCGCACTGCGGCCGAGCGCGAAGGAAGCGATGTTGACATGCGCATCGCCCAACAAGGTGCCGAGCTGGCCGATAAAGCCGGGCTTGTCCTCGTTGACGACGTAGAGCATGTGCGGCGCGAACTCGGCATCCAGGTTGATGTCCTTGATCTGGATGAGCCGCGGCCGACCGTCGGAGAACACCGTGCCGGCCACGCGCCGCGTCGAACCGCCGGCCAGTGCGGCGACGATCTTGATATAGCCCTCGTAGATGCCTTGGCGCGGGCGTCGCGTTTCGCTCACCTGGATGCCGCGCTCCTTGGCCACGATGGGCGCGTTGACCATGTTCACCTCGGTCAGCATCGGCTTGAGCAGTCCCGCGAGCGCGGCTTGCGTCAGCGCGCGCATGTTGAGCTCGGCGGCCGAGCCCTCGTAGAGAATTTCGACCGACTGCAGGCTCGTCTCAGTCAGCTGTCCCGCGAAGGCGCCGAGCTTCTCGGCCAGGGCAATCCAGGGCCGCACTTTCTGCGCCTCGGCGGCCGAGATCGACGGCATGTTGAGCGCGTTGACGATGGCGCCGGTCAGCAGATAGTCCGAAATTTGCTCCGCCACCTGCAGTGCCACGTTCTCCTGCGCCTCCATGGTGGCAGCGCCCAGATGCGGCGTGGCGACGACGCGCTCATGCCCGAACAGGATGTTGGTTTTGGCGGGCTCTTCCTCGAACACATCGAGCGCCGCGCCGGCCAGATGGCCGGAATCCAGCGCCGCCTTCAGCGCCGCTTCGTCCACCAAGCCGCCGCGGGCGCAGTTGATGAGGCGGGCACCTTTCTTCATGCGGTTGATGGCGTCGGCGGAGATGATGTTGCGCGTCTCGCCGGTGAGCGGGGTGTGCAGCGAAACGAAATCGGCCCGCGCCAGCAGATCGTTCAGCTCGACCTTTTCGATGCCGAGATCGGCGGCGCGCTCGGGCGACAGATAGGGGTCATAGGCGACCACCTTCATCTTCAGGCCCTTGGCGCGGTCCGCCACGATGGAGCCGATATTGCCGGCCCCCACCAGGCCCAAGGTCTTGCCGTAGAGTTCGCTGCCGAGGAAGCGGTTCTTCTCCCACTTGCCGGCATGGGTGGAGGCATTGGCGGCGGGAAGCTCGCGCGCCAGCGCCATCATCAGCGCGATGGCGTGCTCGGCCGTGGTGATGGAATTGCCGAACGGCGTGTTCATCACGATGACGCCGGCGGCGGTGGCAGCCGGAACGTCGATATTGTCCACGCCGATGCCGGCGCGGCCCACCACCTTCAACCGCTTCGCCGCCTTGATGATTTCGGCGGTGATCCTGGTGGCCGAGCGCACGGCGATGCCGTCGAAGTCGCCAACAATCTTGAGCAACTCGTCCTTGCTCAGGCCCGTTTTCACCTCGGCGTCGACGCCGCGCTCCTTGAAGATGGCGAGCGCCGCGGGAGAAAGCTGGTCGGCAATCAGAACCTTCGGCATCGCGCTACCCCTTCACCTGAGCCCAGGCCCAGTCGAGCCAGGGCATCAGCGCCTCGAGGTCGGCGCGCTCCACAGTGGCGCCGCACCAGATGCGCAAGCCGGGAGGTGCATTGCGGTGGCCGGCGATGTCATAGGCGACTTCTTCCTTCTCCAGCAGCCCGCAGAACGTCTTCACCATCTCGTAGCGCGCGCCTTCATCCAGCGCGGTGAAGATGGGATCGGTGATGGCCAGACAAACGCTGGTGGTGGAGCGCGCCTTGGGCTCGCGCGCCAGGAAATCCACCCAGTCGCGGCCGCGCACCCAATTGGCCACCACGCGAAAATTGGCGTCCGCGCGTTCGATCAACGCCGGCAGCCCGCCGATCCCCTCGGCCCATTTCAGGGCGTCGAGATAATCCTCGACCACCAGCATGGAGGGCGTGTTGATGGTCTCGCCTTCGAAGATCGCCTCGTTCAGCTTGCCGGTCTTGGTGAGCCGGAAGATCTTCGGCAGCGGCCAGTGCGGCGAATAGGACTCGAGCCGCGTCACCGCGTTGGGCGACAGCACCAGCATGCCGTGCGCCGCCTCGCCGCCCAGGATCTTCTGCCAGGAGAAGGTGACGGCATCGAGTTTGTCCCACGGCAAATCCATCGCGAAGGCCGCGCTGGTGGCGTCGCAGATGGCGAGGCCGTCGCGGTCCGCCGGAATCCAGTCGCCGTTCGGCACGCGCACGCCGCTGGTGGTGCCGTTCCATACGAACACCGCGTCGTGATTCTTGGGCATGCGCAGCTCGGGAAGCTCGCCGTAGGGCGCTTTGTGCACCTCGGTCTTGAGCTTCAGCTGCTTGACCGTGTCGGTCACCCAATCGGCGCCGAAGCTTTCCCAGGCGAACACATCCACAGGCAGCGGCCCCAGCAGATTCCACAGCGCCAGCTCGACCGCGCCGGTGTCGGACGCCGGCACGATGCCCACCCGATAGTCCGCCGGAATGCGCAGCAGCGCGCGGGTGCGCGCGATGGCGTCCTTGAGCCGCGCCTTGCCTTCCCTGGATCTGTGGGAGCGGCCGAGCAGCGCGCCACTCAGGACTTCGGGCGTCCAGCCCGGCCGCTTGGCGCAGGGTCCGGACGAAAAAAAAGGCCGTGCAGGGCGCACGGCCGGCTTGGAACCGGTCATAGCTCATTCCTTCCAGAATGATCGCGCCGCGTTGGGGCGGCGTGGCCCGCACCCGTTTTAGGGGCCTCACCGGCGCGCGTCAACGCGCGGGGTGGGCCGCGCTCAATTTCCCAGAAGCCGGCGAGCCGCAGTCACAAAAGCCCGTGCGGTTTCCAATATGCGCTCAGCGTCCGAATCTCCCAACGGCGTGCGCGGGCCGTAGTCGGCGTCGACTTTCTGCTCGAAACCGTCGGCGAGGAACTTGAGAAGCTTGCCATCGAGGGCAAGGCCGTCATGAATCAGTTTCGCCAGCATGGCCCGCGTTCCCGAATGAGTCTTAGGAGCATCTCCCGTCTTTTCGAAGATGATCGCGCGCGCCGCACTCAAGGCGGCGAGATAGGCTTCGCGCGCCGCAACCTCGTTGTGGCCTTCCTCGATGAACACCTCGGCTTCGGCCAAAATCCGCTCCGCCGTTCCGATGTAATCGATACTTTCCGGACTCACAGCGTTATGGCCTCGCGCCGCACATTGTGCAGAAACCCGGTGCGTGCCCGGAATTGCTCCGGTGTCATGGGTTTGAACGAAGCAACCACGGGATAGTCGTTCTCGACCGTGGCCCAGGTCAGGTCGGTCGAGAGACCGGCCAACCGGTGAACTTCGGCCCAGTGATCGAACGGTTCCTCGAGGACCACTAGCACGTCGTAGTCGCTGTCCGGCCGGTAGTCGCCGCGCGCGCGGGAGCCATAGAGCAGGGCCTGCTTGAGGCGCGGCCCGTAAAGCTTTTGCAACTCCGTCTTCAGGCGGAGAAGAATGGGATCGGCGACCGCTGTCTGGTCCATGCAGCAGATTCTATACCGAATTCGCGCTGTCCGCAGCAGGGCCGGAACGGGTGGCGGCTCAGGGGCGTTCCTTCTTGGATCAAAGGAGCTTGCCATGGCTCTCGCCTCCGCACCCAATCCCGATTCCGACTCCTTCGAGCTCGGCATCGCCGCCGACAAGGTCTGCTTCGTCATCCTGAAAGCCCGCCAGTTCGACGTGAAGGAAGGCAATGCCGATCCCGATTCCGGCTCCAATCCCATCGACGACGGCATGACCGACGTGCTGGAGCACAAGCCCGACGATCCGGTCTATGCCGAGCTGGTGGCCTTCATCGGCGGCCTCGATCTCGACGAGCAGCTCAACCTGGTGGCGCTGGCCTGGCTCGGACGCGGCACCTACGACAAATCCGAATGGCTCGAGGCGCTGCAGACCGCGCGCGACGAGCACAACAACCGCACCGCGCAATATCTCCTCGGGCTTCCGCTGCTCGGCGACTATCTGGAAGAAGGCCTCTCCCAGTTCGGCCAGGGCTGCTCGGACGAAAACGCGGTCAACTGACTACCTGCAGACAGCTTTGACCGCCGCGAGGAAGGCTTCCGCGCGATCAAGATAGCCTGCCGCCTGCGCCCGGGAAACGGCCACACGGCGGCGGCCTCCGTCGAGTTGCAACATGAGTCTTCGACCCGTCGATAGCAACTCAAACACGGAATCATCAAACCGGACACCGTCGAGCGCGCGAAGGTGCTTGCGCACAGCGGAGTGTGACCGGGTCGTCTGACCGGCATACCTTTTTATGACTTCCTTCGCAGCCGCGAAAGCCGAACAATAGGCGTCTCTCGCCGCGCTGTCGCAAATTCCCGCAGTCAACTCCCTTCGCGCTCGATGTAGAGCGTGCTCAGCAAATGTCAAATAGCTCGCGTTGTTCTTCATTGAAAGCAGAACGGAAACTCTGCTTCGCATCCAAGCCGGAGTTTCTGAAGCAGTTGTTGTGCACGCGGCGCCTCCCCCTCCCAATGCGTAGCAACATCGAGATAGTAGTTCTTGTTCTCGTGCTTTGCGTAGATGAGCCAGTCTCCGCTCAATCCCTTACCCGCCTGATGCGCGTATCCCTCAAATCCAATCCTATCCGCCAAAACGGTTGGCCAAATGTCCGAACATTCTCCGACGTCTCTCGCGACCTGGCGTATGATGTCATCGAGGCGCTGATTTCCATCCTTTCGCAGTCCTAGCGCCGTACCGATATTCCAAGGGACGTGTCGCGGCGAAGAGAAATGCTTGTGGTAAAACGGGCTAAGTGGAGCATGCCGGAATTTTTCTGCCCGCTTAGTTCTGGAAATTCCTGGGAATCCCTCCAAGACATCAATCTCGTGCAGGAGATACGGTATTTCTCTAGGGTTCGTCGATAAGAGACGTATCGCCAGGGCGAGGCTGATTCGTTCGGCATACGGCCGCCCGACCGCGACAAAACTCTTGAGCGAGATCTGTTCGCGCAAGCTAAACGAAATATTTGCCATTTCTGTCATTTCGATTGCTCGCAGTGCTCTTTGAATCTCTGCCTAGTGTAACCGATTCGCTAGACGTGAATCTCCCCCTTCATGTAGAGCGCGCAGGGGCCGGAGAGGATGGTGCGGTCGCCCTCTTCGGTGCAGACGAGATCGCCGCCGCGCGGGCTCGCCTGGCGCGCCTTCATCGTCTTCTTGCCGAGCCGCCTGGCCCAATAGGGCGTCAGCGCGCAATGCGCCGAGCCGGTGACGGGATCCTCCGGAACGCCTTTGTCGGGCGCGAAGAAACGCGAGACGAAATCGTAGCCCTCATCGCCCGGCGCGGTGGCGATCAGGCCCCAGCTGTCGACCATGCGCAACAGGCGGGCGATGTCGCCCGGTCCCTTGATGCCGCGCACAGCGCCGGCGCTGTCCCAGACCGCCATCACATAGCGGCCGCGCAGCAACTCTTTCGGTGGAACGGTGCCGAGCGTGTCGGCGATGCTCTTCGCGAAACCGCTCGGCGCCTCGAGCGGCGCCACCGGATCGGACGGCAGCGACATGACGTGCCGGCCGTCGCGCCCGCGCTCCACGCTCAGGGTGCCGGAGCGCGTCTCGAAGGCCACCGACTTCAGCTCCGGATCGAGCTCCCCGAAGATCAGCCAGGCGCTGGCGAGCGTGGCATGTCCGCAGAGCTCGACTTCGCTCTCCGGCGTGAACCAGCGCAGATCGTATTTCCCCGGCGCTGTGCGCACGAAGAACGCGGTCTCCGCCAGGTTGTTCTCGTTGGCGATCTTCTGCATCAGCCGCGCATCGGGAAAGACTTCCAGCGGCACCACCGCTGCCGGATTGCCTTCCAGGGGCTTCTCCGCGAAAGCGTCGATCTGCCAAAGCTTGAGCGTCATGGGGCTCTCCCTTGAGGCTGAATATGAAACCGCGAAACCCAGAGAGAATGGGCGCGAATGCATTGCGGCTCGGCGCAGAGGGCATGGCCGCCACCGGATTGATTACGTTTCAATTCACAAATGTTCGTCATGGCCGACCGAGCCGGACCCCGGACTTGTTCCGGGGGGAGGCGAGCTGTCGGCCACCCATGAACACCGTCTATGGAGTGTTCATGGGTCCCCGGGATCCGCTCCACTTCGCTCCGCGGACCCGGGGATGACGGATCTCTTGAAGATGGAGGTTAGACGGCAACGTGCTTAAGCCGGGGCGCCCTCGAGCGAATGGCTGCGCTTTTCGGCCAGCGCCCGCTTCATCTGGTGCTGCAGCTTCTCGAAGGCGCGGACCTCGATCTGGCGCACGCGCTCGCGGCTGACGCCATACTTTTGCGACAACTCCTCAAGGGTCTCGGGCTCGTCGCGCAGACGGCGCGCCTGAATGATATCGCGTTCGCGCTCGGTCAATTCGCCGAGCGCCGCCGACAACAGATCGTGCCGCTCGCCCAGCTCCTCGGCTTCCGCCATGCGGGTTTCCTGGTCCAGCGTCTCGTCCGCCAGCCAGTCCTGCCATTCGGATTCCGATTCCGAGCGCAGCGGCGCGTTCAGCGACGAATCCGGCCCCGACAGCCGCCGGTTCATGTTGGTGACTTCGGTCTCCGACACCGCCAGCTTGCGCGCGATCTCCTTGGTGTGCTCCGGCGTCAGGTCGCCTTCCTCGATCGCGTTGATCTTGGTCTTGGCCTTGCGCAGGTTGAAGAACAGCTTCTTCTGCGCCGCCGTGGTGCCCATTTTCACCAGCGACCAGGAGCGCAGGATGTATTCCTGGATGGCGGCGCGGATCCACCACATGGCGTAAGTCGCCAGCCGGAAGCCGCGATCGGGCTCGAAGCGCTTGACCGCCTGCATCAGCCCGACATTGCCTTCGGCCACGATCTCCGACACCGGCAGGCCGTAGCCGCGATAGCCCATGGCGATCTTGGCGACCAGGCGCAGATGACTGGTGACCAGCTGGCGCGCGGCCTCGGAATCCTCGTGCTCCCGCCAGCGCTTGGCGAGCATGTACTCCTGTTCCGGCTCCAGAAGCGGAAACTTCCGGATCTCGGACAGATATCGCGATAGCCCGCCCTCACCCTGGAGCGCGGGAACCCCGCGGCTGCTCATCGTTTCAAACCCCTTTTTGTCCGCCACGATTCGCGGCGGACGGAAGCCCATATCCGGAGCCCTACAGAACGAAACGCATGACACCCCGGATGTAAACAGATAGAGGCGGCTAAGAATTCTTCAAGGCATCGCTCCGTTTTGGGAATCGCCTGGATTCCCTGGCGGGGGGCCCTTCGGCGCCGCAGTTTTTCGCGGATCGGCCCCGAAGGTGTGGCGGACGTGGATGACTTGCCCGCTTCTGGTCCGGACAGCGCCCGGAACGAGGCGAACCTTGCGCCGGTTGGCCGCGCGGGCCTTGCGCTTGGCGAGGACCTTTTCCCCGCGCTTGACGGCCGCCTTGAGGCTCGCAAGCAGCGCCTTGATTTCGGCCCTCCTGGCACGGCCTTGGGCCGTGTAGAGACCGTGGCGGACGGCGTTGCGGTTGCCCTTGGGCGCGCCCGGCCCCCGTCGCGCAGCCTTGGCCCCGCTCGGCACCGCGGCCGCCGGCGCCTCGGCCAGGGTCGCCCCCGCGACCGGCACAGCCGCCGCCGCGGCTGGAACAACGGTCCCCTCCGGGCCGGAATTGTTTTCGGAATTTTGGAGGGGGGGCCCCCCTACCACCCTTGTCTTCATTGGACAAAAACCCGATTTCGCGGCCCACGGGGCGATGCCTCCGAGCCCTCTCCCGGGGCCCTTCGTCCTTCGATCCTGCATGAACGAACAATGAACATATGCCAGCCACACCCGCCGGTCAAGGGTCCTACTTGCCACTCTTCGGCGGCTCGGCGATACGGGCGTTGTGGGACCGGCTTTGCAAGGCACCCTCATAGTGGCTTTCGATCCAGCGTCCGATCAGGGCCACCACGACGTTCAGCACGACGAACAGAATGAAGGGCCACGGCCCGACTTTCGTCCGGACCTTCCGCGGACCGCGCATGCGCCGCACCGAAACGGAGAATTTCCGCAATCGATCGCTCCCTCGCCGAATTCGGAGAGAGGCGCCTAGGCGCCTCTCTCCGTCTCCGTCAGATCGATTTCGAGAGACCGAAGAAGAATCCCCGCCGCGGACCGAACTGGGGCGCGCCCACGCCGATCCCGGAGCCGTCGCGGATTTGGTATGTCTGGTCGAACACGTTGATCACGTCGAAGCGCGCGGTGAGGTCGCCGGCGCTGCCCAGGTCGAAAACGTGGGTGACGTCGAGATTGACCTGGGTGTAGGCCGGCACGTGATTGCCGTTGGGCACCGCGCCGTCCTTCCTGAGGCCCGAGCCATAGAGGAAGTCGCCGCCGAAGCGGGTGCCGCGCCACAGATAGAACGCGCCGCCCGACATCGTCAGATATTGCTCGTGGTCCAGATGAATGAAGTGATCATGGATGTAGGTGAGGTCGCCCGGATCGAACTGGAACTGGCTTGAGACGATGTCCTCGCCTTCCGCATGCTCCAGCGCGGCGTTGCCGTAGGCGTAGACGGTGTCCGTGGTGTAGTCGGCGGTCAGCTCCACGCCGTATTGCCGTCCTTTGCGGTAGTTGAAGGGCGTGAGAATGATCGGCGCGCCGAACTGGCCTTCGTCGATCAGGTCGCGCGAGATCTTGTAGTAGCTGTCCAGCCCGACGGTGAGTGCGTCGGAGAACTTCTGACTGATGCCCACGTCGAAATAGTTCGCGCGCTCTGCCACCGGCGTGTCGTTGAGCGTGATGGCGGGAGAGGCGGTCGTGTTGAGGAACTTGTCGACGGATTCCGTGGCGATCAGCTCGAACGGCGGCGGCGAGAAATAGCGGGCATAACCGGCATGCAGCGTGGTGCCTCCTCCGGCCTCCCACACCACATTGACGCGCGGACTGAGCTGGCTGCCCTTGCTGAAGGCCTTGTACTCATCGAAGCGCAAGCCATAGTTGATGGTGACATCCGCAAGCACCTTCCATTCGTCCTGCAGATAGGCGCTGAAGGTATTTTGCGTTTCGGCGCCATTGTCGACCACCGCGAAAGGTACGTTGTTGGGATCGGCCACCTCCGTGCAGTCGAAGGGATCGCCGATGGTGCCTGAGCCGGTGCAATCCGCCGGCAGGACTTGCGACGTGGTCTGCGAGGTCAGGCGGTCGGTCTTGACGATGAGGCCGCCCCGGATGGTGTGGCTGTCGCTCAGGTGCCAGGCGCCTTCGGCCTGCGCGCCATAGGCCTCGTCGCGCTTGAACGCGGCTTGCGCGATGCCGTTGAACTCGATGTCGCCGAGGATGTCGGGGGCGAAGTTCAGGCTCGAATAGCGTGCGAAGCCCGAGATCTGGAAATCGAACGCACCCTGGCTGTGCAGGTAGCTGACGATGCCGTAATGGGTGATCTCGCGCTGCCGCTCGTCCAGCGTGGCGCTGTTGATATCAGCCACACCGTGAATGTCGAACTGGGTCGGCTGCCCCGGATTGTCCGGAAGGTCGTAATGGCCGATCGAAGTTCCCATGATCGCGGTCAGGCTGCTGTGCTCGTCGAGGATGTCCTCCACATAGCCGAAGCCGTGAACCTGCACGGTGCGGTCGTGGATGGGATTGGCGCTGCCGTCCGGCGATTCGATGCCGAGCGTGTTGGTGAGAAAATCGCCGGAGACGAAATAGTTCAGCGAGCCCGACGAGCCGCCGTAATCGAAACTCGGCTCGAGCTCGTTGTGGCTGCCGCCATAGACGCCGATCTGGCCGCCCGGCTGAAACAATCCGGTCTTGGTCTGGATGTCGACGATGCCGCCGGTGATGAGTCCGTATTCCGCAGGCAAGGCGCCGGTGATGAGACTCACCGAACCCGCCAGCCGTGGATCGAGCGCCTGGCCGAAGACGCTGATGCCTTCGGGAAGGATGATGCCGTTCAGCCGGTATTGCAGCGCGTTGTGCTCGCCGCGCACATGGAACTGGCCGAAGGAATCCTGCGCCACGCTGGGAGCCTGCAGGATCACCTGGTTGAGCAGGGTGTTCTCGCCGCCCGGCTGGCTTTCGATATCGGCGGAGGTGATGTTGTAGGTCGAGGCGCCGGTCTGGGTCTGGATGCCGGAGCGCGCCTCTGCCAGGCGCTTGGCGGTGACGGTGACGGTCTCGATCGGATCGGCGAGAGCCGGCGCGATCAGGACAGGTAAAACGATACTCAGGCTGACCAGCGCCGTGCCGGCCTTCAATGTGGATATCCTCATGACTCCAACTTCCCCATGCCGCCAGGCACGTTCGCTGGCGGCGAAAGTGACGGTGACGCGGCCGCGGGCGGCGTAGCGTTCGGCTACGGCCTGCAGCGGCGTGGCTTCGTAGTGGTGGAGTTAGAGGCGAGGGGGAGCGCGGCCTTGCCAGTTATGAGAATCGAGTTGTGGCGAGGCGAAGACCGGCACGCTGGCGGCGACGAGAGAAGCCGCCTGCACCGGCAGAATGAAGACAATTGCCGCCGGCCAAACAAACTGGCCGGCATATCCGACAGCCTGACACAACGGGCATTTGGCGGGGTCGTCGTTTGCGGGAAGCTTGCCGCGCTGCTCGCTGCGTTTGTCGGCCGCCGAAGTCTTGCCGGGAGCCTTGTCCGCATCGAATGCGAGCGACGCGATCCCGCCGCCGAATTCCGCGGTGCGGTGAATGTGAGTCTGGGTGACGTAGCCTTGCAGGAGGAAGGCGGTGGCGACGAGCAGCAGGAAACCACGCCGCCAATTCGGCAGCGGAGTCATCGCGCGAATCAGACGCCGATGGCGTGCCATCCGGGCCTCCCGCGAAGCAGGATAGCAGAAATTCTCGGACCCGCCCAGACATACGCTGCCAATGCCCAGTGAAATGCGCCCCTTCCTTATTGTGCCTGGCGAGGCCCGCTTGACGGCGTTCTTACGCGCGCTTCAGCCCACGTAACGCGCCGACCAGCTCCGCGAAGTCCGCGGGCCAGGGGGATTCGAAGCGCATCAGCTTGTGCAGGCTGGGATGATGGAAGCCCAGCAGCCAGGCGTGTAGCGCCTGGCGCGGGAATTCGGCCGCGGCAGCGTAGGCCGCGGCTTCGGCCTCCGTCTTGGCCCGCGGCGGTTTGTGCGCGCGTCCATAGACGGAGTCGCCGATCAGCGGATGGCCGAGATGGGCCATGTGCACGCGGATTTGATGCGTGCGCCCCGTCTCCAGCCGGCACTCGATCAGGCTGGCGAAGGCGCGCGCCTCGCCGCCATAGCGCTCCATCAGGCGATAGCGGGTGCGCGCGGGCTTGCCGCCGCCGCGCACGATGGCCATGCGCTTGCGGTCGAAGGGATTGCGGCCGATATCGCCTTCCACCACGCCGGAACCGGCGCGCGGCGCGCCCCATGCCACCGCATGATAGGCGCGCTCGATGCTGCGGTTGGCGAACTGCTTGGCGAGGCTCGCCATGGCGCGGTCGTTCTTGGCGGCGACCAACAGTCCGCTGGTATCCTTGTCGAGGCGGTGCACGATGCCCGGCCGCGCCACGCCGCCCACGCCCGCAAGCGTAGCGCCGCAATGGGCGATCAGCGCATTGACCAGCGTGCCGTCGGGATTTCCCGCCGCCGGATGCACCACCAGGCCCGCCTGCTTGTCGATGACGATGAGATCGGCGTCCTCGTAGACGATTTTCAAGGGAATGGCCTGGCCTTGGGGGGTGGCGGGCAGGGGCGGCGGCAGCGAGATATCGTAGGTTTCCCCGGGTTTGACCCTGGTATTGGCGTCTCTTATCGTTTGGCCCGCGCGCGCCACCGCGCCTTCCGCCAGCAGCGCCTGCAGGCGGGAGCGGCTGAGATCGGCGAGTTCCGCGGCCAGGAAGCGGTCGAGCCTCAGGCCCGCCTGCTCCGGCGCCACCGCGGCGCGGCGCGGCGTTCCGTCTACGGAGGAAATGTCCTTGACTGATTTGCCCGGCACGGTTCCCGCCAATGACGATCCCAACGACAACCGAGCCTATCGCTTTATGCGCCTCGTCGTCATTACGCTGGGCGTGCTGATCTTTCTTGCCTTCTCGATCCTGGTGGCGGGCTTCGTCATCCGGCTATCGGGCGGCTCGAGATCGGCGGCGACCGAGCCCGCCCAGATCTATCAGCTTCCCGCCGGCGCCAAGATCGAGGAGATGACGGTTGCGGGCGACCATGTGGTGCTGCGGGTGAAGACCGACAAGGGCGAAGAGGTCGACATCGTCGATACCGACACGGGCCGCATGATCGGCCGCGTCATCGCGCCGTCGCGGTGAGCCTGCCGCGCTTTCTCCTTTCAGATGCGTTGCGCGAGCGGGTTCTGCGCGAAGCGCGCGTGGCGTTCCCGCGCGAAGGCTGCGGGCTCATCGAAGGCCTCCGCGACGGCGCGGAGCTTCACGCCACCGCCATTCATCCGGTTGCCAACCTGGCGGACGAGCCCGATCGTTTCGAACTCGATCCGGCGAAGCACATCGCGCTGTTGCGCGAGCTGCGCGGCACCGGCCGCCAGATCCTCGGCTGCTACCACTCGCACCCCAAGGGCCGCGCCGAGCCTTCGGCACGCGACCGCGCCGGCGCCTTCGAGGACGGTTTCCTCTGGCTGATCGCCGCGGTCGATGGAGAAGGACGGAGCGAGCTCAATGCCTACTGCGCCGCGCGGGGGAACTTTGAAGTCTTGGAGATCGCCTACACGATGGAAATTCCCTTCCCCCAACGAGGCAGGGGAATCGCATATGGCGATTTTTGGCTTGCCGGCTTTGTTTGAACGGATTCTGAAGGTGTCTTGCGATTCGCATGGAGACACCGATGAACCGCTTCGTCGAGATTTTCGAGCTGTTGCCGGATCC
>DATCOJ010000001.1:0-3337 GCA_036564785.1 Rhizomicrobium sp. | reverse complement strand
GCGTGAAATTGAACGAGCCGTTGGCGGCCGAAGGCAGCGGCGTAAAGAGGGTGTCGGAATTCAGCGAGACGCGATCCAGAGGTGCGGCGGCGTCGGCATGCGCAAGCGGTGCGCCGGCCATGAAGCCGGTCGCCGTCAAGGCAGCCATGAGCACGCGAATACGCACAGAACCCCCGTTTGGGCGGATCCCCCGCCCGAGACCTATGATACCGCTTGGGATATTAGCATTGGAGGCGAAAATATCAATGGAACCGCGGGTTAAGCTGTTGCAATACGGGCACATTTCGGGGCCCGTGATGTGAGCCTGCTGTATTTTTGGTAACAATCTTTCGCGGCCTTCTTGCTATTGGAGCAGGCCGAAATCCCGAGCGCGCCAGTGTCCGAGCCCGCCCTGAAAGCCATGATCGTGCCGGTCACGCCGTTCCGGCAGAACTGCTCGGTGGTCTGGTGCAGCCGGACAGGCCTGGGCGCGGTGATCGACCCGGGCGGGGATCTGCCCCGGATCGAGCAGGCCATCGCCTCGCAAAATGTTGAAATCACGAAGATTCTGCTGACCCACGGCCACTTGGACCATGCCGGCGGCGCGGTGGCGCTGGCCCGGACGTTCGGCGTCGGCATCGAGGGGCCGCATCCCGACGACACTTTCCTGCTCGAGCGGCTGGCGGAGGATTGCGGCCGCTATGGCTTTGCCGGCGAGGCCTGCCAGCCCGGCCGCTGGCTGGCGGACGGCGATGAGGTGCAGCTGGGCGAGGTCACGCTCGGCGTGCGGCACTGTCCCGGTCACACCCCCGGTCACGTTGTCCTGTTCCACGCGCCGTCGAAGCTGGCCTTCGTGGGCGACGTGCTGTTTGCAGGTTCGGTCGGCCGTTCCGACTTTCCTCGCGGCAATCACGCCCAGCTCGTCGAATCCATCACCACCCGGCTGTGGCCGCTGGGCGACGACATGCGCTTCGTCCCCGGTCACGGCCAAACCTCGACCTTCGGCTGGGAGCGCAAGACCAATCCCTTCGTATGCGACCTGGCGCTGGGGCGCGGGTGAAGGATCCAATTTCAAAATAACTCCCAACCCGTCATCACCCGGTCGCGAGCCTTTTTGCGAGCGATCCGGGTGCAATCAGCACCTCCTTTTCCTCGTTCTGGACTCCAGCGGCCCGGCTATCGCATCTTTCTCCCTGACAAAATATCAGGGGCTGACCCATGACCGCCATCAATCCCGTCACAGACCTCTCCCGCGACGGCGAGATCGCCATCGTCACGCTGAACTCGCCGCCGGTGAATGCGCTGTCCGCCAATGTGCGCGACGGACTGGCGGAAGCGTTCCGGCAGGCCATCGCCGATCCGAGCGCCAAGGCCATCGTGCTCATCTGCGAAGGCAAAACCTTCATCGCCGGCGCCGACATCACCGAGTTCGGCAAGCCGCCGAAAGGCACCAGCCTGTTCGAGGTCGAAGACATCATCGAAGGCTCGCCCAAGCCCGTGATCGCGGCCATTCATGGGACGGCGCTGGGCGGCGGATTGGAAGTGGCGCTGTGCGCGCATTATCGCGTGGCGGTGCCGAGCGCGCGCTGCGGCCTGCCGGAAGTGAACATCGGCCTGCTGCCCGGCGCCGGCGGCACGCAGCGGCTGCCGCGCATCGTCGGCGTGGAGATGGCGCTCGACATGGTAACGAGCGGCCGTCACGTGCCGGCCAAGCAATGCCTGGAGGTGGGGCTGATTGACGAATTGGCGCCGGAAGGGGCCTTGCGCGAAACCGCGCTGGCCTTCGCCCGCAAAGTGCTGGCCGAGCATCGCCCCCTGAAGAAGGTTCGCGACAGCGACGACAAGGTGAAGGCGGCGCGCGGCCATCCCGAGATCTTCGACAAGTTCCGCAAGGAGAACGCGCGGCGCTTCCGCGGCTTCATGGCGCCGGAGAACAACATCCGCTGCATCGAGGCGGCGGTGAACTTGCCGTTCGAGGAGGGCCTGAAGGCGGAGCGCGAACTCTTCCGCGAACTCTTCACCGGCAGCCAATCGAAAGCGCAGCAATATGTGTTCTTCGCCGAGCGGCAGGTGTGGAAGGTGCCAGATGTGCCGGAGGACACGCCGCTCATCCCGATCGCCAAGGTCGGCATCGTCGGCGCCGGAACCATGGGCGGCGGCATCGCCATGAACTTCGCCAATGCCGGCATTCCGGTGACCCTGGTGGAATCGCAGCAGGCGGCGCTCGACCGCGGCCTCTCCGTCATCCGCAAGAACTACGAGAGCACGGCCAAGAAGGGCCGCATGACCTCGGCCGATGTCGAGAAGCGCATGAGCCTGCTCAAGGGATCGCTGAAGCTCGAGGACCTCGCCGACAGCGATCTGGTGATCGAGGCCGTGTTCGAGAACATGGAGGTGAAGAAGGAGGTGTTCGGCAAGCTCGATGCCATCGTCAAGCAGGGCGCCATTCTCGCCACCAACACCTCGGCGCTGAACATCGACGAGATCGCCAGCGTCACCAAGCGGCCGGAAGCGGTGATCGGCCTGCACTTCTTCTCGCCCGCCAATGTCATGAAGCTCCTGGAAGTGGTGCGGGCCGACAAGACGTCCAAGCCCGTGATCGCCACCTCCATGCAGACCGCAAGGAAGATCGGCAAGATCGCGGCGCTGGTGGGCGTCTGCCCCGGCTTCGTCGGCAACCGCATGCTGTTCCAGCGCCAGCGCGAGGCGCAGAAGCTGGTGATGGAAGGCGCCATGCCGTGGGACGTCGACCGCGTGCTCTACGATTTCGGCTTCCCCATGGGGCCGTTCGCGATGAGCGACCTGGCCGGGCTCGACATCGGCTGGAACAAGGAGAAGTCGAAAGGCGAGACCATCCGCGACCGGCTCTGCGAACTCGACCGGCGCGGGCAGAAGAGCGGCGCCGGCTATTACGATTACGACGAGAACCGCAACGCTAAGCCCTCGCCGATCACCGCCAAGATCATCGAGGAGTTCCGCGCCAAGAGCGGCGTCAACTCGCGCCAGATTTCCGACGAGGAGATCGTCGAGCGCTGCATCTATCCCATGATCAACGAAGGCGCGAAGATTCTGGAAGAGGGGAAAGCCATCCGCGCCAGCGACATCGATATCGTGTGGATCAACGGCTATGGCTGGCCGGTCTATCGGGGCGGCCCGATGTGGTACGGCGACCTGATCGGTCTGGATAAGGTGTTGGCCAAAATGAAGGAATGGCAGGCGCAGATGGGCGATGCTTTCAAGCCCTCCGCTCTGCTGGAGAAGCTGGTTGCGGAAGGCAAGGGGTTTTCAGGCAGTAGGCAGTAGGCAGTAGGCAGTAGGCAGTAGGCAGTAGGCAGTAGGCAGTAGGAAGGCCATTGGG